>CAYZWR010000142.1:0-7681 GCA_964481735.1 uncultured Thermoanaerobaculia bacterium
CCACGGTGCTGACAAGGGTGGGGGAGAGGTGGCTACTCAGGGGTGGGGGCACGGCTGGTCGGATCTCCCTGCAGAGCGGCCTCTGAGGCCGAGCACAGGAAAGCACCGGCCTACGAAAGCGATTGGCGAGGCCGAAGCCGGAGGCGGGCGCCCGGTTGTGGCTTGCGAAAGGCGCCCGCCGGTCGCGGCGCAGGGAGATCCGACCAGCCGGGGGGAACCAAGGCTGCCGAGAAACCGCCTCCCGGCAAGGGGAGATCGGACCAGCGGCCGGGGGAGCGTGGGTTACCGAGGAGCCGAAAACACGATCGTCCCGTGCGCAGCGGTGCTCCACGAGCCGGTGCGGTAGGATCCGCGGTCGTGACGAGGGCGACGCGATTCCGGTCCGGTCGGCTCCTGGCGTGCTGCGCGCTCGCCCTGGCGCTCGCCGCGGCGCCGCTCCAGGCCAGCGCCGGCGCCGCGTTCTACGGGGCGACGACCAACGGCGGGATGTTCAACCGCCCGAACCTCGATCTCGGAAGCCTGTCGGGCAAGGTCGTCAAGTACAGCAGCCAGCCCTTCTTCACCGACCTCAACGCCTCCTGCAACATCTACGGCGTCCAGGAAGGTGGCTTCGACGGCGTCCTCTATCTCTACCGCGGGGGCTTCGATCCGGCGAACCCGTTGGTCAACTTGATCGCGGCCAACGACAACGGTGCGCTCGGCCCGAGCTCGAGCACGCTCTCCGGTGTCGCGCTGACCGCCAACCAGAGTTACTACCTGGTCACCGCGGGCGGCGAGGTCGGCAGCGACGGCACGTTCAGCACCTACGTCGCGTGCAGCGGCGCGACGCGCATCCTCGCCGGCGACGGGTCCTTCCCGAGCTACGACGGCCGTTACGGCGAGGTCGGCAAGGGGCGGTTCCGGATCAGCGCCACCTGGCGCAACTTCGTCGGCCAGACCGGCAACGCCACGTTCGTGCCGCTCGGCTCCGAGGAAACCGGCATCCTCTGGTTCTTCAGCCCCTCGAACTTCGAGGTGATGATCAAGGTGATCAACGCCTGCAGCTTCAACAACCGCTACTGGGTGTACTACGCCGCACTCACCAACGTCGAGTTCCACATCACGGTGCTCGACACCTGGACCGGCGTTCCCAAGGTCTA
Source organism: uncultured Thermoanaerobaculia bacterium (assembly GCA_964481735.1). Taxonomy (GTDB): domain Bacteria; phylum Acidobacteriota; class Thermoanaerobaculia; order Multivoradales; family JAGPDF01; genus JAGPDF01. The sequence continues at coordinate 1,140 of CAYZWR010000142.1, forward strand.
CGACAACTCCCTCGGCGTCTCGGCGCCGGCCATCACCGACTCCAACGCCTTCATGACCTGCCCCTAGGCCGGGGACGTGGCGACGCCGAACGGGGCTCCGCTCGCGTCGCCGGCCGTGCCCCCGGTGCGCCGGCGCGAGATCGTCGCGTGGGCGATGTTCGATTTCGCCAACTCGAGCTACACGACGGTCATCGTCACCGTCGCCTTCAGCGTCTTCTTCACCCGCCTGGTCGCCGCCGGACCGCAGGCCGACGCCTGGTGGGGGCGCGGCATCTTCGTGTCGAATCTGATCGTCGTCCTCCTCTCGCCGCTGATCGGCGCTATGGCCGACGAGTCGGGGCGCAAGAAACTCTTCCTCTTCGCCTCCTATGTCGCCTGCGTGGCCGGCACGGCGCTGCTCTACTTCGTGACGCCGGGCGCGATCGCGCTCGGGCTCGCCCTCTTCGTGCTCTCGAACATCGCCTTCTCGTTCGGCGAGAATCTCACCGCGGCGTTCCTGCCCGAGCTCTCGACGCCGGCGACCGTGGGCCGCATCTCGGGTTTCGGCTGGGGGCTCGGCTACTTCGGCGGGCTCGCCTCGCTGCTGCTGGTCAAAGCGCGGATCGACGCCGGTTTCACCCTCGAGAACCTCGAGAACCTGCGGCGCGCTTGGCCGGCGACCGCGGCCTTCTTCCTGGTCGCGGCGCTGCCGACCTTCCTCTTCCTGCGCGAGCGGGCGCCGCGGCGCCATCACCCCCTCCTCTACTACGCCCGGGTCGGCTTCGCGCGGCTCGCCACGACGGCGCGCGCGATCCGGCACTTCCGGGAGCTCGCCAGGTTCCTCGGCGTGTTCTTCTGCTACTCCGCGGGGCTCTCGAGCATCATCGCCTTCGTCGGGGTCTATGCCGAGCGGACGGTCGGGTTCACGTCGAGAGAGCTCATCGGCCTCTTCCTGGTCGTCCAGATCTCGTCGGCGCTCGGCGCCTTCGTCTTCGGCTCGGTGCAGGACCGGCTCGGCGCTCGGCGCACCATCCAGGTGGCGCTGCTGCTCTGGATCGCGGTCTGCCTGGCGACCTACCTGACCGCGAGCAAGGGCGCGTTCTGGGGGATCGCGCTGACCGCCGGCCTGGGCATCGGCTCGCTGCAGTCGGCCTCGCGGGCGCTGGTCGGGATGTTCGCGCCGGTGTCGAAGAGCGGCGAGTTCTTCGCCTTCTGGGGGCTGGCCGGAAAGGGCGCCTATGCCTTCGGCCCCCTGGTCTTCGGCGGGATCTCCTCGGCGAGCGGCTCGCAGCGCGCCGCGATCCTCGCCACCGGGCTCTTCTTCGCCCTGGGCTACGCCGGCATGTTCCTGATCGACGAGGGCCGCGGGCTGGCCGCGGCGGCCGCCTGGCGGGAGCCGGAGGCCTGAGGCGCGCCGCGCCATGTTCCGTCGCTCGGTCGATCTGCTGATCGGCGCCCTCTGCCGGATCCTCCTCGGTCTCTTCTTTCGCCGCCTCGAGGTCGTGGGGCGCTCGCGCGTGCCGCGGCAAGGCCCCCTCGTGGTGGTGGCCAACCACGTCAACGGCCTGATCGATCCGATGTTCCTGCTCGGGCCGCTCCGCCTGCCCGCGCGCATGCTCGGCAAGCACACGCTGTGGAAGATCCCGGGGCTCGCGCAGATCCTCGATCTCGCCGGCGTGCTGCCGGTCTACCGCCGCCAGGACGAGGGGGGTGACCGGGCCAAGAACCTGGAGACCTTCGCGCGCAGCCACGAGCTGCTGGCCGCCGGCGGCATCCTGGCCATCTTCCCCGAAGGGATCAGCCATGACGCGCCGTCCCTGCAGCCGCTCCGGACGGGAGCCGCCCGCATCGTGCTCGAGGCGGAGCAGCGCTTCGGGCCGCTCGGCTGTCGCATCCTGCCGGTCGGCCTGCTCTTCGAAGAGCGCGAGCGCTTCCGCTCCCGGGCGCTGGTGGTCGTCGGCCAGCCGGTCGATCCGGGCGAGGAGGTGGAGCTCGCGCGGCGCGACGAGGCGACCGCGGTCCGCCTGCTCACCGAACGGATCGCCGAGGCGCTGGCGCGGGTCACCCTCGGCTACTCCTCGTGGGAAGAGGCCCGGCTGGTCGAGCGGGGCGCCGACGTGCTCGAGGTCTCGACTCTCGAGCTGCCGCGCCGGCGACCGCTCGCCGACGCCTTCGATACCCGGCGTTCGTTGCTCGACGGGCTCGCCTGGCTGCGCCGCCGTCACCCCGCGGCGGTCGAGGCGGCGGCCTCGGCGACCCGCGAGTACGACGCGCTGCTCGCCGCGGCGCGCCTGAGCGACCCGCAGGTGGTGGCGACCTATCCGGTCGCGGACACGCTGGTCTCGGTCGTGGGGGCGCTGGCGCGAGGGATCCTGGCGGCGCCGGTCGCGCTGGTCGGCATGGTGCTCAATCTAGTGCCCTACCTCGCCGTCGCGCTGATCGCCCGCCGAGCCGACGACGAGCCCAATCAGGTCGCGACCTTCAAGTTGTTTCCCTCGCTCCTCGCCTATCCCCTGACCTGGGCGATCGAGGCCGGGCTCGCCGCCGCGTCCGCCGGCGCGACGGGCGCGCTCGCCCTGCTGGTCGTCGCACCATTCACCGGCTACGTCGCGGTGCGTTTCCTCGAGCGCCAGGAGGCGTTCTGGCGCGAGACCCACGCCTACCTGCGCCTGCGCCGCCGGAAAGCCGTGGTCGCCGAGCTCCGGCGCCAGCGGCAGGAGGTCGAGCGCCGGATCGGCGAGCTGGTCGAGCTCTGGGCCGAGGCGCAGGCCTACGAGCCGGACAGCAGGCGCTCGTAGTCGGTCGCGCGGTCGACGTCGAGGGCGCCGCCGGGAAACTCGATCAGGCGCAGCCGATCGCGGTGGGCCTGCAGGATCCGCTTGGCGCCCCGGTCGCCGCGCAAGGCCGCGAGCTCGGCGAAGTACTCGCGGGCGAAGTAGGCCGGAGGTCCGATCGCTTCACCGTAGTCGCTCGCGGCGAGTCCGCCCTCGCCGCCCGCTGCGATCAACCGCTCGAGCAGCCCGGCGGTGACCAGCGGCTGGTCGACCAGGGCGAGCAGCAGGCCGGCGGCGGCGGGCGCCGCGGTGGCGAGCGCCTCGACGCCGGCGCGGATCGAGGCCGACATGCCCTCCTTGGCGTCGTCGCACTCGACGATGCCGACCGGCAGCCCCTTCACCCGGGCGCGGGCTTTGTCCTTCTCGGCGCCGAGCACCAGCAGGACCGGCTGGCAGCCCGCGGCGAGCAGGGTCTCCGCGGCGTGCTCGATCAGTGATGAGCCGCGATACGGGAGCAGCGCCTTCGGCCGCCCGAGCCGTTGCGAGGCCCCCGCGGCGAGCAGCAGAGCCGGGGTCATGGCGCGGTGCGGTGAAGGTCGACCGGCGCCGGAGTCGTCTCCGGGGAGCGCGCCGGATGAGAGAAAACCGTCTGGATCTCCGCCAGGATCGCGAGCGCCACCTCTTCCGGCGCGCGGCCCCCGAGGTCGAGGCCGGCCGGACCGTGGAGTCGCGCGAGCTCGCCGGGTCGCGGGGCGTGTCCCTGCATCGCGAGGTCGGCGAGCAGCCGCTCGCGCCGCGCCGCAGGACCCAGGAGGCCGACGTAGGGGGCCGGAGAGGTCAGCAGCTCCGTCAGGGCCGCGAGGTCGTCGAGATAGCTGTGGGTCATGATCAGGAGGGCGCTCCAGGGGTCGAGCGCGAGACCGGCGGCGAGCCGGCGCGCCGCACCGTCGACGTAGGCGGCGAGGCCCTCGAAGCGCGCCGCGGCTTCCGCGGTCGGCCGGGGATCGGCCACCGTCACCTCCCAGCCGAGCTCGCCGGCGAGCCGGGCGACCGGGATGACGTCCCGTCCGGCACCGACGATGGCGAGTCGAGTCGGCGGCGTGGCCGGCTCGCAGAGCAGGTCGAGCTCGCCGGTTTCCAGGGCGACCCGGCGAACCAGCGGGCGGGCTCCGCCCCGCGTCTCGGCGAACGCCTCGTGGACGCGCCCGCCGAGGCCGGGCGGAGCCAGCCCGGGCTCATCGCTCAGCTGATCGCCGACCGCGTGGCCCCCACCGTCGCCGTGCACCCGAAAGACCGTGGCGACGACGGCCGGGCGTCGCGCGAGCGCCACGCGCTCGAAGCGCGCGAGCGGGGAGCTTTCGCCGGCATCGGGCGCCAAGGGCTGCAGGAGCAACGTGATCTTGCCGCCGCAGCCGAGGCCGAGTCCCCAGAGCGCCTCGTCGGGGGAGCGCAGGTCGTAGCACTCCAGGCGACAGGCATCGAGGGTGAGCAGCGATCGCGCCCGCTCGACCAGATCCCGCTCCAGGCAGCCGCCGGAGAGCACCCCGGTGAGCCGCCCGTCCCCTTCGATGAGCAGCCGCGTCCCCTCCCGGCGATAGGCCGAACCCTCCACTTCGACGACCGTGGCGAGCACCGCCCGCTCGCCGCGTTCGGCGAGCTCACGGGCCCGGCGCCGGATCTCGATCAGGTCGCGCATGGTGGTGCGGTCATTATCGCTCGCGGCGCGAGCGGTCGCGAGACCTAGAGTTGCGGGCCGCTGGCCAGGCCTCCGCGACGGGGGTCGGCGACGCCCACGTAGAGCCCACGGCTGGCATCGAAATAGACCAGGTTGATCCCCCCGAGATTGGCGAGGGTGATGGGCTGCGTCGGGTACTCCATGAGGCGCAGGCTCTCGTAGCCGCGGGCCTTCAACTGCGCGACCATCCTCCGGGTCAGCGGCGGCACCATCTCGAGCAGCAACTCCTGTCCGGGCTTTCTCGGGTCCCAGAGGATCCGCGGCGCCGCGACGGCCTCGGCCGGAGGCAGGCCACGGTCGACGATGTTGCTGATCGTGATGGCGGTGTTCGGCCCAGCCTTGGCGCTGCCGGAGGCCCCGATGACCAGGAACGGAGCGCCGTTGCTCAGCAGGATCGCCGGGGCCAGGTAGATCGGGATGTGGAAACGACGCGGCAGGTGGTCGAGCTGCCTGGAACCCAGTCCGTGGAGCAGACTGTTGTAGGGGAACCCCAGCCGCGGGTTGAGGAACTTGCAGCCATAGAACTTTCCCAGGGTCTGGATGAGCGCGACGGCGTTGCCGGCCTGGTCGATCACCGAGACTTGGGTGGTGCCTCCGCCCGGCTCCAGCAGACCGGGCTGGGTGCCGATGTCCTCGGCCGTCAATGGCCGGCCGCCGCGAATCAGTTGCGCGCGTTGGGTCGCGAAGGACTTGGACAGGTGGTCCCGGGTCGACCGGGGGCCCGGGCCGAGGAGGTCGCGGGTCCACTGCAGGTGGTCCGCCTGGGCGATGTGGCTCGCCTCGGCGAGGATCTGAATCCGGGCCGCGCCCTCCTCGCTCAACTCCTCGGGAGTGAACTGCTCGAGGATATTGAGCGTCTCGACGAGGATGCCGCCGGCCCCCGGCCAAGGGAACGCGAGGACGTCGAGGCCACGGTAGGTCGCCGCGAGGGGCGCGCTCTCGGTGATCCTGACGGCCACCAGGTCGGCCCGGCGCACGAAGCCGCCGTGGCGGATCATGTCGGCCTCGATCTCCCGCGCGATCGATCCCTGAGTGAACTCGCGCGGCCCCAGCGTCGCGATCGTTCGCAGGGTCCGCGCCAGGTCCGGATTGCAGAGTCGCTCCCCGGCCGAGGGGACCTCCTCGCCGTTCTTCAGGATGAGCCAGCGGAGCGGGTCGGACTTGAGGATCGCACCACGGTACTTCTGGATCGCGCCGCGCCGCGGGTGGTCGACCACGTACCCTCGCTCGGCGACCTCGATGGCGGGTGCGAGGAGCTCGCCGAGCGGCCGGGTGCCGTACTTCTCGGCGGTGTAGGCGAGCGTCTGCAAGGTGGTGGGGACGGCGGCGAATTCGAAGGCCGCCGACAGCTCGGGGTCGAGGTTGGCGAGCTCGGCGGCGTGCAACTTGACCCGGTCCATCGCGACCGGCGGAACCGCGGAGCCATCGATCGCCGTCGTGGTGCCGTCGGCTCGCCGCAGGAGGACATAGGTCATGCCGCCGAGCCCCGACGTCGCGGGATCCGCGGAGCCCAGCGTGAAGGCCGCCGCGACCGCGGCGTCGACCGCGTTGCCACCCGACTCCAGGATCGCGACCGCCGCTTCGGTGGCCTGTCGCGAGCTCGTGGCCACCATCCCCAAAGGCGACGTCGCCTCGTTCACGGGCGGGAGGATCAGCCGAGGCTCGGTCGGGGGGCCCTCGCGGACGAGACTGCAGGCGGCGACGAAGGAGAGCAGCAAGAGCGCGCAGCAGGCGACCGGCAGGACGCGGCCGGCAGCGTGAGGGTGGCGCCGGCGAGCAGCAGCGACCGCCCGGCGCGTGCGACGAACGGGTTCGATCAGGGGATCCATCGGCTGCGCTGCATTATGTCGCTGGAACGGGTTCCCCGCGCAGGGGAGCTGCGAGCCCACTTCGGCTCTCGCCTCGATCTCCCCTGGCGTCGGCCTCGGGAGGCAAGTCCAGCGCCGGGCGGTGACCTCGAGCCGATTCGGCCGCGGCCATGGAGGAGGCGACGGGGCCCCGCCGCGGTCGGCGAGGCAGACGCCTACATCAGGCGACGATCGTCGCCGAGGCGC
>CAYZWR010000143.1:0-7616 GCA_964481735.1 uncultured Thermoanaerobaculia bacterium
GCTGGCCGCGCAGGTCGGCGGCATCGGCATCGCGCCGGGCGGCAACATCAACTACACCACCGGTCACGCCGTCTTCGAGGCCACCCACGGGACGGCGCCCAAGTACGCCGACCTCGACAAGGTGAATCCGGGTTCGGTGGTGCTCTCGGGCGAGATGATGTTCCGCTTCATGGGCTGGACCGAGGCGGCCGACAAGATCATCCAGGGGATGGACGGCGCGATCCACGCCGGCACGGTGACCTACGACTTCGCCCGCCAGATGCAGGGCGCGCGAGAGGTCAAGTGCAGCGAGTTCGGCGACGCGCTGATCGCCCACATGTGAGCGGCCAGGCTCACTCCGCCGGCGCGATCGCCAGGCGCTCGCCGGCGGAGTAGGCCACGAACTCGGGGGCGTACATCGACTGCAGCTCGGCCGGCGCGGCGCGGAATTCGCCGGCGAGGTTGGCGCGCAGACGGTACTTCAGCGTGTACTCCCCGGCCGGCAGCCGCTCGAAGAAGAAGTTGGCCCCGCTGTCGCGCGTCTCCTCGTAACGCGCCAGACCGAGGTCCCAACGCCACCCCGACTCCGCGCGGTCCGGCTCGAGTCCGGCCGGCCGCGGATCGCGCAGGTGGACGTACTCCGCCGGAGCCTTGGCGGAGAGCGAGAGCTGGACCTCCAGCTCGTCGCCCACCGCCAGGCGGGCCCCGGCGACGAGCGGCTGCAGCGTCACCTCTTCTCCTCGCGTCGTCCGCTTAAAGTAGCGCCGCTCGACGCGGAAGAGGTCGCCGCGCGCCTCGGCCGGCAGCTGCTCGGTCGAGAAGTGCCAGGTGGCCGAGGCGAAGGCGAGGCCGCGGGTCGATTTCTCCACCACCACCGTCGCGTCAGCGGGCCGATGGACGGCATCGAGCTTCGCGCCGGGGACCACGATCTGGTTCTTCTTGCCGGTGAAGCGCTCCGGCTCGAAGAGCAGCGTGGTGCGCGCGTTGCCGGCGGTCACCACCACCTCTTCGCGCGCGCCGAGGAGCTGCTCGCGCTTGAGGTACCAGGCGAGCGAGTAGAGCACCTCGGCGGTGGCGCGCGTCGACTTCCAGTGATTGAGCTTCTTGTTGAGGAAGAGCCACTGCACCAGGCCCTCGGCGCGCGGATCGCCCGGCGCGATCTCGAGCAGCGCGCGCAGCGCCCAGGCGTGCGTCTCGATGCGATCGGCGTACCAGAGCCAGGCGCGGTCCTCGGGCAGCCAGAAGGTCCCCTCGTCGCGCGTCGTCCTGGCCGAGTCCATCACGCTCGCCAGGACGAGCTGGGCGTCCTTCGGCCGCTCCATGCGCCCCAGGGTCATGGCGAGCTGGAGCTTCGAGAGCGGCGCGTGCCGCTTCCAGTGCGCGAAGGAGAAGTCGAGGATCCGCCGCCGGTCGGCGGCGGAGAGCAGGTCCGCCGTCCACGAGGGGTCGGGATAGGACGACGCCACGTAGTTGAGGAAGGTCAAGAGCTCCCAGCAGCAGTCGTCCTTCACCGCCCGCGGCAGCCAATCGCTGGTCGCCTCGCGGGCGAGGTAGCCCCAGCCGCGCTGCACCATCTCCTTGGGTACGTCGACCCCGAACTCCGCGGCGCGCGCGAACCCCGCCATCAGGTAGAGGGTGATGTAGGGCGACGGCGGTCCGCCCGCGAACCAGGGGAACCCCCCCGACGGCAGCTGCGCCTTGGCGAGCTTGGCGAGCGCCTCGTCGCGCTGCGCGCGCGCGACGCGGGGATCGAGCACCTTGAGCAGCCCCTCCGGAGCCGCCCCGCCGCCGCGCGACTCGCGCAGCCAGGGCGTCTCCTCGAGCGCCATCCGCCGGTTGGGGTCGGCCGCATCGAAGCGCTCGTAGGGGGTTTCGCGCCCGGCCATCTCCTCGGCCATGCGGCCGACCGCCGGGTACTGCGCGAAGAGGCTGGCGAGCATGCCGGTCGAGACGAAGCGGTTCATCGTCTGCTCGGTGCACTCGTAGGGGTACTCCACGAGGTAGGGCAGCGCGTCGAGCATCGAGTAGAAGAGCTGGCCGTCGACCGTCACCACCAGCTGCTCGTCGATCCGCGTCGGTTCCTCCTGCCGCATCTCCTCGAAGGTCATTTCGCGCCGCTCGCGGTCTTTCAAGGCGACGAAGCGCGACTGGGCGAGATGGAGCCGGGAGGGCAGGAGCGGAAGCGGGCGGAGCTCGCCGTCCGAGATCGCTCCCGAGACCGCGGTGACCTGGAACGCCGTGGCGCCGACCCGGCGCGGCGCGGCGATCGGGAAGGTGAGGCCGCTGCCCTGCCCCGGCGCGACCTCGAAGGCGCGCCGCGCGCTCTCCGCCGTGAGGCCGAACTCTCCCAGCAGGCTCGCGTTCGTCTCCGGATCGAGGATCTCGAGCCGCACCTCGCCGGCGAGCGGCTTCTCCGAGGCGTTGTTCACCATCACCTGGAGCTCCGCGCGGTCTCCTTCGCGAAGGAAGCGGGGCAGGTAGGGGCGGACCATCAGCTCCTTGACGCTCTCCGCCTGGCGCTCGGCGAAACCGGAGGCGAGGGCGTCGCCGAGCGCCGAGACCCAGAAGCGCCAGGAGGTGACCGAATCCGGAACGGTGAACTCGATCGTCGCCGAGCCGTCCGTGCCGGTGAGCAGTTGCGGCTGCCAGAAGGCGGTCTCGGCGAAATTGGAGCGCAGCGCCACGGGGGGCGGGGCCTCGGCTCGAGCCTCGAGGGTCGCCGCCTGGCCGGCCGGCTCGCCGCGCGGTCCCGGCGCCGCCGCGGGCGCGGGTGGCGGCGCCCCGTCGGCCATCGCCGCGCTCTCCGCGACCTGGGTCCCTTTCGCCATCATGCGCTGCGCCCCGCCGCGGAAGCGCCGCCCGCCGGGTCCGCCGATGCCGTAGGGCGAGATCTCGACGAAGGCGTCGGCGCGGAGGCTGTCGACCTCGGTCCATTCGATCCACGACTCCTCGCGCCACCAGATCGGCCCGCTCGAGCCGAGCGAGGTGGCGAGCGGCGCCGGGCTGCCGCCGCTCGGGAAGAGGGCGAGCGGCCGCGGCGGCGCGAAGGGGGCGAAGAGGTCGAGGCTGCGGTCGTACATCGAGGCGAGGAGCTCCGCCGCACCGGCTTCGACCGCGCGCCCCGCGGCGTCCTTCACCGTCACCCGGAAACGCTCCCTCGCCCCGGGGGTCAGCCGGTCGCGGAAGGTCGCGAGCTCGACCGTGAGCTCGCGGTTCCTCCACGGCACGTCGAGCCTCGCGCTCGCGCTGACGAGCTGATGGTCGGCGACCAGGGTCAGACGGGCGGAGAGTCCGCCGCGATCGGCCTCGCCGACCGGTACGTCGAGCCACTGCGAGCCCGCGAGCTCGAAATTGCGCCGCGAGATGCGCTCTCCGCCGCGGAAGAGCTCGAGCTCGACCGGCGCCCGCGCCAGGCTCGAGTGGAGCCAGAGCCGTACGCTCTCGCCCGGCTGCGCCTGAGCGCGCTCGAAGGCCAGGGCCACCGGCAGCGCGAGGCGCTTCGCCGCGCCCGCCACCAGGAAATCGAGGACCGCCTCGCAGCTCTCGCCGAAGCGGTCGCGCGTCGTATAGCGCAACCGATAGGCGCCCGAGGGGAGCGCGCCGAGCGCCAGCGCGGCGCTGCCGTCCTCGCCGTGCTCCGCCGCGCCTTGCGCGACCTCTCGACCGTCGGCGAGGAGGGCGAGCGTCCGCTCGACGTCGCCGCCACGTTCCCAGCGCGGCAGCAGCCGGTCCCCGGGGGTGGCGAACTCGCCTCCCGCCTCCGGGGGCGCCGCCGCCGGGCGCCTGGGAAGGTCGGCGGGCAGCGGCGTCGCGTCGGGAATCTGCAACCCAACCAGCCGCCAGCTCCCGGCGCCCGGCCGCGCGGTGCCGTTGAGATCGCGCCGCCGGGCGACCAAGGTGAGCGCTCTGCCTTCCACCGGCAGCTCGCGCGGGCGCTCGATCTCGGCTTCGACCGCGGTCCAGCCCAAGCGGATGGTGCGTTCGGCGGTGCGCGTCTCGCCCCCGTCGTCGGTCACCTCGCTCACCAGTCGGTAGAGATAGCTGAGGCCGCTCCCTTTCTCCTTCTCGTCGGCCTCGGGCGTGAAGTCGACCGCGAACTTCCCCTGGTCATCCAAGCGCGTCGCGCCACTCGCGATCTGCTGCGCCTGGACGACGACCGGCAGACCCCAGAAGCGCCACCACCAGGGAAGGACCGGCTCGCGGGTCACGCGCCAACCGACCCGTCCGCTCGCCACCGGCAGGCCGAAGTAGTAGCTCGCCTCGCCGGTGAGCCGGGCCGGGCGGTTCAGCCGCAGGTCGTCCGCCGGTTCGGCGATCTCGACCTCGAACGTCGGGCGCTTGTACTCCTCGACCCGCACCTCGGTGGCACCGCCGAGCGAGGCCTGCAGGCTCCAGGTGCCGAGCAGTCTCCCGGCCGGAATCGTCAGCTCCCCGGCGGCGGTACCGAACCGGTTGGTCGTCGCCGTCGTCTCCGCGACTCGCTCGCCGTTGGGATCGGCGAGCCAGACGGTGACCGGCGTTTGCGGGGCGGCGCGCAGCCGGCCGGGCTCGGGGCCCGCGTGATAGGCGAGCACTTTCCAGAGCAGCTTCTGCCCGGGACGGTAGATCGCGCGGTCGGTGAAGAACAGGGCGCCGGTCGACGCGCGGGGTTCGGGACGCGTCGCCCCGCCCCAGCGCTGCGCGAGCGCGAGGTCGTCGCCCCGCCGGGCGACCAGCAGGAGCTGCCCCGACGTGCCGTCGAGACTCGGCGAGATCTCCGCGTGGCCCGCGGCATCGGTCCTGACCGAGCCGGTCCGCTCCGGCGCCCGCCGCCAGCTATTGCGGAAGAGCTCGACGTCGACTCCGGGCGCCGGCTCGCCCGAGCGGCCGGAGAGCAGGCGGATCCGCCAGGGGTCGCCGTAGCCCTCCTCGAGGAGCACCAGGTCGGAGAGCGTGAACGGGACGGCGAGGCGCCGGTTGCGTCCCTCGCGGAACGAGCGGTCGGCCGAGGCGACCAGCAGGTAGAGCCCGGGGCGGGTGAGCGGCGGCGTCGCGAAGGTGCGGTGCGCCAGGAAGTCGCGCGTCGGCGGCAACTCGACGCTCCAGGCGGCGACCGGGTCGCCGGCGAGCAGGCGGTCGATCTCGCGCGGATCCTGGGGGAAGAAGCCGCGGAACTCGGCGCTGCGCAGGCGCGCGTCGAGGTCGATCGGGTAGGCGCGGAAGTGGAGCGCGGCGAGATTGCGGTGGGTGATCTCGAGCGAGCGGCGGCCGGGACCGTCGACGGTCATCCCCTGGACCTGGACGTCGGGCGCCTCGATCTCCTCGCGCAGGCGCCGGCAGCGCTTGCCACCATGGCTCGACGGATAGGCCCGCTCGCCGGCGAGCGCCAGCTCGCGGGCGGCGATCCGCCGGTCGGGTGCCTCGCCGGCGTCGACCAGTCCGGCGAGCTCGGCCATCCCCTCGGACCACCAGGGAACGTCGCGGAAACGCGGCAGCCGCGTCTCCAGATCGCGCCGGAGCTCGGCGCGGTCGCCCGGCGCATCGAAATGGGGGGCGAGCAGACGGACGCGCGCCAGCCGCGCCTCCAGCTCCGCCGCGCGCTCCTGCCGACCGGCGTGCCAGCGCTCGAGGTCGGCCAGCACCGCCGCGGCGCGGAGCAGCGGATGCACCGGCCCCGGCGGAGTCTCGGGCCGGTCCGCCAGGAGCGTGGCGAGGTCGAGCCGCCAGACCTCGTTCTCCTCGCGGGGGGACCAGAAGGCGGTGTTGCCCAGCAGGCGATCGACGAAGAGATAGGCGACGGCATCGCGCAGCGTTTCGCGAACCCCCGGCGGGTAGTCGTTCGCCGCGAGGTAGGGGAAGTCGCCGATCGCGACGCCGCCCAGCGCCTCGCGTTGCTGCCACACCGAGTCGAATCGGCGCTCCGCCTCGGCGGCGATCTGCTCGGCGGTCCACAGCTTCAGATCGAGCCGCTCGTCGCTCGCCACCCGCTCGCGCTGCCGGATCTCCCAGTCGTAGCTCGCGAGGTAGTCGAGCAGGGCGTGCGCGCCGTAGAGCTCGACCGCCGCGTGCTCGAGCGCCCCCGTGGGCCAGGGACGGGCCATCAGCTGCTCGACGGCGGTCTCGTAGCCGCCCAGCGCGATCCGTACCTGCGTGCCGCGGACCAGCGCCTTCGCCCAGTTCGCGTCGTCGCGCGAGGCCTCGGCGCGGGCGATCAGCTGTTCGAGCGCGCCGGCGGCCGCCTCGAGCTGCTGGTCGTCGATCGACCGATCGACGGCCTTCCAGGCCTCGGCGAAACTCACCGACGGCTCGTTGGCCGGGCCGGCGCCCGCCGGGCGACAGGCCGGAGCGACCAGCGAGAGCAGGGGAACGAGGGCGGCGAGGGCGCGAGCGGAGCGGCGCATGGTGTCATCTTAGACCCCGCTCGCGAGCGGCCAGCAACCGTTTTGTCTAGAATCGGCGGGTCCGCGGCCCGGACCGGCGCCACGGCCGCGCCGGCCCGGTCGCGCTCCCGGCCATCGAACCCTCGCCCAAGGAGAAACCGCATGCGACGCATCCTTCCGATTCTCGCCTCGACTCTCGCTCTCGCCGCCACCGCCGGCGCCGATCAGGTCGTCACCATGCTCAATCACAACGACGAGGTCTCGGTGTTGGGCCAGAGAACCCCCGCCCAGGACGTCAAGCACGAATACTGGTTCGGCGCCGAAGCGCTGCGTTACGACATGGGCGAGACTTCGATCATCACCCGGCCCACCGACAAGAAGCTCTTCTTCCTCAACCATCCGGCGAAGACCTACTCGGTCATCAGCCTGCCCTTCGACCTCACGAGCCTCGTCTCGCCCGAGATGGCGCCGATGATGGAGCAGATGATGAAGATGATGGCCGCCTCGACCACGGTGACGCCGAGCGACCGGACCGGCACCTTCGCCGGCGTCGCCTGCACCTATTCGAAGGTCGACATCACCATGAGCATGATGCAGATGTCGATGGACATGTGCGCCAGCGAGGACCTGCCGATCGATCTCGGCCGCTACCGCTCGCTCAAGGAGATGCAGGCCGAGCTCGCCCCGAACTCCGACTGGATGAAAGATCTGGCGGAGAAGGTGAAGGGCTTCCCCATTCGCACCGACACGGTGACCACCATGATGGGCAAGTCCTTCAAGAGCTCCTCCGAGCTCCAGTCGATCGACCAACGCACGCCGCCCGCCGGGTTCTACGCGCCGCCGGCGGACTACACGGAGAAGGCCTTCGATCCGATGGCGCAACAGGCGCCAGCGAAGCAGGCGCGCAAGAAGAACAACTAGACCCTGGGTCGTCCAGCGCGCGATTGCCCTCACTTCCCAGCGGCCGGTCCGATCTCCTTGCGCCGTGGCATTCGTCGATCGGTAGCCGAGGCTCCGCCCGGCCGGTCGGATCTCCCCGCGGCGAGATCTCGGTTCCCAGGTGGCCCTCGCTCCCGCGCCCGCGGCCGTCGGGGGAAGGCTCCGTCGCGCTCGGGCTCGCAACGCTTTGCGAGGCGCCTCGCGTCTCCTCCGCCTTCCCCCGCCGGCCTCTCCCCCAAGGTGCTGACTAGGGTGGGGGAAAGACGGCTTCCTGGGGTGGGGGAACGGCCGGTCGGATCTCCCTGCAGAGCGGCCTCTGAGGCCGAGCACAGGAAACTC
>CAYZWR010000144.1:0-7334 GCA_964481735.1 uncultured Thermoanaerobaculia bacterium
GAAGGAGAAGCCGAAGCCGAAGCACGTCTTCGAGAAGGGCGAGCCGGTCAAGATCGTCGACGGGCCGTTCTCCAACTTCACCGGGGTCGTCGAGGACATCAACCTCGATCGCAGCACGCTCAAGGTCATGGTCACGATCTTCGGCCGGCACACTCCGGTCGAGCTCGATTTCCTGCAGGTGCAGAAGCTGTAGCCGGGAAAGGTTGAATTCGTCATGGCGAAGAAAGTCGTCGGATACGTCAAGCTCCAGATCCCGGCCGGACAGGCGACCCCTGCTCCTCCGGTCGGGCCGGCCCTCGGCCAAGCGGGAGTCAACATCATGGACTTCTGCAAGGCGTTCAACGCGCGCACCCAGGCGCAACAGGGTCTGATCATCCCGGTCGTCGTCACCGTCTATTCCGACCGCAGCTATACGTTCATCACCAAGACGCCGCCCGCCGCGGTCCTGCTCATGAAGGCGGCCGGGATCCCCAAGGGTTCGGGCGTGCCCAACCGCAACAAGGTGGGCAAGGTGACCAAGCAGCAGGTGGAAGAGATCGCGAAGAGCAAGTTGCCGGACCTCAACGCCGGGAGTCTCGAGGCGGCGGTCCGCATCATCGAGGGCACCGCGCGCTCGATGGGCATCGAAGTTCAGGGTTGAGTCGGTCGCCCCGTCGGGGGGCGCCGAGGCTCAGTTCTGGGAGGCCGCCCAGGCGGCCGTTCGGACCAGAGGAGTAGAGAATGGCCAAGCACGGCAAGAACTACCGCAACTCCGCGGCGAAAGTGGAGGCCAGGGCCTATCCACTCGCCGACGCCGTCCGTCTCGCGACGGAAACGGCCTACGCCAAGTTCGACGAGACGGTCGAGATCGTCCTTCGCCTGGGCGTCGATCCCAAGCACGCCGACCAGATGGTGCGCGGCACGGTCGTGCTGCCGCACGGCCTGGGTCGCTCCGCGCGCGTCCTGGTCTTCGCGCAGGGCGAGAAGATCAAGGAAGCCGAGGACGCCGGCGCGGATTTCGTCGGCGGCGACGAGTTGGCGAAGAAGATCGAGGGCGGCTGGCTCGATTTCGAGTCCGTCGTGGCGACGCCCGACATGATGCGCGTGGTCGGCCGTCTCGGCAAGGTCCTCGGGCCGCGCGGCCTGATGCCGAACCCCAAGACCGGCACGGTGACCGTCGATGTCGCCCGGGCCATCCAGGAGATCAAGGCCGGCAAGGTGGAGTTCCGGGTCGACAAGACGGGGATCATCCACGCGCCCTTCGGCAAGCGCTCGTTCGGCGCCGAGAAGCTCACGGAGAACGCGAACGCGCTGGTCCACGCGGTGCTGCGCGCCAAGCCCCCCGCGGCCAAGGGCAAGTACGTCAAATCGGTGAGCGTCTCCTCGACCATGGGTCCGGGAATCAAGGTGGACGACGCGACGTTGGTCGTCGCGGAGGCGTAAGGAGCTCGTCATGGCACTCAGTCGCGCCGACAAACAAGAGATCCTGGACGGCTACGAGGAGGCTTTGGCCTCCGCCGAGCACGCCTTCGTCCTGGGCTTCAAGGGAATCACGGTCAATCAAGTGACCGAGCTGCGCAGCCGGGTTCGCAAGTCCGGCGGGCGCTACGTGGTGATCAAGAACACCCTGGCGCGCCGGGCGGTGGCCGGCAAGCCGCTGGCGCAGGTCCAGGAGCACTTCACCGGTCCGACGGCGGTGGTCTACAGCCCGACGGATCCGGTGGCGCTCGCCAAGGTGCTGACCGAGTTCGCCAAGGAGACCCCGGCGATCGAGTTCAAGGCGGGGTTGGTCGAAGGCAAGCCGATCGCGGCGAACCAGGTCAGCGTGATCGCGTCGCTGCCGAGTCGCGAACAGCTGATCGCGAAGCTGCTCTTCCTGCTGCAGTCGCCGATCACCCGCTTCGTGCGGGTGCTGGCGGCGGCGGGGCCGCAGCGCCTCGCGACGGTGCTGGATCAGGTAGCGAAGCAAAAGGGATAAGCCGGGCCGAGGGAGGTCCTCGCTCGCGAACAATATCGGGACGTCGGGCTCCGAGGTCCGAGTCGAAGGAGGAAGAAAATGGCGATCGCAGTCGAAGATTTCATCAAGCAGATCGACGGGATGTCGGTGCTCGACCTGAACAACCTGGTCAAGGCGCTCGAGGACCACTATGGCGTCTCGGCGGCCGCGGCGGCGATGCCCGTCGCGGTGGCCGGCGCCGCCGCAGCGGCGGCCCCGGTCGAGGAGCAGACCGAGTTCGAGGTCATCCTGACCGCCGCGGGCGACAAGAAGATCAACGTCATCAAGGCCGTTCGCGAGGTCACCAGCCTCGGCCTGAAGGAGGCCAAGGACCTCGTCGAGGGCGCCCCTCAGAAGATCAAGGAGGGGGTCTCGAAGGCCGAGGCGGAGTCGATCAAGAAGAAGTTCGAAGAGCAGGGAGCTCAGGTTCAGATCAAGTAGGAGGGTTGCCGCCCTGCGCACCCTCGAACGCGCGGCCGGCCGGGACCGACTCGGCTCCGGACCGGTCCGCGCGCACCATGCCCGGATGGCCGCCACGGCGTGCGGCAAGGGCATGGTGTCGGCTTGATCGGGCCTCAGGGCCCAGTAGCGGAACCGGATGCCGCTTACGAACTCAGACGACGGCCCATCGGATGACGGGGTGGAAAGACTAAACCCATGGAAAAGAACCTAAAGATCGACGCGGGCAACCGACGCAATTTCTCGCGCATCCAGAGCACGCTCGCGATCCCGAATCTGATCGACGTCCAGAAGCGCTCCTACGATCGCTTCCTGCAGATGAACCTGCTGCCGGAGGAGCGGGCCAATCAGGGGCTGCAGTCGGTCTTCACCAGCATCTTCCCGTTCTCCGACTTCCGCGAGACCTGTTCGCTCGACTTCGTCAAGTACTCGATCGGCGAGTGGCAGTGCAAGTGCGGCGAGCTCAAGGGGCTCGAGTACCTGCGGACCACGTGCACCAACTGCGGCGCGCGGATCATGACCGACCACCCGCACGAGGAGACGGTCAGCTGCCATCAGTGCGGCTTCGTCAACAAGAACCGGGTGACGAAGTGCGACACCTGCGGCAATCCGGTCGATCTCCACCTGGAGTATTCGATCGCCGACTGCCAGGAGCGCGGCATGACGTTCGCCGTGCCACTGAAGGTGACCTTCCGGCTGTTCGTCTACGACAAGGATCCCGAGACCGGCGCCCGGATGATGCGCGACGCCAAGGAGGAGGAGGTCTACTTCGGCGAGATCCCGCTGATGAGCGACCACGGGACCTTCATCATCAACGGGACCGAGCGCGTCATCGTCAGCCAGCTGCACCGCTCGCCGGGCGTCTTCTTCACCAAGGAGGGGCCGCGGACCTTCCTCGCCAAGATCATCCCCTATCGCGGTTCGTGGGTGGAGTTCGAGTACGACCAGAAGGAAGTGCTCTCGGTCCGCATCGACCGCAAGCGGAAGTTCCACGGCACCGTCTTCCTGCGCGCGCTGGGGCTGGAGTCGGACGAGGCGATCCTCAGGCAGTTCTACGCCGTGATCGGCGTCGCCGCGAGCGGCTCGGAGTCGCTCACCCTGACCATTCCGCCGACGGTCCTCGAGCGCGAGCGGTTGCGCGATCGGCAGGCGCGCGGGCGGCGGGAGACCTACTCCGTGTTCGCCGGCCTGACGCTCAGCAAGCAGATGGTCGCGGAGCTCGAGCAGGGCCGCTCGGCCGAAGCCAAGGTCAAGCCCGCGGACCTCGAGAACGCGATGTTCGTCGCCGACGTCGTCGACCTCGAGACCGGCGAAGTGCTGTTCGAGTCGAACGACCTCGTGCCCTCGGACCTGACGGATCGCCTCAAGGGCAAGAAGTACACCGCGATCGAGGTCTTCTTTCCCGACTGGGACCTCTGCGGCGCCGTGCTCTCGAACACGCTCGCCAAGGACGGGACGCGCAACGCCAAGGAGGCGCTGCTCGAGATCTACCGGCGCATGCGCCCGGGCGATCCGCCGACCCTGGATTCCGCGCGTTCGCTGTTCTACGGCATGTTCTTCGACGCCAAGCGTTACGACTTCTCGCGGGTCGGCCGGTTCAAGTTCAACATCAAGCTGGACAGCGAGGTTCCGGTCGACCAGAAGACGCTCTCGGAGTCGGACTTCATCCGGGTGATCGAGTACCTGTTGCGCCTGCACCGCGACATCGGCCGGGTCGACGACATCGACAACCTCGGCAACCGGCGCGTGCGCGCGGTGGGCGAGCTGCTCGAGAACCAGTTCCGGATCGGCCTGGTCCGCATGGAGCGGGCGATCAAGGAGAAGATGTCCGTCCATCAGGACATCGACTCGGCGATGCCGCACGACCTGATCAACTCCAAGCCGGTCATCGCGGCGATCAAGGAGTTCTTCGGGTCCTCGCAGCTCTCGCAGTTCATGGACCAGACCAACCCGCTCTCCGAGGTCACCCACAAGCGGCGCCTCTCGGCCCTCGGACCGGGCGGACTGTCGCGCGAGCGGGCCGGCTTCGAGGTGCGCGACGTGCACGCCTCGCACTACGGCCGGATCTGCCCGATCGAGACGCCGGAAGGTCCGAACATCGGCCTGATCTCCTCGCTCGCCACCTACGCGCGCATCAACGAGTACGGGTTCATCGAATCGCCCTACAAGAAGGTGGAGAACGGGCGGGTGCTGAATCACTTCAAGGTGGTCAAGGTGGGCGACGGCCGCTTCAAGCTCGGCCAGATCGTCACCGGCGACGACCTCGACGAGGAGAATGCGCGGATCAAGCGCGGCAACCGCAAGTCCGTCGAGGCCGAGCCGCAGGCGTTCTACCTGACCGCCTGGGAGGAGGAGAAGTACATCATCGCGCAGGCGAATGCCCGGGTCGACGGGAAGGGGCACTTCCTGGACGATCGCGTCATCGCGCGCGCCGGCGGCGACTTCGTCACCGTCGAACGCGACCGCGTCGACTTCATGGACATCAGCCCGAAGCAGCTGGTGTCGGTGGCCGCGGCGCTGATCCCGTTCCTCGAGCACGACGACGCCAACCGCGCCCTGATGGGCTCGAACATGCAGCGCCAGGCGGTGCCCCTGCTCTGTCCGGAGGCGCCGATCGTAGGCACCGGACTGGAGGCGACGGTGGCCCGGGACTCGGGCGCCGTGGTGCTGTGCAAGCGCGGCGGCATCGTGGACCTGGTCGACGGCGAGCGGATCATCGTCCGCGTCGAGGGCGAGGACATCGAGACGGGTGAGCAGAAGGAGTTCGGCGCCGACATCTATCAGCTCACCAAGTTCCGGCGCTCCAACCAGAACACCTGCATCAACCAGCGTCCGGTCGCGCGCCAGGGGCAACGCGTCCGCAAGGGGGACGTCCTGGCGGACGGGCCTTCGACCGAGCGGGGGGAGCTCGCCCTGGGACGCAACGTGCTGGTCGCCTTCATGCCCTGGCGGGGTTACAACTTCGAGGACGCGATCCTGATCTCCGAGAAGATGGTGAAGGAGGACTACTTCACCTCGATTCACATCGAGGAGTTCGAGATCGAGGCGCGGGACACCAAGCTCGGGCCGGAGGAGATCACGCGGGACATCCCGAACGTCTCCGAAGCCGCCCTCAAGGACCTCGACGAGGCGGGCATCATCCGGATCGGCGCCACCGTCAAGGCGGGCGACATCCTGGTCGGCAAGGTGACTCCCAAGGGAGAGACCCAGCTCACCCCCGAGGAGAAGCTGCTGCGGGCGATCTTCGGCGAGAAGGCCGGGGACGTGCGGGACGCCTCCCTCAAGGTGCCGCCGGGGATCGAGGGGACGATCGTCGACGTCAAGATCTTCTCGCGCAAGGGCGTGGAGAAGGACCTGCGCGCGCAGGAGATCGAGAACCAGGAGATCGAGCGCCTGGAGAAGAACGCCCGCGACGAGGTGCGGATCCTCTCCGAGGAGCGCAACAAGAAGATCAACGAGCTGCTCCTCGGCCAGACGGTCACGGCTCAGGTCAAGTCGCGGACCGGTGAGAAGCTGATCGACAAGGGCGAGCGGATCTCGCGCGAGGTCCTGCAGGCCCTCTCGCGGGCCGAGATCCTGCGTCTGCCGCTGAGCGACCGCAAGCTCACGGACACGGTCGACAGCGTCTATCGCAAGACCGATTCGCACATCGAGATCCTGCACAAGGTGAACAAGCAGCGGATCGAGCTGCTGCAGAAGGGCGACGAGCTGCCTCCGGGCGTGATCAAGCTGGTCAAGGTCTACGTCGCCATGAAGCGGAAGCTCCAGGTCGGCGACAAGATGGCGGGCCGGCACGGCAACAAGGGCGTCATCTCGCGGATCCTCCCCGAGGAGGACATGCCCTACCTGCCCGACGGGACGCCTGTCGAGATCGTCCTCAACCCCCTCGGCGTGCCGAGCCGCATGAACGTCGGCCAGATCCTGGAGACGCACCTCGGTTGGGTCGGGCGCGCCCTGGGCCTGCGCTTCTCGACGCCCGTCTTCGACGGCTGCACCGAGGCCGACATGCGGCAGCTCTTCACCGAGGGCGAGCTTCCGGCCTCCGGCAAGACGGTGCTCTACGACGGGATGATCGGCGAGCCCTTCGAGCAGAAGGTCACCGTCGGCTACATCTACATGCTGAAGCTCTCGCACCTGGTCGACGACAAGATCCACGCGCGTTCGATCGGACCGTACTCCCTCATCACCCAGCAGCCGCTCGGTGGCAAGGCGCAGTTCGGCGGTCAGCGCTTCGGAGAAATGGAAGTCTGGGCGCTCGAGGCCTACGGCGCGGCCTACACGCTGCAGGAGCTCCTGACGGTGAAGTCGGACGACGTCGAGGGTCGTAGCCGGGTCTACGAGGCGATCGTCAAGGGCGAGGTGCCGGAAGATCCGGGTCTTCCCGAGTCGTTCAACGTCCTGGTGCGCGAGCTGCAGAGTCTCTGCCTCGACGTCGAACTCATGAAGCTCTGACCCCAGTTCTACTCCCGACGAGCCGAGGAGGAACGAACTTGCAACCTTTCCGTAGTTTCGACAAGCCGAGAGCGTTGAGGGACTTCAACGCGATCAAGATCGCGATCGCGTCGCCCGAGCGGATCCGGGCGTGGAGCCGCGGCGAGGTCACCAAGGCGGAGACCATCAACTACCGGACCTTCAAGCCGGAGCGCGACGGGCTCTTCTGCGCGAAGATCTTCGGTCCGATCACCGACTGGGAGTGCCTCTGCGGCAAGTACAAGCGCATGAAGCACCGCGGCGTGGTGTGCGACAAGTGCGGCGTCGAGGTGACGCGATCGCGCGTCCGCCGCGAGCGCATGGGCCACATCGAGCTCGCGAGCCCGGTCTCCCACGTCTGGTTCTTCAAGGGTCTGCCGAGCCGGATCGGACATCTGCTCGACATCTCGCTGCGCGACCTCGAGCGCAT
>CAYZWR010000145.1:0-6941 GCA_964481735.1 uncultured Thermoanaerobaculia bacterium
TTGAAGAAGTGGATGGTGAAGATGAAGCCGACCGCGAGCAGCGCCTCGTCGCTGTGCACGATCGTCGCCACGTTGATCGACCAGCCGGGCAGGATCCGGGTGAGCAGCTCGGGGAACCAGAGCACGAAGCCGGTCGAGCCGATCACCATGACGCCCCAGAACACCGCGAAGTAGTCGAACTTCTCCCAGTAGGTGTAGCGGCCGTAGGAGGGCCGCGGGCCCCTGCCGAAGAACCACTTGATCGAGCCGATCAGGTCGCGCAGATCCCGGGGGTGGAAGAGGATGGTGTCCGGCCCGGTCAGCAGTTGCCCCCACGTCTGACCCAGGTCGCGCTTCTTGCGCCGCACGTGGATCACGTGGATCACGAAGACGGTGATCAGCACCAGGCCGGCGACGCGGTGCAGCACCGCCATCGTCGGCTGGCCGCCGAACAGCGTCGCGATGGTCTGCGCCCAGCCGGCGTAGGAGAACTTGATCGCCATGCCGGTCAACGCCAGGGTGAAGAACGAGAGCAGCATGGTGAGGTGCTGCGCGCGCTGGCCGCGAGTGAAGCGCCGGTAGAGTTTCTGCTCGCCCTCGGGCCTGGACATCGCCTTGATGTGCCGCCACTGGTCGCGCGACAGGATCAGCCGCACCAGCCAGGCGCCGGTGTGCAGCAGCGCGAAGGTCAGGGTGCCGACCAGCAGCAGGGTCATGAAGCGGAACGACCAGTAGAGCCAGGGCCAACGGTCCTTGTCGTGATGCGTGGCGTGGGTGAGGTACCCGGCGAAGCGGCGGTTCGAGCCCGGATGGCACTTCGCGCAGGTCTCGACCACGTTGGCGCGAGAGAGCGTCGAGGCCGGATCCGTGGGCGGCAGGATCCGGTGGCTGCCGTGGCAGTCCGAGCACTTGGCGGCGCCTTCGGTGCCGAGCCGCGAGACCTTGCCGTGGAAGGTCTCGAAGAAGGTCTCGGTCTCCTCCTTGTGGCACTGGCCGCACTGCTGGGTCATGCGGGTGCGGAAGCCGGGCGCGTCGTGCCGGCCGATCTGGTGCGAGCTGTGGCAGTCCTCGCAGACCGGCAGCTGCATGCCGTCCTTGGGCTCGCCCTTGGCGTGGATGCTGGTCGCGAAGGCCTCGGCAACGCCGTGATGACACTGGCCGCAGGTGTTCGGCAGGTTGGCGCGGTTGACCGTCGAGGCGGGGTCGTCCGGCGGCAGCTCGCCGTGCGAGCTGTGGCAATTGACGCAAGTCGCCGTGACCACCAGGCCGCTCTGGGTCAGGCCCTTGCCGTGGATCGAGTCGGCGTAGCTCGCGACGATGTCCGGCACGTCGGTGTGGATACGCACCGCGGCCTTCTCCCCGGCGCGATGGCAGCGCGCGCAGAGGTTGGGCACGTTGCGCGCGAAGGTCGGCGAGGTCGGGTTCCGCTTGCTCTGGGTGGCGTGGTAACTGTGACAGTCGAGGCAACCCGGCGCGTCCGTATCCCCTTTCGCGGCAAACGTGCCGTGAACGCTCTTCTGGTACTGCTCGACCTGGCCGGCGTGGCAGACGCCGCAGTCGACCCTGGTGGTGATCGCGTCGCAGGGGCGCTCGTGCGACGGCGCGACCTCGCTGTGGCACTGCGCGCAGCTCGTCTTGCCGTGCGTCGAGGCCGCGTACTCGGCCTCGTCGACGTAGAGTGAGATCGCCCTGCCGTCGCGCTCCACCGCGAGGTCCGGCTTGCCGTGGCAGGTGAGGCAGTCGCGGTTGGCCATGCCGGCGTCGTAGAAGACCTTGCGTACCTTGTGCGGCTGGTGACAGTCGATGCAGGCCGGGATCAGGTGCGGCTTCGATTCCCAGAGCTTGCCGTCGATCACTTTGCGGTGCACCTGTTCGATCTGGCCGTGGCACTGCTGGCAGGTCCTGGCGACGTTGCGCGCGTTGATGCTCGATGCGGGGTCTTCGTGCGGCAGCATCGAGTGCGCGGTGTGGCACGAGGTGCAGACGGCGGTGACGGTGAGCCCTTTCTGGAAGAGACCCTCGCCGTGGATCGAATCGGCGTAGTTGGCGAGGATGTTGTCCTGATCGAGATGGCGGAACTCCGAGACCGCCGTTCCCTCCTTGTGGCAGCCGCCGCAGAGCAGGGGCACGTTCATCGTCGCCACCGGCGAGCTCGGATCGCGAGGCGGCACCACGGCGTGCGCGCCGTGGCAGGTCACGCAGGTGGGCGCCAGCCGGTCGCCGCGCGCCGCGGCTTTGCCGTGCAGGCTGGCGTGCTGCTGCGCGGCGACCGTCGCGTGGCAGGTGTCGCAACTCGCCAGCGCCGCCGTCGCCCGGGCGATGCCGTGCGGCTGGCCGTGGCAATCGATGCAGCTCGCGCCCTTCGCCTCGCCCGGTCCGGGAGCGTGGGCGCCGCGCCCCACGGCCCGCGCCTCGGCCGCATGACAGACCGCGCAGGTCGCGGCGAGTCGATCCGGGCTCGCCGGCGAGGCCGGATCCTTCGGGCGCCGCAGCGCGTGCGCCGTGCCGTGGCAGTCCTTGCAGCTCGGCGCGCGCCCGCTCTTGCCCGGCGCCGCGTGAACGCTCGCCGCCAGGTGCTCGCCGGCCTCGTGGCAGTCCGCGCAGACCGCTTCGCTCACCGGCGGCAGCGGCTCGGGATGCGGATCGTTGTCGAACGCGGCGTGGCAGTCGGTGCAGGCGAGCTCGGCGTGCGGTGTGGGGGCGAGCACCACCTCGCCGTGGCAGTCGAGGCAGGCGACCTGCTGGGCGCCGGCCGGGCCGGCCGTCGCCACGGCGGCGAGCAGCGCGAAGAGCGTCGTCGCCAACGTCCTCATCGCGTGCTCCTTCGCTTCATGACCGGGCTCCTCCTGGCGCGGCGGAGAGTCCGCTGCACCGATGCCGGGGCAGTATAGCGACGGGTTTTCGGGGTCGAGACACCCTTTCGGGGGGGCGCCCCGGCCCGCTTCCGGCCCCACCCGCCGGGGCGGCGGAGCGCGCTGCGGGTCACGCTCTCATCGCGGGGCCGGAAGCCGGCCCGCTTGATCGTCTCGGGGCAAGCGGGAAGAATGCGGATCGGGGGGATCCATGAACGATCGCGGTCAGGAAGGTCCGACGCGCAACGCGCAGCTTCTCGCTTGGGTCGAACGGATGCGCGCTCTGTGCGAGCCGGAGTCGGTGCACTGGTGCGACGGCTCGGCGGAGGAGGCGAAGCGGCTCTGTGACGAGATGGTCGCCTCCGGGACCTTCATCCGGCTGAACCCCGCGCTGCGCCCCAACAGCTACCTCTGCCGCTCCGACCCCTCCGACGTCGCGCGCGTGGAGGATCGCACCTTCGTCTGCAGCCGCAGCCGCGAGGACGCCGGTCCGACCAACCACTGGGTCGATCCGGTGGAGATGAAACGCACGCTCACCCGCCTCTTCACCGGCTGCATGCACGGCCGCACCATGTACGTGATCCCGTTCAGCATGGGCCCGCTCGGCTCGCCGATCGCTCACATCGGCGTCCAGCTGACCGATTCGCCCTACGTCGTCGTCTCGATGCGGATCATGAGTCGCATGGGGGCCCAGGTGCTGGCGGCCCTGGGCGACGGCGACTTCGTGCAGTGTCTCCATTCGCTCGGCGCGCCGCTCGGGCCCGGTGACGAGGACGTCCCCTGGCCCTGCAACCGGAAGGACAAGTACATCTGTCACTTCCCCGAGTCGCGGGAGATCTGGTCCTTCGGCAGCGGCTACGGGGGCAACGCCTTGCTGGGCAAGAAGTGCTTCGCGCTGCGCATCGCCTCGACCATGGCGCGCGACGAGGGCTGGCTCGCCGAGCACATGCTCATCCTCGGGGTGGAATCCCCGGACGGCGAGAAGACTTACCTCGCCGCGGCCTTTCCCAGCGCCTGCGGCAAGACCAACTTCGCGATGCTCGTCCCGCCGGAGAGCTTCCCGGGCTGGAAGGTCTGGACGGTCGGCGACGACATCGCCTGGCTCAAACCGGACGCCCAGGGACGGCTGCGGGCGATCAACCCCGAGGCCGGATTCTTCGGCGTCGCGCCGGGCACCGGATACGCCACCAACCCGAACGCGATGGAGACCTGTCGCGCCAACACCCTGTTCACCAACGTCGCGTTGACCGACGACGGCGACGTCTGGTGGGAAGGGATGACCGACCAGCCGCCCGCGCACCTCATCGACTGGCAGGGCAACGACTGGGCCCCGGGCTGCGGTCGTCCGGCGGCGCATCCCAACGCCCGCTTCACCGCGCCGGCCGCGCAATGCCCGACCATCGACCCTTCGTGGGAGGACCCGGCGGGAGTGCCGATCTCGGCCTTCGTCTTCGGCGGCCGAAGGGAGACCACCATGCCGCTGGTCTTCCAGGCCTTCAACTGGAGCCACGGGGTCTACGTGGGAGCGACCGTCGCCTCCGAGACCACCGCCGCCGCCGGCGGCGAGATCGGCAAGCTGCGGCGCGATCCGTTCGCCATGCTCCCCTTCTGCGGCTACAACATGGGGGACTACTTCCGCCACTGGCTGGCGATCGGCAAGCGCCTCACCGAGATGCCGCGCGTCTTCCACGTCAACTGGTTCCGCAAGGACACCCAGGGCAAGTTCATCTGGCCGGGCTATCGCGAGAACATGCGCATCCTGCACTGGATGGTGCAGCGAGTGCGGCATGGGGCCGGCGCGCGCGAGACGCCGATCGGATGGGTGCCCCGCTACGAGGACCTCGAGTGGGCCGGTGCGAGCTACCCGCGCGAGAAGTGGGACCAGGCGATGGCGATCGATCGCGATGTCTGGCGGCGGCAGACGCTCGAGCACCAGGAGCTCTTCCTCCAGCTCGGCGAGGACCTGCCGAAGCAGCTCATCTTCGAACGCGAGCTGCTGATCAGCCGCTGCTGAGCGGCAACCTCCCCGGGGCCTCGCCGCGGGCCGCGGCCCACCTGGCACCGCCCGGGATCGCTTTCCTTTTTTCGGCCGGAAAGGGAGACTGGCGGCTCCATGGCGGCGCGCGTCGATTGGCAGGTGCTCTCCAGGCGCGCCACCCTTCCCTTCCTCGTCCTGGTCGCCGTCACCTGGGCCTGGTGCTGGCACCTGGGCAGCCGCCGTCCGGAGATCGATCTCTACCCGTTCCTCAAGCGCGCCTGGCCGGGCGCCGATTTCCAGCCGCTCGAAGGCGGCGTCTTCGCGGTGACCCGAAGCGGCGACCCCCTCGGCTTCGCGGCCACCGCCAGCGCGGACGGCTATGGCGGAGCGATCTCGGTGGCGGTCGGCACCGGAGCCGACGGCCGGATCGTGAGCCTTGCGCTGGTCGAATACCGCGACACGCCCGACCTGATGAAACACACCCGCGGGTTGCTCGAGTCGCTGCTCGGCAAGACCGACGGCGATCCGTTCCGGGTCGGCGAGGACGTCGACGGCATCACCGGCGCGACCTTCTCCTCACGCGGCATCGTCGCGGCGACGGGCGCCGCGACCGCGGCGATCGCCGAGCGCGGCGGATCCGTCCGTGCCCTGCGGCGGCCGGTGGAATTCGGGGCGCCCGAAGCGACTCTCGTCCTGCTCTTCGCGCTCGCCGCCATCGGCCGGCACCGGCGTCGGCTCCCGGCGGGAGCCCGCGCGGCGCTGCGCGGAGCGACGCTGGTCGCCGGGCTCGGGGCGCTCGGTTTTCTCTTCGATCGCCCCTGGGTGATCGCCTTCCCGATCCGGCTGCTCTCCGGCGACTGGCCCCCCTGGCAGACGAACCTCTACGGCTATCTGATGCTCGGCGGGCTCCTGCTCTGCTTCGACCGCTCGGGGCGCGGGCCCTACTGCCCCTGGATCTGTCCCTTCGGCGCCGCGCAGGAGCTCGCCGGGCGGCTCGGCGGCGCGCGCCGGAGACGGCCCTCGGCCACGCTCCTCTTCACCTGGATCAAGCGTCTCCTGCTCCTCGTCGCGGTCGCTCTCGCCCTGCTCCACCGTGCGCCGGGAGCCGCGAGTTACGAGGTCTTCGGCACTCTCTTCCGCGGCGCCGGCACTCCGTTCCAGCTCGGGATCCTGGGCTGCGCGCTCGTCGTCGCGGTCTTCGTGAGCCGCCCCTACTGCCACTGGCTCTGTCCGGTCGATCCGCTGGAACGCGGGCTGGCGGCGCTCCGCCGCCGGCTGCTCCGCTCGGTCGGGATCGGCGCCCCGGCCCCGCCGGTCCAGCGCCGGCCGCTTCTACCGGTCGTCGCCTCCCTTCCGCCGGCGCGCGATCCGCTGCGCCGCGCGCGGCAGGTGGTGGTCGCCGCGGTCGGCCTGTTCTGCCTGGCGCTCACCGTCGCCCATCTCCACGACCGCTTCACGCGCCAGTCGGCGAGCGCCCAGGCGGGGCTGCTCGGCGACACCTTCGTCGCCGCCGGGCGTTAGGGCTTAGCGCGCCTGGGCGCCGCGCGGCGCGGCGGCGCTCCGGCGCCGTGCCGGAAGCAGTCGACCAGGTGGTCGTCGACGCAGCCCACCGCCTGCAGAAAGGCGTAGACGATCGTCGAGCCGACGAACTTGAAGCCGAGCCGGGCGAGCTCCTTCGCGAGCGCGTCCGACTCGGGCGTGGTCGCCGGCACGTCGCGCATCGCGCGGCGCCGATGGACCCGCTGAAGGCCGCCGAAGGGTGCCCAGACCACCTCGTCGAGCGTCCGCCCCCGGCCGCGCAGCTCGAGATAGGCGCGCGCGTTGCCGATCGCCGCGGCGACCTTGAGGCGGTTCCTCACGATCCCGGGATCGGCGAGCAGCGCAGCGACCTTCCGCTCACCGTAGCGGGCGATCTTCTCCGGGTCGAAGCCGTCGAAGGCGCGCCGGTAACTCTCCCGTTTCCTGAGGATCGTCGACCAGGAGAGCCCCGCCTGCGCCCCCTCGAGCAGCAGCATCTCGAAGAGGTGCCGCTCGTCGTGCGAGGGCACCCCCCACTCGGTGTCGTGGTAGGCGACGTAGAGCGGATCCTCGCCGCACCAGGGGCAGCGGACCGGTTCGGCAGGCGCCGCCGC
>CAYZWR010000146.1:0-6930 GCA_964481735.1 uncultured Thermoanaerobaculia bacterium
CGGCGCCCAGCATGTGCCCTTCCCGGATCAGGTAGACCAGCGCCTGATCCGACTTCACTTCGCCGAAGACCTTCTGCGGGCTCTTCTCTGCCGCGCCAAGCGGCAGAGTCGCGAGCGAGCAGAGGACCAGACTCCCCACAGCGTGTTTCCACGAGCAGCATCGGATCTGCATGGCAGTGCCCTCCTCCGAACCCTACTGATATCAGGATCGGGCAGGTCCCGGCGGTACGAGTTTCGGACGCCGTAATGGGGGCGTAGTCGCGGTCGAGCCCGTAACGCGCTGCGCGGGCTCCTCCTTCTCCCGACTTCGGCCAGCTAATCCCGGCGCCGCGCGCTCCAGCGCCACTCGTGGGTCGTCTGGGCTTCCGGGGGTCCGTAGACGTAGGTCTGGTAGGCCTCGAACGAGCCGAAATCCTCGGCGAAGGTGCCCGAGACCCACACCTCTCTCCACTCGCAATTCCGCACCGGCGAAGCGCTATTGACGACCACCGTCGCGACGAAGCTCTGCCCCGTCAGCGTACCGGGGTATTCCGCCTGATCCCATTCATCGAACAGCGTCAGCAGGATCGAATCGCCGGTGATGGCCACATCCCAATACCAGCCACTGATCGTGCCGACCGGCGGCTCTTCCCCGCATGCGGCGGAGCGGGTATCCACCCGCAGGACGGCATCTCCGGTGTAGTGCGCGACGAAGTCGGGAGCCGGCCGGGGGGGCGGCGGCGGGGGAGCCACGGGAGATCGGTAGGTGCCGTCGCAGGCCGCGGCGGAGAGTGCAGCCAGGACGGCGGATGCGAGGAGACCGAGACGGTGCGAGATCGTTCTGCAGCATCGCATGCAATGCTCCTTTCGGGTTTCGGCGTCGTCCGGCGACAGCCGTCGGCGTGGGCGCGCGCTCACGGCGCCGTCGCGGTGAAGTGCGAGTGGATGGAGAACGTCGTCTGCACCGTCGGCGACGCCACGCGGAAGCTCTCCACGATGCTGCCCGTGAGCCGTCGGCCATCGGGCGACAGGGTCGCCGAGAGCTCGCCGCCCTGCATCGACCACTCCCAATAGCAGAGCTCTCCCCAGGGATCGGTGCGTCCGACGCCGATGCGTTCCGAGGGGACCCAAGCGCGCACTGCGCCATCGGCGCCCACCGAGCCGGCGAACTCCAGCGGCCAGAAGCCCTCGCTGTCGTCGTTTCCCTGACCGAACCGGAAGCGCAAACGAGCGAGGTCGCCGTCGCGCTCGAATTCCAGGTCGAATGGCCAACCGGACATTCCGCCCTGGGGCGAGTTGAGCGCTTCCGCCAGGCAGTCTCCGGCGGGAGCCGCCCGGTCGACGCTCCAGGAGCCGTACCAGGTGGCGTCCGCGGGCGGGGGTGAGAGGGGATCGGCGGGTCCGGTCGGCGAGCGATAGGCCGACCGGTCGCCGTCGCAACCCGAGAGAGCGGCTGCGAGCAGCCCCAAGACGACGAGGCACGTCGTGCGATACGGGAGTGCTGGTGGGTAGATCACGTCTCTCTCCTTTCTCGACCGGGTTTCGTCGTCGAGCGGTTCATCCCCCGGCTCTGCCCGGCCACGGTCCCCGAGCGGTGGCTAACGGTGAAGGTCCCAGCGGTTATTGAACGCCGAGAACGTCAAGCGGTCGCCCGCGACCTCTCCGAACGTCGGCCAGGAATAATCGGGAAAGACGATGTCGCCACGCAGCGACGTTCCCTCGAGAGTGCCCTCGAATCGGTTTTCACGGCTTGCGATACACCCGAGGGAGTCCGTCAGCGTGCCCGAGACGGCCGCGCCGCTCTGCACGAAAACCGCAGTCACCGTCCCCGCGCAACTTCCCCCGCCGTCCATCTCGTCCCAGGTGATGGTCACTGTCCCGGCCCACGATCCGGTCAGGTTGGCTGCCGGTGGCGGCGGGGGCGGCGGCGGGGGCGGAACGGGAGCGTCGGGGACCTCGGCGGCGACGGGGGATCGATACCCCGAGTTGCCGTCGCAGGCTCCGACGACGAGGACGAGCAGGGCCGAGAGAAGCAGGACGGAGAACCGGGCGACGGGCGAAGTGGGCAATGGCATGAGCGGCTCCTTTCGGTCTCCGGCGTCTTCGCGCCGGGTGAGGGCGCACGATCGACCACGCCGCGAAGCCGATCAATGGACTGCCGATGACTTCGCGGTGAGCCCGAGGTAACGCGCCAACAGACTGAGTACAAATGCCTTGGAGTGTCGTCCTGGGTGCCGTGTAAACTCCCGCGGCACACCGGGGTGCCATGCCGACCGATCCGAGCCCCTCGTCCGATCGCATCCGCTTCGAGGACTTCGAAGTCGCCCTCCGAAGCCATGAGCTCTTGCGCTTCGGCCGCCGGATCCGTCTGCAGGAGAAGTCGTTCCTGGTCCTCAACGAGCTGCTCAAGCGCCCCGGTCAGGTGGTGACCCGCGAGGAGCTCGCGGCGGCGCTCTGGCCCAAGGAGTACTTCGTCGACGCCGAGCACGGCCTGAACACCGCGGTGCGACGCCTGCGCGAAGCGCTCGGGGACTCCGCCGAGCAGGCGCGTTACATCGAGACGTTGCCGAAGCTGGGCTACCGATTCATCGGCGGAATCGAGGCGCAGCCCGAGCCGAGCGAGCGGCCGGCTGCTGCCGATCCGGCGCCCATGATCATGGAGCCTCCGCCTCCGCCTTCGCCGGGCGCGACCCCGCCACCACCGATCCCGCGCAGCAGCGCCCCGCCCACGCCGCGGCGCTCGTTCCACCGGCGCGCTCTCCTGGCAGCGATCCTGATCGCCGTCGCATTCGCGGTGGCCGTCGCCCTCGTGACGCGCTCGCGTTCGGCCCGGAGGGTCTCCGACGCCGCCGCCCAGAAGCCGCTTCCGGCGACCGCCGCTACCGTCGAGGAGCTCCTGGCGCGCGCCCGCTATCTCCGGAACCACAAACGCCTCGCCGAGGCGAGGCAGTTCGTCGAGGAGGCATTGAAGCTCGAACCCGGTAACCCCGACGCCCTCGCCGGACTTGCGCTGGCTTACCTCGCCGACGGCGAGCACGACAAGGCGCGCGAGACCGCGCGTCGCGCCCTCGAGCTCGACCCGAACGCCTGGGAGGCCCACCGCGCGCTGGGCAACCTGGCGCGGCGCGCCGGCGACTTCGCCGGCGCGGAGCGGCACCTGCGCCACGGGGTGGAGTCCAATCCGACGGACTACAAGACGCGGAACCGGTACGCGCGCCATCTGCTCGAGTGCGGACGGCTGGAAGAGGCGAAGGCGCAGATCCTCGAGACGAGGCGGCTCGCGCCGGACGATCCCGACGTCCAGAACATCTGGATGCAGTACGCGTTGCTCACCGGTGACTACGAGAGCGCGGTTCACCAGGGAGAGATCTGGATCGCGATCTGGGGCGAGCAGCTCACGGCCCCGTCCGTCGCGGCCGTCCGCGAGATGCTCGGGCTGGCCTACGTCGGCGCCCGCCGCCACGAGGAGGCGCTCGCCCAGTTCCGCGCCATCGACCCGAGCGACGATCTTCGCGTCGCGCTGGCTCTCGGTTACGCGGGCCGGCTGAGCGAAGCGCGCGCGATCCTCGACACTCACGAGGCCGCCGCAGGAAGCCCCGGCGCGCCGCCGGATCCGTCGCTCACCGAAGGCATGGCCATGGCCCGCATCGTGACCGGCGACTTCGATCGCGCCTTCGCTCACCTCGATCGTCTGGTCGCCGCGCGCTGGTACCCCAGCTGGCTGCACCTGCCGATGTTCCATCCGATCCGGCGGGACGCGCGCTGGCCGGCGTTCGCCGAACTGCTGGAGCGCGAGTTCTTCAGGGGCAAGGAGGACTGGGCCTCCCCGACTCGCCCCGAGACGTTCGCGCGCCCACCGCTCCGCCCGGGCGCTGCAGACGCCCCCCCGTCGGGTTCCTAGAAACGCAGTCCGAAGGAGACGCTCCAGCTGCGCGGCGGGGCGAAGTCGTTGGCGGAGAGGGCCTCGCCGAAACCGGGCGCCGTGTCCCAGTGGACCCCTCGCACCGGCTGCTCGTTGAACGGATCGAACGGGAGGTAGCGCGGGTCGTTGGCCGCGGTCAGCACCGTGGTGTTGCCCGGTCGGGTCTGTGCGGACTGATCGAACAGGTTGACCACGACGATCCGGGCGAAGAACTCCGCCTCCTGGAATCGAGGCAGCGGGATCGCGTAGTTGAGCGAGAGGTCCGTGGCGACGGCCGTCTCGGCTCGCCGCGTACCGCGGCCCGCGAAGTAGTAGGGCACGCGGGCCGGCGGACCGACATAGCCGGGGTTCACGACGTAAGGCCGCGAGTCGACCTGGCCGGCCACGCTCCACGCCTGTCCCGAATCGAGGCGCTCGAGCGCCGAGACCGAGAGCCAACCCCAGCGCTCGGGGAGCGGAAGGTCGTAGATCGCCCAGAGCCGCGCCCGATGCCGCTGGTCGCTGCGCACCGACCCGGACGGCGCGCGCCAGCTCTCGTCGCCGTACTCCGGAAAGAAGACGAGGTCCGCCTCGGGTTGCACCCCGTCATCGCCGTCGAAGTTCCCGCGCGTCGCCGAGAGCGTGTAGCTCCCCGCCAGGCGGAGCTCCGGCCGCAGCCGCAGATCGATCTGGGCGAGGAGCGCCTCGTAGGTGCGCTCGACACGGTGGTTGTTCTCGACCAGGCGCAGATCGAAGAGGCGTCCCGAGGCGGGATCGGCGACCTGGCCGGTCGAGGTGTCGGCGCGCTCGCTGTACTGATCGGAGAACTCGCGGCGCACTCCGGCGAGCCGGGCGAAACCACGGCTGCCGAAGCGTCGCGTGACGCCGAGCGTCGTCTCGTCGCTGGTGGGCGGCCGGAGGTCCCTCCCGACGCGTCGGTTCAGGCCGGGGATGCGCGGCGCCTGGCGGAGCGGGCGGGATGTGCCGCCGTTGGCGAAGAACCAATCGAAGAGTGCCGCGAGCGCCTGGTCGGTCGAGACCAGCTCGGAACCCGGTCCAGCGTTCACTTCCGGTCCGCCGTAGGTGAAGGCGTAGCGCGCCGGCCGGCCGGCGCTCGCGCCGCTGTCGCCCATGTGGAAGTCGAGCGCGGCCAGATACCGCGCGAAGCCGGCGTCGATCGTCCAGGTCCCGTCGCCCCGTGGATCGAACACGGCCGCCAAGCGTGGGCTCCAGGCGTCGCTGGTGCCGACGGCGGAGCCGGACTGATCCCGGCTGTCGTCCGCGTCCCAGCGCAGGCCGAGGTTTCCACTCCAGCGCCCGCCGATCCGCCAGCTGTCGTTGACGAACGCCGAGCTGGTGCGGAAGCGGCTCCCCTCGGAGAGCTCCAGGATCGGCGTCCATTCGATGATCGTGGAGCCGCCGGGCAGGAAGACGGGATGGATCTCGCCGTTCACGAGCCGCGCCGCGGTGGCCGTGACGTTGAAGCCGCTTCCCGACTGAAAGGAGTTGCTCTTCCTGAGCTCTTCGAAGATCTCGCCGCCGACCACGAGATGGTGCGCGCCGGCGCGCGGCCTGGAGACCAGGCCCGACGCCTTGGCGGCAGCGCCGCGATCCCCCTCCTCCGCCTTCCGGAGCTCGCCCGGCGCCACGCCGCAAACCGCGCACAGGAACGGCGAGTTCCACCCCACGCCGCCGCGCGAGCCGTCGCGCAGCACGGTCCCGCCGACGAGGTCGGTGGTGCGCGCGCCGAGGCCGGTCGGGGCGCGCCGGCGGCGCGACAGCTGGCCCTCCAGGAAGAGGCTGGGCCCGACGGTCGCGGCGTAGTGGACCGACAGCAGATCCTCGGGCGTGGAGAGCGGGCCCAGGCTCGCGAGGTCCATCACCGGCTCCCCGAAGTAGGTGTTCTCCTCCTGCGTGTCGATCGCGCCGTAGGCGATCCGCAGGTTGTGGCCGGTTCGCGGCAACCACGTGACCTTGGCCTCGAGTCGCGTCTCGCGCTTGCGGTACCGGTACGGGAGATCCGTGTAAGCGAGCGTCTCGGCGCTCGTGCTCTCCTGGAAGCGCCCGGCGAGGAAGAACCAGAGCCGGTCGCGAAGGACCGGCCCCCCGAGCGTGCCCTCGTAGGCCGGAACGACGGAGTCTTCGCGCGGATCCTCCGCGAGGTCCTCGCGCTCGTACGGTGTGAGCGACCTCCAAGCCTCGTTCTGCAGCGTGACGCGCAGCGATCCGCTGAACGCGTTGCCGCCGGATCGCGTCACTGCGTTCACCACGCCACCCGTGAAGCGGCCGTATTCGGCCGAGATGCCGCCGACCGCCGTGCTGGTTTCCTCGAGCGCGTCCTCGATCGGAAACGGTCGCGGCTGACCCTCGACGATCTCCTTGACGGCGACGCCATCCACCAGGTAGAGGTTCTCGTACGACGAGGCGCCGGCGATCATCACTCGTCCGTCCGTTCCCGTCGCCGCGGCCCCCGGCGTCAGCAGGGTCGCTCCGCGGGTCGAGCGGTCGACGGGCAATCGATCGATCAGCCGCGCCGGATAGGTCGTGCTCATCGCGATGGACTGGCCGATCACGCTCGCCGGTTCGGCGCTCACCGTGATCTCCTCCGCGGTACCGGCGAGCTCGAGCTGGACGTCGAGGCGGGTGTCCTCCGTCGCCCGCAGGCGTCGCTCCGCCCGCGCCTCGTCGAAGCCCTCCCTGCGGAAGGTGATCAGGTACTCCCCCGGCGGGAGGAAGGGGATCACGAAATCCCCCGCCGCGGTGGTCGCCGTCTCGCGCGCGCCCTGGAGAGCCGGCGACGCAGCCGAGATCCTCACGCCGCCGAGCGGCGCCCCGGAGGGATCGGTGACCCGGCCGGAGACCGAGGCGAGGGGATTCGTCTGCGCCGGAGCGGCAGCGCAGAGGCAAAGCCAAGCGGCTGCCGCGAGGCAGCCCCGTCGAGAGCGCGCCATGGTCGAATCCGGGACCCCGTTGCCGCGGGAAGATAGCACCGCTGCGCGCCGGCCTCGACGCGACGGGCACCGCAGCAGGTCGGTTATGCTGCGACCCGT
>CAYZWR010000147.1:0-6873 GCA_964481735.1 uncultured Thermoanaerobaculia bacterium
ACCTCGACGTCATCGTCGAGGACGAGCAGCTCTCGCTCGCCATCGGCAAGCGCGGACAGAACGTCCGCCTCGCCGCCGAGCTGATCGGTTGCCGAATCGACATCAAGTCGGAGAGCGACGTCAAGGACGAAGTCGCGGATGCGCTGGCGAGAATGCTGCAGTCGGCTTTCGCGCAGGATCGGCCGGCCGTGTCGCTGACCGACGAGCTCGACCTGACGACCATCCCCGGCATCGGACCCAAGACGGCGGCCGATCTCGCCGCTGCCGGCTTCACCACGCTCCAGTCGTTGATCGACGCGACGCCCGAGGATCTGCAGCAGCTCGACGGCGTCGGTCCGAAGACGGCGCAGTCGATCCTCAACTGGGCGAACGAGCGGGCCGCCCAGGCCGGCGAGGGTACGGAAGAAGCGCCAGCCGACAGCGACGAGGGAGCCTTCGCGGCGCCTCCGATGCCGGCCAGTCAGGCGACCGCGATGAACGATCAGGACTTCTTGGCGGCCCTGTCGCGAGCCTTCAAGGAGTCGGAGGAGCGCGCCAAGGCGATCGAGGCGACCGCCGACGAAGCGCAGAAGGAACGCGACGCGGAGCGCGAGGACTAGCCTCGCGCCGCGGCCGCGAACCGGGCGTCAGCAAGGAGAATGACGGCGCATATGGGAAAGATCCGGGTCCAGGACCTCGCCTCGATGATGGGCGTTTCGCAGCAGGATCTCGTCTTCAAGCTGCGATCGATCGGGGTGCGCGTCGAGGGTGAAGAAGCCGCGGTCGACGCCGAAGTGCTGCAGGCGATCCTGGCGGGGAAGAAGATGGCTTCGCCGCGCGAAGTCATCATGGACGATTCGTCGCCCGAGGGAGCTCCCCCGGCGGCGCGCCGCACGGCCCCGGCGGCACCAGTTCCAGCGAGGCGACCGGCGGTCAATCCGCTCCGCCCCGCCCGGCCGCGGACCATCATCCAGAAGGTGGAGCCGCGCATCAAGACGCTGCCCAGCTCGCAGCCCGATCGCGTCTCCGGCCTGCCGGGCGCCCCGGCCGGCATGGCGTTCCCCAGCGAGCCGGCACCGCCGGCCGTCGCGCCGCCGCAGGCTGCCTGGACCGACGAGCCGACTCCGGCACCGGCCACGCCCTCCGCCCCACCGCCGATCCCGACCCCGGCGTCAGCGGCTCCGGCTCCGACGCCGGCGGCCGCGGCTCCGCCCAGCGCTCCGTCGACGCCCACCACGCCGCCGCCCCGGCCGCGTGGCGCGGTGTTGATCCACCGCGCCACCGAGCCCTACCGCCCGCCGCAGCCGCCGCCCCGCCCCGGGTACCGTCCGGGTCCTCCGGGCAGCCGTCCGGCGCCCGGATCCCGTCCCGCCGGCCCTGGCGGACGCCCCTCTTCCGCTCCCGGCAGCAGCCGGCCTGGGGGGAGCTATACCCCCGGCACCCGCCCGGCGCCAAGCCGGCCCGGGATGCGTCCGGGGAGCAGCCCGCCGCCGCCCTCCTTCCCCGATGCCCGCCGCGCGCAGTCGCCGGGCGGGGACGCCGACAAGAAGAAAGGCAAGAAGGGTCGCAAGACGACCCCCGAGTCGGCGACCACCGACATCCGGTCGCTGCGGGGCTCGCTCGAGGACATCGAGAACGTCGTCGACGAGTCGGTCGTTCCGACCGGATCGCTCGCCGCCGGCCGCCGGCGCCGCCGCCTGGAGACCAAGTCCGAGCAGGGCGTCGAGGAGGGCGCGCCACGTGCGGCTCGCGCCACGGACGCCGGCCCGCTGGTGATCTCGGAGGGCATGACCCTGCGCGACTTCTCGGACAAGCTCGGCATCAAGGCGAAGGACCTCATCAAGCTGCTCTTCCAGCGCGGCATCGTCGCCAACATCAATTTCGTGGTCGAGCCCGAGCTCGGCCAGAAGCTGGCCCGCGAATTCGGCTTCGAGGCGAAGGTGATGACCTTCGAGGAGGAGCTGCAGTCGCGCCAGATCGCCAGCCCGGAGGAGACCACCGGCAAGCTGGTCCCCCGCGCCCCGGTGGTCACCATCATGGGTCACGTCGACCATGGCAAGACCTCGCTGCTCGACAAGATCCGCACCTCGAAGATCACCGAGAGCGAGTTCGGTGGGATCACCCAGCACATCGGCGCCTATCACGTCGAGGTCAACAACCGGAAGATCGTCTTCCTCGACACGCCGGGCCACGAGGCGTTCACCATGATGCGCGCCCGCGGGGCCCGCGTCACCGACCTCGTCGTGCTGGTGGTCGCCGCGGACGACGGCGTGATGCCGCAGACCGCCGAAGCCATCGATCACGCGCGCGCCGCGGGCGTGCCGATCCTCGTGGCGCTCAACAAGATCGACAAGCCGAACGCCAACCCCGACCGGGTGAAGCAGCAGCTGGCCGACCGGGGACTCTCCCCCGAGGACTGGGGTGGCCAGACGACCGTGGTTCCGGTCTCGGCCATCAAGGGCGTGGGGATCAACGAGCTGCTCGAGATGATCCTGCTCACCGCCGACCTGCAGGACCTCAAGGCCGATCCAGAGAAGGCCGCGCAGGGCGTCGTCCTCGAGGCGCGCAAGGAGACCGGTCGCGGCATCATTGCCACGGTGCTGGTGCAGAACGGGACCCTCAAGATCGGCGACGTCTTCGTCTCCGGGGCGACCTGGGGTCGCGTGCGCTCGATGGCCGACGATCGGGGACGGCGGGCGCCGGAATCGGGCCCGGCCACCGCGGTCGAAGTCACCGGGTTCACCGAGGTGCCGGAGGCCGGCGACACCTTCCAGGCGGTGGGCGACGAGCAGAAGGCGCGCAGCATCGTCGAGTTCCGCCAGCAGGAGCAGCGCCGCCGCGAGCTCGCCCCGAGCGGCGCCCGGCTGTCGCTCGACCAGCTGTTCAGCCAGATCCAGAAGGGCGACGTCAAGGATCTCGCGGTGGTGCTCAAGGCGGACGTTCAGGGTTCCGTCGAAGTGCTCAAGGAGTCGATCGAGAAGATCTCCGCGGCGCGGGTCAAGATCTCCGTCCTGCACAGCGGCGTGGGCGCGATCTCGACCAACGACGTGCTGCTCGCCTCCGCCTCCAAGGCGATCATCGTCGGCTTCAACGTCCGGCCGGAGCGCAACGCCGTCGAGCTCGCCGAGAAGGAGCAGGTCGAGATCCGCCTCTACACCGTGATCTACGAGTTGCTGGACGACCTCAAGAAGGCGATGGTCGGGCTGCTCGAGCCGACGTTCAAGGAGGTCGCCCGCGGCCGCGCCGAGGTGCGCGAGATCTTCCGGGTGCCCAAGGTGGGCACGATCGCCGGCTGCCACGTGGTCGACGGCGTCATCCCGCGCACCGCCGCCATCCGCCTGGTGCGCGATGGCCGGGTGGTCTTCGAGGGCAAGATCTCGTCGCTCAAGCGCTTCAAGGACGACGCGTCGGAAGTTCGCGCCGGCTTCGATTGCGGTATCGGCATCGACCGTTTCCAGGACATCAAGCCGGGCGACCTCATCGAGGCCTACGTTCGCGAGGAAGTCGCTCCCACGCTCACCTGAGACCGCGCGGCGGGCCTCGCCGGTCCGTCGCGCGCCGCGCCCATGTTCGTAGGAATCGCCGCACTCGAGCTCCATCTCCCGCACTGTCACGACCTGAAGGCGAAGCGTCGGGTGGTGCGCAGTCTGATCGAGCGCGTGCACGCCCGTCACCGGATCTCGGCGGCCGAGACCGCCCACGAGAACCTCCTGCAGCGGGCCGAGATCGGAGTCGCGCTGGTGGCGCGGCAGGAAGCGCAGGCCCAACAGATGCTCGACGAGGTCCTGCGTCTGGCCGAAGAGGAGACCGCCGTCGTGATACTCGCCTGGAATCCCCAGATCCTCGAGGAGGCCTCTTGACCCAGCGCAGTCAGCGCGTCGGCGACCTGCTCCGCAGCGAGCTCTCCGAGCTCCTCCAACGGGAGATGCGCGATCCCCGCGTCGCTCTCGCCACCGTTTCCCGGGTCGAAATGAGCCACGATCTCGGCTTCGCCAAGATCTGGATCTCGGCCCTCGGCGACGACGCCCAGCGGGCCGCCGCGCTGGAGGGCATCGAGCATGCCCGCGGCTTCCTGCGCTCCCAGCTCGCCCGCCGGCTGCGCCTGCGCGTCGTTCCCGAGCTGCACTTCGAGCTCGACCGGGGGCCGGAGCACAGCTTGCGCATCGCGGAGCTGCTCGACCGGCTGGGCGGAGAGCGCGATGACACCTGAGGCGCTGCTCGATCGGCTGCGCCGCGGCCATCGCTTCCTGCTCACCAGCCACGTCAATCCCGACGGCGACGCCATCGGGTCGGAGCTCGGCCTGCAGCGGCTCCTCCACCAGGCCGGCAAGAGCGCCGTGGTGTGGAACCGCCACCCCACGCCCGGGGTCTACCGGGCGCTGCCCGGCGCCGCCCAGATCCGGGTCGGCGAGACGCCGCCGGCGGGGTTCCCCGAGAGCTTCGACGCGGCGATCGTGCTCGAATGCCCGACGCTCGACCGGACCGGGCTCGCCGAGGCGCTCGCCCGCCTGCCGCTGCTCAACGTCGACCACCATCTCGGCAACGCGCTCTACGGTGCGGCGAACTGGGTCGACAGCGAGGCTCCGGCGGTCGGCGAGATGGTGGCCCGGCTGGGCCGCGACCTCCACCTGCCCATCGACCGCGAGACCGCCGACTGCCTGTTGCTCGCCCTGGTGACCGACACCGGCGGCTTCCGCTTCGCCAACGCCACGCCGCGCGCCTTCGAGTCGGCGGCCAAGCTGGTGCGCGACGGGGCGGGACCCGACCGGGTCTCGCACTGGGTCTACGAGAGCCAGCCCGAGGGTGCCGTGCGCCTGCTCGGCGAGATGCTGACCACCCTCGAGCTGCACCGCGACGGCCGCGTCGCCTCGGTGGTCCTCACCCAGGCGATGTTCGAGCGCGCCGGGGCACAAGCCGGCGACTCGGAGGGACTGATCGACACCCCGCGCTCGATCGCCGGCGTCGACGCCGTGGCCATGCTGCGCGAGCTCGCGGACGGCGAATGGAAGATCTCGTTGCGCAGCCGGGGCGCGATCGACGTCGAGCAAGTGGCCCGCGCCCGCGGCGGGGGTGGGCACAAGAACGCTGCCGGGTGCCGCGCGACGGGCGAGGTCACGGCGCTGCGCCAGGCGCTGGTCGGCGAGCTCGCCGCGGCGATCGAGGCGGCGCATGACGATTGACGGTCTGTTGCTGGTCGACAAGGAGGCCGGCTGCACCTCGCACGACGTCGTGCAGCGGGCGCGCCGGATCCTCCGCCAGAAGCGCATCGGGCACTGCGGCACGCTCGATCCCGACGCCACCGGCCTGCTCCTGCTGACCCTCGGCCAAGCCACCCGCCTGACCCGCTTCCTCATCCACGCCCCCAAGACCTACGAAGGGACGATCCGCTTCGGCGTCGCGACCGACACCTACGACGCCAGCGGCCGCATCGTCGAGGAGCGGCCGATCGACGGCCTCGAGGAGGCGGCGATCGACCGCGGCATGGAGGCCTTTGCCGGCATCCTCGAGCAGCAGCTTCCGGCCTACAGCGCGCGCAAGGTCCAGGGGGTCCGGCTCTACGAGCTGGCGCGGCGTGGCGAGGAGGTTCCCGAGACCAGCAAGACGGTGACGGTCTACGAGTTCGTGCGCACCGGAGCGCTCGCCGACGGGTGCCTCGGCTTCCGGCTCGCCTGCTCGTCGGGCACCTACGCCCGGGCGCTGGCGCACGACCTCGGCCGGAGCCTGGGCTGTGGCGCCCATCTGGCCGCGCTGCGCCGCACGCGGATCGGCCCGTTCGCGGTCGAGAGCTCGCTCACCCTGGGCGAGCTCGAGCGCCGGACGGTCGCCGGCGAGCCCCTGAGCGAGGGCTGGTTCCCCATCGCGCAGATCCCCCTCCCCTTCGCCACGGTCTGCCTGGACGCCCAACAGGAGCGGCGGGCGACCAACGGGCAGACGATCGTCCTGGCGGCGCTCGGCGGGGAAACCGGCGACTGGGTGCGGCTGGTCGATCGGGCCGGGGAGATGCTGGCGGTCGGCTCGGTCGCCGAACGGTTGGGCGGCTCGGGGACGGCCGTGGTCCAGCCCCGGATCGTTTTCAAAGGGGCTCCGGCTGTGGTAAGCTTTTGAATTGTCTAGGTCATCGAACGGAGGAATCGTCTTGTCTCAAGCCAAGGAACAGATCATCCGGGACTACCGGGTCCACGACACCGACACCGGCTCGGCCGATGTCCAGGTGGCCCTGCTCACCGGCCGGATCAACGAGCTCACAGAGCACTTCAAGACCCACACCAAGGATCACCACAGCCGGCGAGGGCTGCTCAAGCTCGTCGGCCAGCGCCGGCGCCTGCTCGACTACCTCAAGCGCCGCGACGCGGATCGCTATCGCCAGCTCATCGAGCGGCTCGGCCTCCGCAAGTAGAAACTCTTCTTCGGCAGCCTCGCCAATCGGCTCGCCTCCGGATTCGCCGGCGGCGTCCAGGCCGTCGCCCGAGGCTGCCCCGTAAACCAAGGAAAAAGAATGAAAACGCAGCGAACCATCCAGGTCGGTTCCGAGGCCATCGTCCTCGAGTCCGGCCACCTCGCCAAGCAGGCCCACGGCGCATGCGTCGCCCGACTCGGCGATACCGTCGTCCTCACCACCGTCTGCATGGCGCAGAGCGCGATCCCGCGTGACTTCCTGCCGCTCACCGTCGACTACCGTGAGTACACCTACGCGGCCGGCAGGATTCCGGGCGGCTTCTTCAAGCGCGAAGGCCGCCCGACCGAGAAGGAGACCATCACTTCCCGGCTGATCGATCGGCCGTTCCGGCCGCTCTTCCCGCCGGGCTACACCGCCG
This sequence comes from uncultured Thermoanaerobaculia bacterium, assembly GCA_964481735.1. Taxonomy (GTDB): domain Bacteria; phylum Acidobacteriota; class Thermoanaerobaculia; order Multivoradales; family JAGPDF01; genus JAGPDF01. The sequence goes on from CAYZWR010000147.1 coordinate 6,795, forward strand.
AGACGCAGATCATCTCGCTGGTCCTCTCGGCCGACGGCGAGCACGATCCCGACATCCTGGCGATCAACGGCGCCTCGAC
>CAYZWR010000148.1:0-3323 GCA_964481735.1 uncultured Thermoanaerobaculia bacterium
GCTGCTCGAGCCGCTTCCCGTACTACATGAACACCTTCGGCTTCCACACCATCCACGGGCGCGCCCCGGCGATCGCCACCGGATTGAAGATGAGCCGCCCCGACCTCGAGGTCTGGATCGCGACCGGCGACGGCGACGCGCTGTCGATCGGCGGCAACCACCTGATCCACACCTTGCGCCGCAACGTCGGGGTCAAGATCCTGATGTTCAACAACCGGATCTACGGGCTGACCAAGGGGCAGTACTCGCCCACCTCGGAGGTCGGCAAGAAGACGAAGTCGAGCCCCTACGGCTCGATCGACTACCCGTTCAACGCGCTCTCGGTGGCGATCGGCAGTGGCGCCACCTTCGTCGCGCGCTCGATCGACGTCTTCCAGGGTCATCTCAAGGAGACGTTGAAGGCCGCCGCGGCGCACCGCGGGACCGCCTTCGTCGAGATCTACCAGAACTGCAACATCTTCAACGACCGCGCCTTCGCCCACCTGACCGAGAAAGAGGTGCGCGACGACGCGCTGGTCTACCTGGAGAACGGCAAGCCGCTGGTGTTCGGCAAGCAGAAGGACCGTGGAGTGCGCCTCAACGGCCCCGAGCTCGAGGTGGTGCGTTTCGCCGACGGGTTCGGCCCGGGGGACTGCCTGGTCTGGGACGAGGCGCGGCTCAATCCGGCGATCGCCTTCATGGTGGCGCAGATGGCGCCGCCGCACTTCCCGACGCCGCTCGGCGTGCTCCGCCGAGTCGACCTGGCGCCCTTCGAAAGCGGCGTCCTGGCGCAGATCGAGCGCGAGCGGGAGAAGCGGGGTCCGGGCCAGCTCGACAAGCTCCTGCGCTCGGGCGACGTCTGGACCGTCCACGCCGACGGTTCGATCTCCTAGTCGTTTCCCCGCCTCGTGCTCGCGCGCCCGGCGCCCCTGGGAGTCCATCGCACGCCGCGCGGGCACCTCTTCCGGGTGCGCAGCGCCGCCGCGCGGCAGATCCTGCTGGCGCTCCACGAGCCGGGGCACGAGCGGCCGTTCGCCGAAGTCGCCCTGCCGCCCGAGCAACGCGGCGACGACGACGTCTGGCAGCTCGAGCTGGGCGGTCTTCCCGAGCGTTTCGAGTACCAGTACCGGGTGGACGGCGGTCCCTGGCTGATCGACCCCTACGCCCGCGCGCTCAGCGGCGGGGAGGTCTGGGGCGACCGGTCGCACGTGGCGCGGGGCCGGCTCCAGCGCGCCTATCGCGCGCTCCACCTGGCGCCCGCGCCGAAGACGGACCGGCCGGAGCGGCCGCGCATTCCGGAGGGGCGCCGGCTGATCTACGAGCTCCACCTGCGCGGCTTCACCCGCCACGCGAGCGCGCGGGTGAACCACCCGGGAACCTACCTCGGGCTGGTGGAGAAGATCCCCTACCTGCTCGACCTCGGCGTGACCACCGTCGAGCTCCTGCCCATCTTCGAATTCGACGAGACCGACAACCGGCGGCGCAATCCGGAGACCGGCGAGTGGCTGCTCAACAGCTGGGGTTACATGCCGCTCTCGTTCTTCGCCCCCAAGGCCGGCTACGCAGCGGCGGGCGGCGGGGGCCGCGAGATCGAGGAGCTCGTGCTGCTGGTCGACGAGTTGCACCGCGCCGGCCTCGAGCTGGTGCTCGACGTGGTCTTCAACCACACCGGCGAGAGCTTCGGGCCGCGCGCGGAGCGGGAGCGGTTGGTCTCGCTCGCCGGCCTGGATCGCGCGGCCTACTTCCTCGCCGATCCGTCGACCGGCGAGCCGCTCGACCTGACCGGCTGCGGCAACACGCTGCAGGTGGAGCACCCGGCGACCCGGCGCCTGGTGCTCGACGCCCTGCGCTATTGGAGCGGCGAGATCGGGGTCGACGGCTTCCGCTTCGATCTCGCCGGCGCCTTCTTCCGCGGCGAGCGGGGCGAGCCGCTCGAACGCTCGTGCCTGGTCGAGGAGATCGCCGCCGATCCGCTGCTCGCCGACCGCCTGCTGATCGCCGAGCCCTGGGACGCGACGGGCCGGAGCGTGGAACGGCTCCTGCCGGCTCCCTGGCGGGCCTGGAACGGCCCGTTCCGGGACGACGTGCGGCGGATCGTCCGCGGCGAGAGCGCGGCGCGCGCCCGGCTGGCCGGCCACCTCGCCGCGGGCGGGGACCGGGCGCGCCCGGCGGTCGACTTCGTCACCTGCCACGACGGCTTCACCCTGGCCGACCTGGTGAGCTACGAAGCGAAGCGGAATCTCGCCAATGGCGAAGAGAATCGCGACGGCGCTGGGGAGAACCTCGCCTGGAACTGCGGCGTCGAAGGCCCGAGCGACGACCCGGCGATCGTCGCGCGGCGCGCCCGCCAGCGGCGGAACTTCCTCGCGCTCCTGCTGCTCGCGCGCGGCACTCCGATGCTGCTCGCCGGCGACGAGCTCGGCCGCACGCAGCGCGGCAACAACAACGCCTGGTGCCAGGACAACGAGATCGCCTGGCTCGATTGGTCGTGGCTCGACTCCGCCTTGGATCTGCGGAGCTTCCTGAGGAAGACGCTCCGGCTGCGCGAGAGGACGCTCGCTGGAGGGGCGGGCTGGCGCCTCCGCGCGCTCGAGCCCGCGCTGGTCCTCGAGCTGCGCGCCGCCTCGGCGAGCGCCCCGGAGCTCCTCCTGCTGCTCAACCCGTCGGCGCGACGGCTCGGCTTCACCTGCGCCGAGCTCGGCTTCGAGCGCGGGCGCCTGCGGATCGACACCGCGACGCAAGAACCGGGCGGCGGCGCTCTGCCGATCGAGCGTTTCGAGCTCGAGCCCTGGAGCTCGGTGCTGGTCGAGCCGGCGCCGCCAGGCGCAAGAGAGCCGTAATTCTCCGGGTGGGTGCGATCCGTGCGATCATGCGCGAAAAGCCACGAAGACTTGACTTGATCCATAAGGAGGCGGCATGAGAGGGAAGCTCTGGGTGCTCTTCGCAGGGTTGGTGCTGGTGACGGGCTTGGCGTTCGCCGATGCGCCGGCGAAAACGGCGCGCGAGGCCTGGGAGCAGGCGGGCAGCCCGCCGGTCGTGCCGGGGCCGCTCGCTCCCGGAACCCCGGGAACGCTGTGGGACAACGGACCTGCGGATTCGGTCGACGGCCTGGCGTCGGAACGCGCTACGGCGGTCACCGGCACCGGAGGACCCGAAGGCGACCACGGGTCGACCGTGACCGACGACTTCACGCTGCCGGCCGGCGGGGTGCTGACGGAAGTGCGCGTCTGCATGCTCACCGCTGCGTCGACGCTCGCGGAGATGTACATCTACGCGGACGCGGGCGGCGCTCCGGGTCCGGCACCGATCTTCGGCGCGCCGACCACGGCCGACCTGACGACCAC
>CAYZWR010000148.1:3423-6757 GCA_964481735.1 uncultured Thermoanaerobaculia bacterium
TTGACGGTGCGGCCGACGAGGTCGAGCATGCGGCGCAGCTGGTCGTAGTCGGGGTGCTTCATGCGGATCCAGGCGTTCGCCATGTAGCCCCCTTCGACCGGCCCGGTGGGGGAGCCCGGGGGCGGCAGGTGGGAGTCGATGATCCACTCGCCGTAGCTCTGGTAGATCTGCTCGATCCCCTCGTAACCGGAGATCCGGCCGTCCCGGTTGGGGCGCAGCGCGATCATGCCGGCGGCGAAGCGGCGGGAGGGCGCCTGCTCGGGGCGGCCGTGACAGACCGCCATCGCCCACTCGCGATAGATGTCGAGCTCGTTGGCGGCGGCGTAGAGGTCCCACACCCCGACGCCGGGCGGGCGGCAGCCGATCTCGGAGAACTTCAGCCCCTTGGGACCGAAGAACCACTCCATGTGGGTCGGTGACGTGCCGATGCCGAGCGCCCCGATCACCTTCTGGCCCATCGCTTTCACGTCGGCGTAGCCCGGCGCATCCACCCGGTTGGTGGTGAGGATCTGAGGCGAGATCCAGCGGGTGCGCATCGCCTCGAGCACGCCGGGGTAGTAGTGCGAGATGAAGTAGTGCACCACCCGGCCGCCGATCGAGATCGTGTCGAAGAAGCCCTCGTGCCCCTCGATGAACTCCTCGGCGGCGACCGCGGCGCCACGGTCGATACCCTGCTCGACGATCGCGCTCTCGAGCTCACGGTCGTTGTCCACCCGCCGGGTGCCGGCGGCGCCGGCGGCGCTGCGCGGCTTGAGGATGATCGGGTAGCCCACCTGGGCCACGAAGTCGCGCAGCTCCGCCGCGGAGGCGACGCCGGCCGATTGGGCGCAGGGGATGTTGGCGCGCCGCAGGACCTCCTTCATCGCCGGCTTGTCGCGGCAGAGGAAGGCGGTCTCGACGGTGGTGCCGGGGATGCCCGCGGCCTGGCGGACCTTGGCGGTGGGGAGGATGTGCGCCTCGATCGTCGCCTCGATCCGGTCCACCCACTCGCGCGCCTGCACGCGCCGGACCGCTTCGAGGAGGGCGGCCTCGTTGACCACCGACGGGACCTGCTCGTAGGCGACCATCCAGCCGCGCAGCTCGTCGTCGAGGTAGTTGTAGGGCGTCTCGCCGATGCCGGTGACGCGCGCGCCGATCGCCGCGAGCCCGCGCACGAACTGGCGCTGGTTGTAGGGAAACTTCGGCTCGACGAAGACGACGTGCATGGCGCCTCTCCCCAGGGACCCCGGTGCTTGGACTCCAAGCGGTGCGACTCATAGGATTCTAGCCCATGGCCACCGTCGTCCTGCTCGGCCCGCAGCGCTTCGCACCGACCCTCGGTCAGGCCGTGGCGCGCTCGGGCGTGCGCGGGCGGCTCGCCTCGGTCACCGCCGGCTGGCAGGAACGGGAGGCGGAGGATCTCGAGCTGCACGAGCACCTTGGCGGCCGCACGGTGAACCTGATGCTCTACTCGCGCGGCGAGGACGTCTTCGAGCGCGATCCCGAGCTCGCCGCCGCCTACCGGGAGCGCCAGGCGAAGCTGCGCGAGCTGCAGGAGCTCTACCGGACCCGGCTGGGCTATGCCCAGGGGGCGCTGCGCGAGCTCGAGCAGCGGCGCGGCGATCCGGCGCTGCTCGGTCCCGAGAAGGAGGCCGCGCTCAGCGCGATCCGCGCGATCGACGAGCATCACCTCCGCCGGGTGGCCGCGCTGCACGCCAGCTTCGAGGCGCGCTGGGCGCCTGCCGCGAGGCCCGCCCTGGCGCGCCACCTGCGGCAGATCGAGCAGGCGCTCGAGGGCGTGGAGGGGCTGCTGATCGCCGGCGGGCACGTGGCGATCCTGCTCAACCGCCTGCGGCTCTTCGGCGTCGCCGAGCGACTGGGCGAGCGCGCCGTCTTCGCCTGGTCCGCCGGCGCGATGGCGATCGCCGAGCGGGTCGTGCTCTTCCACCACTTCCCACCGCAGGGCTACGGCAACACCGAGCTGCTGGAGAACGGTCTGGCCCTGGCGCGCGGCGTCGTGCCGCTGCCGCACGCCCGGCGCCGGCTGGCGCTCGACGACCGCCGTCGCGTCGCCCTGCTGGCGCACCGGTTCGCGCCGGCGGTCTGCGTGGCGATGGGCGACGGCGGCTGGATGATCGACGAGGGCGCCGGCTGGGAGCCGGGGCCCGGCATGAGCCGGCTCGCCGGCGACGGGTCGGTCGGCCCGCTGGAGGCCGCTTGAGCCAGGCGATCCGGGAGCTGCTCGAAGCGCGCGAGCTCAGCCCGCAGAAGATCGACGCCTTCCTCGCCGGACGCGCGGTGCCGATCGTCGAGGGGCGCACGGTGACCTTCCTCTACCGGGGGGTGGCCGACGCGGTCTATCTCCAGCACTGGATCTACGGCTTGCCCTCCGCCCAGCCCTTCACTCCGCTGGCCGGCAGCGATCTCTGGCACCTCACGCAGGAGATCCCGGTCCGCTCGCGGGTCGAGTACAAGCTCGAAGTGCAGCGCAACGGGGTGAGCCAGCTGATTCGCGATCCGCTCAACCCGCTTCTCGCCCACGATCCCTTCGGGGCGAACTCGGTCTGCCAGGGGGCGGACTATCGCACTCCGGAGTGGATCGCGACCGACCTCGAGGCGCGTCCGGGCCAGATCGAGCGCCTGGCGCTGCACAGCGCGGCGCTCGGTCGCGCCCAGGAGGTCGCGGTCTACCTGCCGGCCCGCTTCCGCCGCAGCCGCCGCTATCCCTTGCTGGTGGTGCACGACGGGCGCGACTACCTGCGCTACTCGGCCCTGCGCACCGTGCTCGACAACCTGATCCACCGCCTGGAGGTCGCCCCGCTGGTCGCCGCGCTCGTCGACTCGCCCGACCGGCTGCGCGACTACGCGGCCGACCGGCGGCATTCGCGCTTCGTCGCCGAGGAGCTGCTGCCCGAGCTCGAACGGCGCTACCCGCTGGAGCGCGGGCCCGCCTACCGCGGGCTGATGGGCGCGAGCTTCGGCGGCGTCGCCTCCTTCGCCGCCGCCTGCCACTACCCCGGGCGCTTCGGCCGGCTGCTCCTGCAGTCGGGCTCGTTCGCCTTCACCGACATCGGCCCGAGCCGGCGGGGACCCGCCTTCGAGCCGGTGGTCGAGTTCGTGAACGCCTTCCGCGACGAGCCGAAGCGGGTGGCCGACCGGATCTACCTCTCCTGCGGGATCTACGAGTCGCTGATCTACGAGAACCGCTCCCTGGTGCCGATCCTCCAAGGGACCGGCATGGAGGTGGTCTACTCGGAAGCCCACGACGGGCACAACTGGGAGAACTGGCGCGACCGGCTGCGCGAAGGGCTCTCCTTCCTCTTTCCCGGTCAGCTCTGGATGGTTTACGAGTAGG
>CAYZWR010000149.1:0-6719 GCA_964481735.1 uncultured Thermoanaerobaculia bacterium
GATGACCTTCGCCGGCAGCTTCGGCGTCCCGCGGCGCCACGCCGACATCACCTTCCCGCAGGCACCCTTCCGTCTCGAGTTCCCACCCGTCGTCGACCTGCTGCTCGCCGGGGTCGGAATCGGAGGCGTGCTCGCCTCGCTCGCCGTGCTGATCTTCATCGCCATCGCCGTGGTCTCGGTCTTCTTCGGCAAGGCGGTGGATCTCGCCAACGTCGGCCGCGACACCGACGGCATCCCGCAAGGGCTGCTCCGCCTGCCGCCGCAGTCGCACGGCGGCGAGAGCGCGCTCGCCGCCCACAAGGCGGGCGCTCCGGGCACGGTCTGGCTGGTCTTCATCTTCCTCGCGGTCTTCGTCCTCTACTACTTCACCAACTGGAAGATCCTCTCCATGATCTGGAAGATCGGCTGAGGCCGCGGCTCGGGAGCCTCTCGCGATGAGCGTTCGAGCCACCACCGCGGCGCGCTTCGTCCCCTTCCCGGCCTCCGCGTTCGTCGCTTGGCTGGCGGTGACGACGACCTGGTGGGCGATCGCCTTCCCACCCCTCGCCGCGCCGCCGGAGTGGATCGAACGCGCCCGCGCCGTCTGCTTCGGCACGCTGCCCAACGGGCTGCCCGACACCTACGGCTGGTGTCTGCTCGTCCTCGGCCCGCTCTCCATGCTCGTCTTTCTGGTCGTGGTCTGGGGGGGCGAGCTCCGGGCGAGCGCCCGCTGGGCCCTCGGACGTGCCGCTGGCGCGTCGCTGCTCGGCGCGCTCGCCGGCGGCTTGGCGCTCGGCGTGTTCGGGGTCGCCCAGCGGATCGAGCGCGCGCTCGACCTCGGGGAGACCTTCTCGCCGGCCGAGGCCGTGGAGCCGCTTCCCGAGGGCTATCTGCGGACCTTCCTCCCGGCGCCGGAGCTCGCGCTGGTCGATCAGACCGGTTCGACGCTCCGGCTGTCCGATCTGCGGGGCCGGATCGTGCTGCTCTCCTTCGCCTTCGCGCACTGCCGGACCGTCTGCCCGGTCCTCATCCACACCCTCCGGCAGGCTTCGTCGGCGCTCCCGGAGAACGCGGCCGCGATCGTCGTCGTCACCCTCGACCCCTGGCGCGACACCCCGCGCGCCCTGCCGGGGATCGCCGAGAGCTGGAAGCTCGGTGCGATCCCCGGGGCCCACGTCCTCTCCGGCGAGATCGCCGACGTGCAGCGCGTGCACCGCGAGTACGAGATCGGCGCGACCCGCGACGAGTCGACCGGCGACATCCTCCATCCGGGCCTGATCTACCTGCTCGACGGCGAGGGCCGGATCGCCTACCGCTTCCTCAATCCGCCGCCGGACTGGTTGGTCGAAGCGGTCACCCGGCTGGGACGCGAAGCGGCGTGAGCGCTCCCCCGCCGGCCGGCGGCTCGGCGGGCCCTCCCGCCGCGGCTCGCGCCCTGCGCTGGCTGACCGAGCCGCTCGATCGCCTGTTCGATCGCATCTACGGGGCACGCTCAAATCCGCTCTACCAGAGCGGCAACCTCGCCGTGCTCTGCTTCCTGGTCTGCCTCGCGACCGGCGTCTACCTCTTCCTGTTCTACAAGATCGCCGATCCCCACGGCTCGGTCGTCCGCATCGACGAGCGGATCTTCCTCGGCTCCTGGATGCGCTCGCTCCACCGCTACAGCGCCGACCTCGCCATGGTCGCGATCACCGTCCATCTCCTGCGCAAGCTGGTGCAGGGCCAGACCTGGGGACCGCGCGCGCTCGCCTGGCTCTCCGGCGTCGCGCTGCTCGGCATCGTGCTGTTCTGCGGCTGGACCGGCCTGGTGATGGTCTGGGACGTCCAGGGTCAGATGGTGGCCTCGCGCGGTGCCCGGCTGGTCGACCTCCTGCCGGTGCTCTCGGAGCCGCTCAGCCGCTCGTTCAACGGCGAGGCGCCCCCTCCCTCGTCGTTCTTCTTCATGAATCTCTTCCTCCACGTGGCGTTGCCGCTCGGCATCACCGCGCTCCTCTGGCTGCACGTCAGCCGGCTGTCACGTCCCGCCTGGCTGCCGCCCCGCGAGCTGCGCTGGTTCACCCTGGCGCTGCTCGCCGTGCTGGCCGCGGTCGCTCCGGTCGCGCTCTCCCCTGCAGCCGATCTGCTCGCGCTTCCCGGCGTCGTTCCGACCGACCTCTTCTACGCCTTCTGGCTGCCGCTCGCCGACCGCCTCGCGCCCGCCAGCCAGCTCGCGCTGTGGGCCGGCGCCTTCGCCCTGCTGGCCAGCCTGCCCTGGTGGTGGCGGCCGCGGCGCGCGATCGCCACCTCGACGGTCGACGAGTCCCACTGCTCGGGCTGCACCAACTGCTACCAGGACTGCCCCTACGAAGCGATCGCCATGGTGGCGCGCAGCGACTTCGCCCAGCAGCGCTCGGAGCTGGTGGCGCGGGTCGACCCGGCGCGCTGCGTGGGCTGCGGCATCTGTGCCGCCTCGTGCGCCCCGATGGGCGTCGGCCCCTTCGCGCGCACTGGACGCGATCAGCTGGCCGCGGCGCGCGCTTTCCTGGAGCGGCAGCCGCCGCGCGGCGACGAGGTCGTCGTGCTCGGCTGCCGGAACGGGCTCGGCGCCCTGCCCGAAGCGTTCGCGCTTCCAGGGATGATCGCCTATCCGACCGGCTGCTCCGGATCGGTGCACACCTCGGTGGTGGAGCTCCTCCTGCGCCGTGGCGTCGGCGGAGTCTTCCTGCTCTCCTGTCCGCCGCGCAACTGCCACTTCCGCGAAGGGCCGAAGTGGGCCGAGGCGCGCCTGTTCCGCGGGCGCGAGGCCGAGCTCAAATCGCGCGTGGACCGCCGGCGCGTCGGCTTCGCGAGTTTCTCGCCGGCCGAAGCGACCGCCGCACGCCGGCGCCTCGAGGAGTTCCAGGCCGCGATCGCCGCGCTGGCCGTGGTCCCCGAGCCGCTCGCCGAGCTCGACCTGCTCTGTGCCACGGCGGCCGCCGAGCTCGCGGAGGTCTCCGATGGCTGATCGCTGGTCCGCCCGGGCGGCCTTCGCCGGACGCTTCGTGGTCTCGGGCTTCCTGGTCCTGGGAGTGGGCCGACTCGCCCACCTGCCCCTCGGACGGGAGCCGGTCGACGCGGCGCTGCGCCTCGCCATCCGCACCGCGGCGGCGAAGCTGGAGGTCTGTCGCGACCGCAGCGCGGCGGAGCTCGCCGAGCTGCCGGTCCACATGCGCCTGCAACGGGTCTGCGAGGATCGCCCGGTGACTTACCGGCTCGAGGTCTGGATCGACGGAACGCTGCGCCACTCCGTGCTGGCGAGCAAGCGGGGCCTGCGCGCCGACCGGCCGCTGGTCATCGAGGAGACGCTCCTCGTCGCACCCGGGAGCCACGCGGTCCGGATCCGGTTCGCGCCCGAGCTCGCCAGCGGGCTTGCTCCCGCCGAGACGGCCGAGCTGCCGCGCGACGAGTTCGCAGAGCGCCTCGATTTCGCGGCTGGCCGTGTCGTCCTGGCGACGCTCGACGACAGCGGAGCCTTGCAGCTCCGCCGCCCCTGAGCCTTCGCGCGCGGCCCATGGCCGGAGCGCCCCGCCGCTCGCGCGGAGGCCCCGGGCGAGGCGATCGGAGCACACTCTCCTCTCGGGTTCAGGGGACCGGCAGGTCGGGATCGAAGCCGCTGGGCGCCGCGCTCGAACGGCGGCGTGGACCGGCCCCCGGCACCGACTTCGCCGGCTCGGAGCGTGGCGTCTCGGGGCGCGACGCGTCGGGGTTCAGCGATTGTTCCGCGAGCATGCAATCACGGCGATCGCTCGCGCGCCGCTCCTCGGCCGCGCGGCGACCCGAGTCAGCCTTGGCGGATCCCTCCGCGAGCATCCGGCGCAGCCAACCGAGCCCGAACAGCAGACCCGCCGCGCCAAGCAGAATCGCCAGCCAGGTCATCACCTGCATCGCGCGCCCTCCCTCGCTCCCCGCGCCGGGCAGCAAATGCTGCAGGCTCCGGCACTTCGCAGTAGACCACAGTTCCCGCGCCGCGCTCCGCCGGCGCGCGGCTCGCGAGCGCTCACGGCGCGGTGTGAAGCGGAACGGGTGCCGCGGTCCGACGTGATAGGTTGGCGCTGGACCTGTCGCCTCAACCGGCCCGCCTCACGACACCCCAGCCCGCGGAGATCGCACGCCGCCTCGCGGAGAGAGGCAGGGAGAGTTCGCATGCCGAAGCAGGAAGCAGACCCGTCGGAGAGCCTCGTGCCCGCCGGCGAGCCCGTGACCGCCGCCGCGAGCGCAGCGCACGCGTCTGCTGGCTCCGGCACCAAGGACGAGAGGACGACGGCCCGCCGCCGGCCCCCGAAGCTGCGCTACCTGGGCTTCTGCGCCACCGACGAAGGTCGCGAGTACTCTCTGCAGGTCACCGGCGAGGAGGAGCCGCGGCTCTTCCTCCTCTTCATCCGCCGCGAGGCGTTCGCCTCGCGGCAGGTCAGCTTCCAGGATGCGCCCGACCTCTGCTTCGCCAAGCTGCAACGCGAGCTCCAGGCCGATCCCGACCTGCTGCCCGGCACTCGGCGCGTGGTCACCGACGAGGAGTTCCTGCTCTACCGGGATTCCCGAACCGTGCGCGCTCCCGGCCGCCGGCGCGGCTCGCCGCGCAGCTGAGTCGACGGCGGCCGTCGAGCCGTAGGCAGGTCAGAAGGCGGCGCGCAGGTAGAGGCGCCAGCCCTCGTTGACCAGGTCGACCGAGCCGTGCCAGCCCGATTTGTCGACATCCGCCTTGTAGTAGGCGCCGTCGAAGCTGCCGCCCACCGCCAGCGGCCCCCAGAAGTAGAACTCGGCTCCGAGCGAGAAGTTCCCCGCCTCGCCGCTGTAATCCCCGATCGTCACCGAGGGCAGGAAATCGCCGCGCCCAAAGAGCACCAGGCGCTCCCAGGGCCGTCCTTTCACCGCCAGGCCGATCATCGGCACCGGCAGGTCGGTGCTGGCCGAGGCGCTCTCCGAGATCGAGCCGCTTCCCCCACCGAGTTGAACGCTGGCGCCGGCCTTGGCGTCGAGGCCGAGGTAGACCAGGCCGAAGGTCCCGCCCATTCCCCAGTTCTCGCGACGCACGAACCAGTAGGTGTAAGCCGCGCCGATCGAGGTGGTCTCGAAGTCGATCGTGGCGGTGGCGCCGATCGGGAACGTCGTGCCGTCGATCTCGATCTCGCGGGCGATGCTGCGCGATCCGCTCCGGTCGAGCGACCAATAGCCGAAGGTCAGGGAGTGGCGCTCGGCGAAAGCCCATTCGAGCTTGAGGTTGAGCAGCGTCTCCGAGTCGGGCAGGCCGATGTCGGTCGAGAGGTCGACCGGCCTGCCGGCCAGGTCGAGCTTGCCGTCGATGCGGATCTCGTCGGTGGTCGAGATCTCGTACGCACCGGCGTCTACCGCGAAGCGGGGCCACAGGTAGTCGGTCTGGGCGGACCCCGGCGAGCTCCCGGCGAGCACGAGGGCGGCCACCATGAACCCTCTCAGAATGGGCTTCTCGATCATGCTTCCTCCGTGCCGCGTCGCGGCGGGTAGTGCCTCGTTCTGCGCAGTTCTGAGCTCGTAGTCTACTCCTCAGCCGGCGTCGAACGCCGGCGGTTCACCGCTTCCAGACCACGGAGACCGACGTCGTCGCGTCGTCCTTCTCGAAACCCGGCGCCGGCAGGTTGTCGCGGGTGAAGAGGTACGAGGCGCGGAGCGCCCAGCTCGCAGCGAGCGCCGCCTCGAGCGTGGTCTCGGAGCGGATCCTCCAGTCGTCGCTCTCGTCGAAGTTCGGATAGGCGAGGACACGCTCGCGGAAGGTGGCCGTCTTGGAGATCTTCCACACCCAGTCGAAGCCGGCGACGGCCCCGAAGGAGTCGAAGCTCTCGCCGAGCACCGGGTCTTCCTGTGTCCAGGCGAGGCCGCCGTCGAAGGCGAGCAGATGGCGCTCGGAGACGACCGCCTTCCAGACGCCCCCCGCCTCGACGAGGGTGCGCGCGTCGAAGCCGGCGAACTCGTCCTGCTCCCAGGTGACGCCGCCGAAGGCCTCCCAGCGCTCGCCGAAGGCGCGCTTGCCGCGCACCCCGGCGAAGATCCGCTCGGCGGTCTTCTCCCCCTCGGTCTCCGCCCGGTTGGCGGCGGCGGAGATCTCGACTCCCCAGGGCGTGGGCCGACGCGCCAGGCCAGCGGTCAGACCGAGCGTCTCGCTGTCGCTGTTGCCGCTGGTCGCGAGATAGGAGAAGCCGGCCGAGCCGGTCCAGAGCGGAGGCGGGGGCGGCACCGGCTCGGGGCAGGGGCAGGGCTCCTGGGCCAGCAGGGGCAGCGCGAACCACAGCAGGACGGCGGCGACTCGAATCGGTTGCTTCATGTTCACTCCCCTGAGAGGTGGCGATCGTCGGCGCAGGGACTCTACCGCGCGCATCGACAGCCGCGGAGCACCCAGGCAGACGCCAAGGCGCTCGCGCGTTCGGCGCGAGACGGTCCTCAGCCGGGTTCGCGCTCGGCCCAGTCGGCGGCGTCGCCGACCGCGATCTCGCCGTCGTCGAGCGCCTCGCCGTAGACGCCGGCGCGCCATGCCGGGCGGAGCGCCTCGCGGAGCCCCGGATGCGCCTCGTCCATCCGCTCGCAGGGACGCGTCTCTCCGAGGATGCGGACGCGCAGCCCGCCAAGCGAGATCACCCGTCCGCGGCTCTCGAGATAGTCGATCCCCTCGGTGAGGATGTTGGCGCGGCGCGCGCTGGGCGCCACTTCGGCGCCGAGCGCGCGCTCCGCCTCCCGCCAGCGCCCGAGGTCGA
>CAYZWR010000150.1:0-6695 GCA_964481735.1 uncultured Thermoanaerobaculia bacterium
GTGACCTCGCCCAAGGGAGATCGGACCAGCGGCCGGAGAGCGATGGCTTCCGAGCGTCGGGTGCCAGGGCTACCGAGAAACTGCTATTCCGGTAGCGCCTCCGCCAACCCCGGCACCTCCGCGGCACCGTTCGGCACCTGCAGGCTCGAGCCCCGGAAGTCCTCGCCGATCGGCTCGCAGCGTCCGCCGAGGTGCTTGGCGAGGAAGGCCTCGGCGATGGCGTTGAACGCAGTGTTGTTCTCCGGGCGCGCGAACCCGTGCCCCTCGTCCGGGAAGAGCACGTAGGTCACCGGGATCTGCCTGGCGGCCATCGCGGCCACGATCTGATCGGACTCCGCCTGCCTGACGCGCGGATCGTTCGCCCCCTGGCCGATCAGCAGTGGCCGCCGGATCTCGTCGACCCGGAAGAGCGGCGAGCGCGCCTCGAGCATCGCCTTGCCCTCTTCCGTCGCGTCGTCCCCCATCCGCTTCTGGAAGATCACCTTCATCGGCCCCCAGTAGGGCGGAATCGACTGCAGCAGGGTCCTCAGGTTCGACGGCCCGACGATCGACACCCCGGCCGCGAACGTCTCCGGCGTGAACGTGAGACCGACCAGCGCCGCGTAGCCGCCGTAGCTGCCGCCCAGGATCGCGACGCGCCGCGGATCCGCGATCTTCTCGCCTACCGCCCAGTCGACGGCGTCGATCAGATCGTCGTGCATCCTCGCCGCCCACTCGAGATCGCCGGCGTTCAGGTGATGCTTGCCGAGCCCGGTGGAACCGCGGTAGTTCACCGCCAGCACCGCGTAGCCGCGGTTCGACAGCCACTGATGGTGAGGGTTGTAGCCCCAGCTGTCGCGCGCCCAGGGGCCGCCGTGGACCAAGAGCACCATCGGCAGCGGCTGGGTCGGCCGGCCGTCGCCCTCGGCGTCGGCCCGGACGGGGACCGTCAGATAGCTCACCAGCTGCAAGCCGTCGCGCGCCGGAATCAACACCGGATGCATCCTGGCGAGCTCGAGCTCCTCGAGCGCCGGCCGGTTGCTGAACAGGTACCGCGCCTGCCGCGCCGCGCGCTCGTAGAGGTAGTACTTCACCGGACCGTCGTCGAGGGTGTAGGCCACCACCCAGAGGCGATCGTCGAGCGTGCGGCTGTTGACGATGATCTCGCCGTCCTCGACGGTCTCGAGACGGTCGAAATCGGGCCGGAGCGTCGGGTCGAGGATCGTCCACTCGACCCGCTCGAAGTTCGACGCCGCCGCCTGGACCGCTTTGGTCGTGGGGTGCTGCAGCACGTTCTCGACGTCGGCACGCGGGTCGGCGAAGAGCAGCTCGGCGGCGCCCGAGGCGATGTCCATCGCGAACAGCGCCGCGGTGTCGCGGCCGCGGCCGTCCAGCAGGTAGAAGGTGTCGCCGCTGGCATCGAAGCCGGCGGGAGCGGTGCTCAGGCTGTCCTCCGGACCGGCGACCAGGAAGCTCTGCCACGCGCCGGCTGCGTCGCGTCGCAGCAGCTCGAAGCCGCCGTCGGGAGTGAAGCGCTGCGCGAGCCGCACCGTGAAACGGTCGTCCACCACGTAGCCCGCGAACTCGTCGTTCTGCTCCAGCCGCGTCCTCGCGCCGGTCGCGAGATCGATCCGATAGAGGTCGTGGAACTGCGGCGAACGGTCGTTGAGCCCCACCAGGATCGCGTCGGGGAAGCGCGGGCTGACCGCCTGGATCTGGGCCTGCACGCCCTCCAGAGGCGTGAGGTCCTGCTCGGCGAGGCTCGCCACGTCGACCGCGTAGGCGCGCCAGTTCTCGTCCCCCCCTCTGTCCTGGAGGTAGACGATCTGGTGGGCGTTGTAGGCCCAGAAGTAGCTGCGGATCCCGCGCACCCGGTCGCGAGTCACCGGCTTCGCTTCGGCGAGCCTCGCGGCAGGGGCCACCCAGACGTTGAGGACGCCGTCGACCGGCGCCAGCCAGGAGAGGTACTCGCCGTCGGGACTGACTTGCACCGCGGCGCGCTCGGGATTGCCGAACAGCACAGCGCGGGGGATCAGAGGCCGGCCGGCATCGGGAGCAGACATCGTCACTCCGATCCGGCGGCCCGCGCCGGGCGGACCGCCAGCACTCCATGCGGATTCGATCCGCGGGCGTTCGACGCTGGACCCAGGGTCACTCCTTGGCGTCGTACCAGGTGGCGCCCCAGCCGGTGTCGACGACCAGCGGCACGGCGAGCTTCGCCACGCCGGTCATCTCCTCCTCGACGAGTCGCGCCACCGCCTCGGTTTCGGCGGCCGGCGCCTCGAGCACCAGCTCGTCGTGGACGGTGAGCAGCAGGGCGGCGGCGGGATGTTCGGTCCGCAGCCGTCGATCGACCGCGATCATGGCGAGCTTGAGCAGGTCGGCCGCCGTCCCCTGGATGCGGGCGTTGATCGCCATCCGGCGTGCGTTCTCGCGCAGGTTCCAGTTCGCGCTCTTGAGCTCCGGCAGGTGGCGCACCCGGCCGTACAGCGTCTCGACCTTGCCCTCGCGCTCCGCTCGCGCGAGCGTCTCCTGCATGTAGGCCTGCACCCCGCCGTAGCGCGCGAAGTAGGCCGCGATGAACTGTTCCGCCTGCTTGGTCGGGATGCCCAGCGCCTGGCCGAGACCGAAGGCGCTCATGCCGTAGATCAGCCCGAAGTTGATCGTCTTGGCGGCCCGCCGTTGATCGGGAGAGACGAGGTCCGGCGAGATCCCGAGCACCGCCGCCGCGGTCGAGCGGTGGATGTCCTCGCCGCGCGCGAAAGCCTCGATCATCGCTTTCTCGTCGGCGATGTGGGCGAGGATCCGGAGCTCGATCTGGCTGTAGTCGGCCGCCACCAGCAGCGACCCCTCGGCGGCGCGGAACGCGCGCCGGATGCGCTGTCCGAGCTCGGTGCGGACCGGGATGTTCTGCAGGTTGGGGTTGATCGAGGAGAGGCGGCCGGTCGCCGCCACCGCCTGCTGGAAGCGCGTGTGCAACCGGCCGTCGGCCGCGACGAGCTGCGGCAGGGCGTCGACGTAGGTCGACTTGAGCTTGGCGATCTCGCGGAAGCGGAGCAGCCGCTCGGGCAGCTCGTGCCCCTGGCTCGCCAGCTCCTCGAGGGTCTCGGCGCTGGTCGAGTAGCTCTTGGTCTTCTTCGTCCGCCGGCCGGCGGGGAGCCCCAGCTTCTCGAACAGGACGGCCGCCAGCTGCTGGGGCGACTGGATGTTGAAGCGCTCGCCGGCGAGCCGGTAGATCTCGCTCTCCAGCCGCTCGAGGTCGAGCCCGAGCTCCCGCGACATGTGGGCGAGGTACTCGACGTCGAGCACGATGCCCCGCTCCTCCATCCCGACCAGGACCGGCGAGAGCGGCGACTCGATCTCGCGGTAGAGCGCGGCGAGCGGTCCGTCGCCCAGCTCCCGCCGCATCTCGGGCTCGAGCCGGGCGACCGACGCCAGCCGCTCGGCGGCCCATTCGCCGAGCCGCGGGTCGCCCACTGGCGGCTCCTGGCCGCGGTCGAAGCCGGTCTCCTTGGCGGTGCGCAGCTTCGCTCCGCCGCGCTCGAACGCGATCTCCTCCAGCGAATGGCCATGCGCCGCCGGCTTGAGGAGGTAGGAGACCAGCATCAGGTCGAAGCGCCGCACCCGGGCGACCGCGCCCTCCGCGGCGAGGCGCAGCACTTCCTTGAGGTCGTGGCCGACGAGCTCGAGCTCCGGGCGGCCGAGCCAGCTCCCGAGCGCGCCGACCACCGTCGCACGCAGCTCGTCGCGCCTGAGATCGAGCCAGGCGGACGCTTGCGGCCCCGCCGAGAGCGCCACGACGATCGGCCGGTCGGCGACGAGCAGGGCGACGTCGAGACGCCCTCCGACGCGCGCGGCGAGGGCCTCCCAATCCGCCCGGGCGACCACCTCCGGGAGCTCCGCGAAGAGGCCCGCAGGCGCCGCAGGCTGGCCCGGGAGCTCCGCGAGCAGCGAGTGGAACTCGAGCTCGGCGTAGAGCTCGCGCAGCGCGGCCGTGTCCGGCGGGTCGTGACGCAGCTCGTCGGGATGGAGCTCGAGCGGCAGATCGGTGTGAATCGTGGTCAGCTCCTTGGAGAGGAGCGCCTGCTCGCGGTGCGCCTGGAGCCCCTCGCGATAGGCCTTGCGCGGCACCTCGGCCGCGCGCTCGAGCAGCGCTTCGAGCGAGCCGAACTCGGTGATCAGCTGCCGGGCCCCCTTCTCGCCGATCCCCGGCACGCCGGGCACGTTGTCCACCGCGTCCCCCATCAGCGCCAGCACGTCGGCGACCTGCTCCGGCGGCACGCCGAAGTCCTCGCGCACCGCCGTGGCGTCGTAGGTCTTGCCCCGCCCCGTGTGGTGCAGCGCGACGTGCGGCCCGACCAGCTGCATGAGGTCCTTGTCCGCCGAGACCAGCACGACGTCGTAGCCCGCCGCCGCCCCCTTGAGCGCCAGCGTTCCCATGACGTCGTCGGCCTCGTAGTTGTCGAGCTCGAGCAGCGGCAGGCGGAAGGCCTCGATGGCGCGCCGGATGTAGGGGATCTGCGGCCGCAGCTCCTCGGGCATCGGCGCCCGGTTCGCCTTGTAGTCGGCGAAGCGCTCGGTGCGGACCGTCTTGTCCGAGACGTCCCAGGCGACGCCGACGAGGTCGGGTTCGACGTCGCGCAGCAGTTTCTTCAGCATCTGCACGAACCCGAAGACCGCGTTGGTCGGCAGCCCCTGCGAATTGGCGAGATTCCGGATGGCGTAGAACGCGCGGAAGATGTTGTGAAAACCGTCGATCAGGACCAGCTTGGGGCGCTTCTCCACGCGCCGAAGCCTAGCCCATCACGCCAGCGCGTCCAGACCTGGCGCTAGACTGTCGCGAAACCCCGAAAGGAGACGGACATGCCCGACTTCGCGATGATGGGGCTCTTCTCGTGGATCGTGATGGGACTGCTCGCCGGCGCGCTCGCCCGATTCGTGCTGCCCGGCAAGGACGCGATGGGCTGCTTCATGACCCTGGCGACCGGCATCGTCGGCGCGATCGTCGGCGGCTTCGTCGCGACGCTGCTCGGCTTCGGCGGCTTCCAGGGCTTCGACATCTACAGCCTGCTCGTCGCCACGCTGGGCGCGGTGATCTTCCTGCTCCTGCTGCGCGCCCTGCGCGGCGGCAAGCGCTCCTAGCGATTCCGCCGCGCCTGCGCGAGCAGGTGACCGAGCTCGGGGAGGACCAGCCGCTGCATCGCCAGCGCCAGGGCCGCGGGGGAGCCGGGCAGCAGGAAGATCGCCCGTCCGGCGGCGAGCCCGGCGGTGGCGCGAGAGAGCATCGCGGCGGCGCCGATCTCGGCGAAGGAGAGCTGCCGGAAGAGCTCGCCGAATCCTGGAATCTCGAGCTCGAAGAGGGGTCGCACCGCCTCCGGCGTCAGGTCGCGCGGCGAGAGGCCGGTTCCCCCGGTGAGCAGCACGGCGTCCACCTCCGCCCGGTGCAGACACTCCTCGACCGTGCGGCGGATCGCCGGGATCTGGTCGGCGACGATCGATCCACAGATCACCGCGTGCCCGGCTGCCTCGACCAGCTCGCGGAGCTTCGGACCGCCGCGGTCGGTCTTCGGCGTGCGGCTGTCGGAGACCGTGATCGCCGCGAACCCGAAGGGTCCCGCGAGCGCCCGCTGCCGATGCTCGTCGACGCTCATCCTGGCTAGTCTAGCCGGCACGACCCCTCTCCTCCACCAACGGTCTCCGGGTCGGCCGGGCTCTCCGGAGGAGATACGTTGGCTGCTAGGATCGCCGCTCCATGCCGAAGAACGTGGCGATTCTCGGGATCCCGATGGACCTCGGCCAGGGGCGCCGCGGGGTCGACATGGGCCCGTCGGCGATGCGCTACGGCCGGCTCTTCGAGCGCCTGGCGACGCTCGGCCACTTCGTGCAGGACCTGGGCGACGTGGACGTCCCGGTGGCCGAGGAGCTCGGCGTCGAGTACGCCAAGCCGGGCGGCGGCATGGGCTACCTCGAGGCCATCCGCACCGCCTGCGAGGCCGCGATCGCCCAGCTGCTCGCCCTCCCCGAGCACGACTTCCCGATCGTCCTGGGCGGCGATCACTCGATCGCCATCGGCTCGGTCACCGGCTGCTCGCACCGCCAGCGCACCGGCGTCGTCTGGGTGGACGCCCACGGCGACTTCAACACCCCCGAGTCCTCCCCCTCCGGCAACATCCACGGCATGCCGCTCGCCGCGCTCTGCGGCTACGGCGACGAGCGCCTGGTGGATCTCGGCTGGCCAGGGGCCAAGATCCGGCCGGAAGACGTCGTGCTCATCGGCCTGCGCGACCTCGACGGCGAGGAGCGCCGGCTGATGCGGGAAGCCGGCGTCCACGTCTTCACCATCGAGGACGTCGACCGGCTCGGCCTGCCGCGCGTCGCCGAGCTCACCCTGGCGCGCGTCGGCGGCCTGCCCCGCCTGCACGTCTCGTTCGACGCCGACGTGCTCGACCCCGAGCTCGCGCCCGGCGTCGGCACTCCCGTGCCCGGTGGCCTCACCTATCGCGAAGCCCACCTGCTGATGGAGCTCCTCGCGGAGTCGGAGCGGGTCACCTCGCTCGACCTGGTCGAGGTCAACCCCATCCTCGACCGCGAGAATCGGACCGCCAGCCTGATGGTCGGCCTCGCGACGAGCCTGCTCGGCAAACAGGTCTACTAGCGCTCCTCGAGCTCGACGAGCTCGGTGTCGACGTCGACGATCTCCTCCTTCGCGTCGGGGG
>CAYZWR010000151.1:0-6684 GCA_964481735.1 uncultured Thermoanaerobaculia bacterium
CAGCTCCGCGACGCCGCCCAGCTCGCGGAGGACGGACTCGCCGCGACCGCTTGTGCCATCGCGAGCGCGGCCCGGGACGACTACCGGGCGGCCGTGCCGCCCGGCGCCGACGCCCGCGCCGCGGGCGGCACGGCTCCGGAGCGCGTCGCGGAGACGGCCGTAGCGGGCCGCGTCGCGCCGCTGGGCGCCCGGTCCGGCCGGGTGCTCGCGCCGGAGCTGGAGCGGCTCGACGCGGCGGCCCAGCGCGCCCTAGCGGCGCTCGACCGGCGGCCGACGCGCGCCCAGCTCGCGCGGCTGGAGCGGACGACCGCGGCGGCGCTCGCGGCCCGGCTCGCGGGCGCGAGCGCGGAGACCATCGCCGCCGGGCGCGGATGGTACCCGGCGGCGGAGCGCGCCGTCCGGAGCATCGCCGAGCGCCACGGACTCTCGTCCGGCGCCGTCGCCGCCGCCGTCGCGGCGCTCTCGCCGCGGAAGCACTGGGCCGACAACCTGCGCGCCGCCGACCGGCTCGCCGCCGCCGTCGCGACCGGCGCCGAGCCGCCGTCCGTCCATTTCGGGCGGCAACAAGCGGCGGCGCTGGGAGCGCTCCGCGGCGAGCTGGAGCCGGACGCCGCCGCGACCGGCCCAAAGGTCGGGCCGTTCCGCCGAGCGATCAGCGGCGACCCGTCCGCGCTGGTGCTGGACACTTGGGCCGTCCGCGCCGCTGGGCTCCCGGAGACGGCGCTCCAGCGCCGCCCGGTCCGGACCGCGCTGGAGCGCGCCTACGCGGACGCCGCCGCCGCCGCAGGGCTCGCCGTTCGCGACGCACAAGCGGTCGCATGGCTCGCCGTCCGCGGCGTCGTCCCGAGCGACCCGGAGGACTTCCGCGTCGCCGAGCGCGTCGAGGACGCGACGAACCTCCCGCCCGGCGTCGAGCCCAGCGACCCGCATTTCTACCCGGCCGACGACCCGCCGGAGGCGCTGATCTGCGAGGATCGCGAGGGCTGCGGATACGTGATCGACGCGGACGCGCTCCGCTACGTCGAAGAGCCGAGCTGCCCGCGCTGCGGCTGCCCGCTGGAGCCTGGCGACGACCCCCGGATGGACTGGGCTCCGGCGCGCGTCGCGGAGACCGCGAGCTATCGCGGCGGCCGTCGAGCTATCGTCCCGACCGTGAGCTATCGCCGTCGAGCTATCCCGCCCCGAGCTATCCGGATCGACCGGCACGCGCACGGGCCGCGCGTCTACGTGCTCGACCGTCGCGTTCATCACGGACCCCCGGCTATCGCCGCCGCCGCCGTGCTGATCGGCGCCGGGCGCTACCGGGCCGCATCCGTCGCGCTCCTCTGGGCGTTGGAGGACGCGCGAGACTTCCCGTGGACGGACGGGCGCAATCACGCGCCGAGGCGTCGAGCTATCCGTCCGGCCCGCCTGCTAACTTCCCTGATCCTGACCACCCTGACCGCGAGGAGCGACCGCTAATGAGCTACCCCGACGACCATCCCACTAGCTGCGTCCAGTGCAGCGGCCCGCTCGACGTGGAGCCCGGCCGCTACGGCGGATGCTGCACCGGCTGCGCCGCCGTGAACGGCGACCCGGACGCGATCATCGACCGGGTGCTGGAGGCGCCCCGGACGGACCCGGAGGAATGGGAGCGTATCCGCATCGCCGTCGAGCTGCGCGCCGCCGACCCGGAGCTGCGGCTGGAGCCCACCGTCGAGCTGGCTCGCGAGCTGCACGCCGAGGGCGAGCGCGTCGAGGAGCGCGCCGAGCTATCCCGCCCGGAGACGTACGCGCTGGTCCGCGCCGCCGAGGATCGCCGGCTCGCGCTCACCGTCCGCGTCGCCGCGCTGGGCCGCCTGATCGTCCACGCGAATCCGGCCACGGCGGCGAGCGCCGACCGCGCGCTCGCCGCGCTGAAGTCCGCCGAGCGCATCCCGTCCTGCTTCGAGCCGTCCGGCGAGCTGACGCCGCAGGTCTGGAGCTACCTGGAGGACGCCGGGCATGGGCTACCGCCGGAGCGCGTCGAGGAGCGCGCCGAGCTACCGGCGGCGCTGGAGCCCGGCGCTGAGTGCGAGTGGTTCGCGCTCTGCTTCAACCCAGCGACGACGCGCCGCGAGCATCCCGCCTTCCCGGACGGCGTGCCGATCTGCCCGCGCTGCGACGCCCGCGTCCGCGAGCTGGAGGCGGAGCCGCCCGGCTCGCCGCCGGAGCGCGTCGAGGAGCGCGCGAGCTATCCGCCGCACGCGCTCAACTACCTGCGCCCGCTCTCGCCGCTCTGGCGCTGCCCGAGCTGCGGCGCGCAGGGTCGCGCGAGTGGACCTATCCAGTGCGCCGACCGGCATCCGCGCGTCGAGTCCGTATTCGCCGGTCCCGGCGACCCGGGCGGCGAGCTGGTGCGCGCCGCCGACATCGAGGACGCCCGGCAGCTCGCCGCGAGCGCCGCGCAGGGCTACCTCTACCTGACCATCCGACAGGTCGAGGCCGTCCGGCGGCTGGTCGAGCTGGGCCGCCGCGAGCGCGAGGGCTGGGACGGCCCGCCGCCGCCGCTGCCCGCCCGCACGCCCGGGCTCCGCGTCCACGCCGGGACGAGCTACCTCACGCCCGAGCTGGAGGACGAGCTGCCCGAGCTGATCGACCTCGCCGAGCGCGTCCGCGCGAGCTAACCCTTCCCCACTAAACCGATAGACAACCTACAGAAAGGCATCCCCATGAAAATCGTCAGTGAAGCCCCCCGCGAGCGCGACTGGTTCGTGTTCCACGCGCTCTCCGGCAAGCCCGTGATCGTCCGCGCGCCCGACCCGGACGTGGCGCTCTACCGCGCCGGGCACCGGACGGGCGCCCAGTTCTCCGGCACCGTCCGGCCCGCCGTCCCGGACCGCGTCGAGGAGGTCGCCGTCTGCGAGCTGGACGACGCGCTCGCCGCCGAGGCCGCCCTGGTCGAGGAGCACGGGCAGGCGCCGACGCTCACCGAGGCGGAGGTCGAGGACATCGTCCGCGAGGAGCTATGGACGGCGCTCCTGGTCGAGCACCCGCCGACCTACCGCCGCCCGGCGGGCAGGCCGCGCCCGGGCGCGTACGAGCTGGACCGCGACGCCTGACCCTAGACAGGTCAGCTACACTGGAAGTGGGCGCCGGTTACGCCCCGCAAACCGCAAGTAACGAAAGGCACAATCACCTATGAAACCCGCCACCAATGAGCGCAGCGTCGAGGGCAGTCTCCCCGGCCGCAAGGTCGAGCTGGGGCTCCAGCAGGACGCGACCGCGCACCTGATGAACGTCCTCACCGACCTCTACACGGACCGCGAGCTAGCCGTCCTGCGCGAGTACGCGACGAACGCGCTCGACGCGCACGTCCAGGCCGGGACGCCCGGACCCATCGCCGTGACGACGCCGACCAGTCTGGCGCCGTTCGTGACGATTCAGGACTGGGGCGTCGGCCTCTCCGAGGACGAGCTGGCGGGTGTCTACACGCAGTACGGCGCGAGCACCAAGCGCGACTCCGACGAAGCTACCGGGATGCTGGGGCTGGGCTGCAAGGCCGCCCTGACCTACGGCGAGACGTTCACCGTGATCGCCGTGAAGGACGGCGAGCGCGTGCAGGCGTCGATCACCCGGAGCCCGGAGGGCGGGGGCGCGCTCACGATCATGGACGTGCGCGAGACGACCGAGGCTAACGGCGTCACCGTCCAGATTCCGGCGGAGCGGTCGTCCGGCTTCCAGCAGAAGGCGGAGGAGCTGTTCAGCTACTGGGAGCCCGGCACCGTCGAGCTGAACGGCGAGCTGCCGACCCCGGCGCGCGCCCGCGAGGACGTGGTCCTGAAGCTGGCGGACGACCTCTACGTCCAGCAGCTCGACCAGTCGGACTACGCGGACGACCGGCACCTGGTCGTGCAGGGCGGCATCCCGTACCCGGCGCGCATCCCGGACCTGGGACTGCCCGTCACGCAGCGGCTCGTGGCGCACGTGCCCATCGGCACCGTGCACTTCCCGCCGTCGCGCGAGACGCTGCTCGACGGCCCGAATACGGACGCCGCGCTCGCGGACATCGCGGAGCGGTACAAGCGCGAGCTGGCGTCCGCGCTCCAGAAGGACATCGACGCGCAGCCGGACCGTCCGGCCGCGCTCGTGAAGCTGAAGGCGCACGGCGCCTTCGGCGTCAGCGACCGGCTGAACTACCGGGGCACCCCGTTCCCGGAGCGCACCGAGCGGCTGCCGCTCGCCGCCCGCTCGTACGACCGGGTGAAGTCGCGCGTCCGGGCGGAGGCGCTGGAGCCGGGCATCTGGCCGGAGCTGGTCTGGATCACCGGCTTCACCCCGGCGAAGTTCTCCGCCGCGCACCGGAACAAGCTGGACGCCATCGCCGCCGAGCGCGGCTGGCCGCAGCCGGGCAAGTACGTGCTGCTGGGCTACGGCGGCGCGGACTACGCGGACGCGCAGCCGCTCCCGGCGGCCGTGTCGAGCTGGGTCGATCCCGAGCTGGTCGTGGACTGGTCGGACCTGAAGGCGCCCGGCGGCGCGGACGGCGGAGCCCGTAAGAACCGCCCCCGCCGCAAGTCGCCCGTCTACGACAAGTGGGACGGGCGCGACTGGGTGCCGGACGCGATCAGCGCCGAGCACCTGAAGCGGGCGTGCGCGAAGCGCACCGTCCTCTACGTGCACCCGCACGGCGAGCGGCCGACCCGCTGGGGCGCGCACCCGGACACGAAGCTGGCGAACCGCGTGAAGGCGGTCCAGCAGCTCCGCCCGGACGCGCTGATCGTCCGCGTGCCGCGCAACCGCGAGGAGCGGTTCCTGCGGCTCGTGCCGGAGGCGGTGCTCGCCTGGGACGCGGCGAAGGCGGACGCGCGGGCGTACGTCGCCGGGCTCCCGGACGTGACGAAGCGGCTCCTGGCCCGCCGGTACGAGGTCGGGAGCTACGGCACCTGCGTCTACGCGTTCCACCGGCTCGACCCGAACCTGATCGAGGACGCCCGCGTCCGCGAGCTGGTCGAGGCGGAGGCGGAGCTGGCGCACCAGCTCGACGCCATCGACCTGACGGCGCTCGTGAACCGGCTCGACCACGTGCGGATCGAGCTGCGCGTCGGCTTCACCATCGACCGGGAGGAGGACGATCCCCGCGACTACCTCCGCGAGCACTACCCGCTCGTGGACTGGGCGGACTTCGGGTCCGACCTTGACAAGCACGCTACGTTGTACGTGAACGCTGCTTACCACGCCAAGCAAAACCAGGGCTGAAAGGCCCATCCGACAGGAAGGGAACACCCCATGAGCACCACCATCGAGTACCAGCGGAACATCCGGCAGAACGGCGAGGAGTACGTGACCGCGTTCTCCCCCGAGCTGGAGGCGCCGCTGGTCGCCACCGACCAGCACCCGAACTACGCGGCGATCCTGGAGGCGCTGAAGGCCGGAGCCCCGGCCGTCGAGGTCGCGGACCTGTTCGACATCGCGAAGGCGGTCGCGCGGACGTTCGACCAGCTCACCGAGCGGGTCGCCGTCAGCAGCGGCCGCGTCTACTTCGACGGCGACGAGCTGCACGAGGCGATCACGGACCACATCGTCCGCGCGCTCGACGGCGGGAACGAGGAGACGGCGTTCGCGCTGGCCGCGTTCCTGGAGAAGCTGGCGGCGAACCCGTCCCAGCGGAGCCGCGAGCAGCTCTACGAGTGGCTCGCCACGTCGCAGTTCACCATCGACGGCACCGGCGACATCATCGCCTACAAGGGCGTGAACGCCGACCTGACCAGCCGCAACAGCGGCAAGGCCGTCGTGGACGGCGAGGAGCACGAGGACGGTCCCGTCCCGAACGAGCTGGGCTCGTGCATCGAGTTCCCGCGCTCCGAGGTCGTGGACGACGCGGCCGTGGGCTGCGCCACGGGGCTCCACGTCGGCACCTGGGACTACGCCTCCGGCTTCGGCTCGACCGTGCTGAAGGTCGCCGTGAACCCCCGCGACGTGGTCAGCGTCCCGACCGATTGCTCCGCGCAGAAGGTGCGGTGCTGCCGGTACGTGGTGCTCGACATCGTGGACGGTCCGGTCGAGGACGCCATCGAGCTGTCCGAGGTCGAGCCGGACGTGCCGGAGGCGCTGTACGGCGTGTTCGTCCGCGCGGTGGGCGGGCGCCTGTTCCGGAGCGCCGCGTGCGCGGGTGAGTACCCGAGCGTCGAGGAGGCCGAGGCCGACATCGAGCTGGAGGGCTCCATCGTCGCCGTCCGCGAGGGCGGCTACGAGGTCCACGAGCTGGACGAGGACGGCCGCCCGATCATCGAGGAGCGGTGGGGCGTGTTCTTCTCCGGCGGCCGGTCCTCCGACCTCCCGGACGAGTACCCGACCTGGGAGGATGCCCGCGACGCGGTCGAGGAGCGGTGCTCCCGGAACGACTGGCACTCCGGCTCGGCGTCCGCCTTCTACCGCATCGAGAAGCTGACCGACTGACGACCCATCCCAGCGACGCCGGGGGTCATGCCCCGGCGTCGCCCTCACCCCTATCAACCCCAACCAGAAAGGCACCATGACCCTAGTGACGATCAGATTCAAGAACGGCGCCCCGAACTTCTACGTCGAGGTCGAGGACGACGAGCTGGCGGCGGTCGAGAGCGTCGGCCGCCGCATCGAGAACCGCACCTCCATCTGCGGCAACTTCCAGCGCGAGGACCAGCAGCGCATCGTCGTGATCGAGGAGACCGCCGTGCTGGCGATCAC
>CAYZWR010000152.1:0-6632 GCA_964481735.1 uncultured Thermoanaerobaculia bacterium
TGCGCGGACGCGCCAGTTCATTAAACCTAGAAAACGGAAGTCAGGGTTCTTATCTAGCGCATCGGCGACGTATCGGTCGGCGCCGATTCCCCGACGGGCCGGTGGTTGCGCCGTCCGCTCGGCAGGCGCAGAATCCCCGCCAGTCGTCCTGATCGACAGGCGTTGGGGAGGTGGCCCATGAGGCTGCTCCGGTCCCTCGTTCGAGGGCACTTCGTCGCGTGCCTCGTGGCCGTGGCGGCGTGGTTTCCAGGCGCGCAGCTTGCCGGCGCAGCCCCGCCGGCGAGTTGGCGTGCGACGGCCCTGGTCACGATCGCGACCCCGATCCCCGACCTGCCCGGCAGCCGCTTCGTCGAGTTCGGCGAGCTCTTCGCCCGCCCGGGCAACGAGATCGACTTCTGGGCGCGGCTCGCGGGGCGCGAGGAAGGCCGGGCCTGGGCGCTCTTCGCGCTGCGCGACGGGCGGCTGCGGACGATTCTCGAGGAGGGCGAAGAGGTCACTTCGCGGTATGCGCTGGAGCCCGGACGGAAGTTCCACGTGCACCGCCGGGCCACGATGCACCCGACGCTCTACTTGTACGAAGGGGAGCTGCTCGCCTTCACCAGCCATCCCGGCACCCTGATGAACGGGGCCGGAGTCTACGGCTGGGACGGCGAGATGATCCGTCCGCTCCTGGTTCCCGGCCAGGCGGTCGAGGTGGGCGGCCGCGCGGAGCGCATCGAGAGCGCGTGGGGTGGAGCTCCGGATCCGGGCGGCGGTGTCCAGGTGACGGTGAGGACCGCGAAGCCGTCGAAGCGTACCTTCCAGGCGGTGATCAAGCAGGGGCGGCTCGAGCCGGTGGACGCGACGGCAGGGGTGGCGCTCCAGTTCCCGACCTGGATCGAAGAGCTGAAGGACCCTGGGCGACCCTTCCCCTTCGCGCCAGGTCGGAGCGTCGTCGCCGCGAGCCCGGTGGCTCAGCAGAGCGCCGCGGGCTGGGTCGTCCTGGTGATCACCGACGATCGCCAGCAGCGCTACGTCTATGGCGACGGCACGCGGCTCTACGACCTGCTGCCCCCAGGGCTCTCGAGCGAGCGCCGCTGGTCCTTCGCGGCCGACCAGATCCAGTTTCTCGACCGGGACCGGCCGCTCGTGGTCTATCGGGGCCAGATCAAGTACGAGAAGGAGAAGCCGTACGCGGGCACCCAGATCTTCCTCTTCGACGGCGAGGGGGTGCGGCCGCTGATCGAGACGCCCATCTTCGACGCGTCGGGCCGCACACGCGTCGAGCGCCCCGCCGGCGGCCCTTTCCGCGGACTGCTGATCCGCGCCCCGCGGGGAGCGATGCCGCGCGGCGCGCTGCCCGACGAGTGGCCGCTCTGGTATCTGGATCGTGACCTCCTGTCGGCCGGCCTTCAAGCGCTTCCGGAGCTCGCCGTCGAAGATGGACGGCGGGTCAGCCTCGGTGCGGTACAGGTCTGGCGGGGAGAGCGGGAGGCCTTGGCAGTCACCAGCGAGGCAATCGAGCGATTGGAATCAGCGGAGTCGACGGCGCCCTAGCCGAGACCTCGCCCGAAGACCGGGCCGAGAAAAGAGGGACAGGCACGCATTTTCCCTGGCGTCGATCAAGCCAGCGAGCCCATTGAAAATGCGTGCCTGTCCCTCTTTTCTACGCCAGGGAAAATGCGTGCCTGTCCCTCTTTTGTCATGGTACGCTCGCGGCGAAAAGCAAACTTCTCTGCGGGTCGAGCTCGCCATGAGTGAGGCCTCCAAGCTCTCCCCCCTTCTCCCGGGGTTCCTCGCGCACGGCGCGGCGGATCCCTGGCCGGAGTTCCTCGCCGAGCAGGCGCCGCTCATCCTGCAAGTCGTCCATCTCTTCGAGCGCGACGCGGACGAGATCGAGGACTGCTTCCTTTTCGTGTGTGAGCGGCTCCAGCGCGACGACCTGCGCCGGATCCGCAAGTACCGCGCGGAGGGCGCCGCCAGCTTTGCGACCTGGCTGCGGGCGGTCGTCCGCCGCCTCTGTCTCGACTGGCGCCGCCATCGCGACGGCCGTTTCCGCCTCCCCGGCTCGATCGCGCGCCTGCCCGAGCTCGAGCGGGAGGCCTTCCGCAGCGTTCACCTGCGCGGGCTTTCCGAGAACGAGAGCTTTCACCGGTTGAAGGCGCTCTGGCCCTCGCTGACCCGCCAGGAGCTCGTCGAAGTTCTGGTGCGGGTCGGCAAGGCACTCTCCAGCCACCAGGCCTGGCTGCTGAGCGCGCACCACCCCCGGCTCGAGTCGATCTCCTCGCCGCCGGCTTCCGGCGATGCCGGGGAGTGGAATCCCCAGATCGCCGATCCCCGCCCGGGCCCGGAGCACGATGCCGAGGCGCACGAGGCGGCGGCCGCCCTGCAGGAATCGCTCGGCCGCCTGCCGGCGGCCGCCCGGCTGCTGGTGCGGCTCCGCTACGAGCAGGAGCTGCCGCTCGAAGCCGTCGCCCGGCTCGCCGGGCTCACCGGGCCGGAGCAGGCCGAGCGGCAGATCCGCGGGGTGCTCACCGAGCTTCGCCGCGACCTCAGGGCGCGGGGATTCGACCCTCGGTCCGTGGAAGAGGTGTGAGGCCGCCATGCACGAGCTCGATCTCTCCACGCTGTTCCCCCGCACCGGCTCCGGCGCCGCCTCGCGCGGCCACGGCTGCCCGGACGAGGAGCGCCTGGTCGAGTACGTCCTGGCACGGCTCGCCGGCAAGGAACGTACGCGACTCGAGAACCACCTCGCCGACTGCGACTTCTGCCGTGGCCAGGTCGGATTCCTGGCGCGCGTCCCGGAGCTCGGCCCGCCGCCCCCCGTGCCGCTCCACCTCCTGGCCGCCGCCGCTGGCGAACGCACCCGACTCTTCGTTCGTTTCCGCTTCGCCTCGCTCGTGCTCTTGGGCGCGGCGGGTCTCCTCGCCGTCGTCGCCCTGCTGCCGCCGCGGCAACTGCAGCCGCAGGCGGAGCGCGAGACGCGGGCGCCGGTGGTCGCAGTCGCCGGTGCGCCGCAGATCGTCCACCCCCGCGAGGGTGAGAGCGTGGCGCGCGCCCGGTTCGATCTCTGGTGGCGCGAGAGCCCCGGCGCCCTCGCTTACTCCGTCGAGCTGGTCGACGCCGACGGCGACCTGGTCTGGCGGGGGCGGAGCGGGACGACCCGCCTGAAGCTGCCGGCGGACGTCGTGCTCGAACTGGATCGGAGCTACTTCGTCTGGGTCGTCGCCCACCTGCCGGACGGCGCCAGCCTGCGGTCGCCAGCGATCGGATTCCGCGTGCGGCCGGACTAGCTTTTCTCTCTCCCGGGAGGAGAGCCGATGCGCTCGCCTTCTCCCCGATGCCTGGCACTCCTCTTCCTGGTCGCGAGTTGCCTGCTTGCGAGCGCGGCTCCCGCCGCCACGCCGCCCGGCGGCGACGAGCTGCTGGCGCGCGCGCGAACGGTCTACGAGAGCGCGGGTCCCGCCGCCGCCCAGCCCCTCTTCGAGGAGGCGCTCGCCGCTTACCGCGCAGCGGGGCACCGCCGCGGCGAAGCGATCACGCTCGGCCTGCTCGGCAACTGCGCCAAGCGGCTGGGCGACCTCGACCGTGCGCTCGAGCTGCTGCGCGAAGCCCTGGCGATGAAGCGCGAGCTCGGCGACCGCCTCGAGGAGGGCAAGACGCTCAGCCACCTCGGTCTCGTCTTCTGGGAGCGCGGCGAGTACTCCGCGGCGATCTGGCATCTCGAGGGGGCGGTGGAGATCGGGCGCGCGACCGGCGACGCGAAGCTCGAGGGCTCGGCGCTCAACAACCTGGCGCTGGTCTACGACGAGCTCGGCGACTACGAGCGGAGCCTCGCCACCTACCGGCGCGCGCTCGAGCTCTACCAGGCGACCGACTTCCCGCGCGGCGAGGGGGACACGCTCGGCAACCTGGGTGGCGTCCATCTCCTGCTCGGCCGCTTCCGCGAGGCGATGGGTTACTACCGCCAGGCGCTCGCGATCAGCGAGCGACTCGGCTCGCAGCCGGCGATGAGCCAGGACATCGGCAACCTGGCGATCTGTCACGCGGGCCTGGGCGAGGTCGATCAGGCGCTCGCCGACTTCGACCGCGCCCTCGCGCTCGCCCGCGCGGCCGGCCTCGGCAAGGAGGAGGCCGACTGGCTGCGCGGCAAGGGGGCGTTGCTGGTCGCCACCGGCCGCCACGGCGAGGGGCTCGAGCTCTTCCATCAGGCGCTCGCCCGCTACGAGGCGTCGGGGCTTCCCCGCGAACGGGTGGAGGCGCTCCAGGAGCTCGCCGCGCTCGACCTCGAGCTCGGCGATCTGGCCGATGCCGAGCGCCGGCTCGAGGAGTCGCTCGCCCAGTCGCGCGCCCTCGAGTACCCGCGCGGCGTGCTGGCCGGCCAGCTGGCGCTCGGCGAGCTCGAAGCCCGCCGCGGGCGGGGCGAGGCCGCCGAAGCGCTCTTCCGTGCGGCGCTCGCCGGAGCGGTGGCCGCCGGCGATCGCGGCCTCGAAGCGGAGTGCCAGGTCCGCCTGGCCCTCACGCTCGGCGCGGCGGGCCGCCTGGCGCCGGCCGGTGACGCGGCGCGCCAGGGGCTCGCGCTGGCCCGCGCCGAGGGCACGCGGCGAACCGAGGCGGAGGCGCTCTTTGCCCTGGGTGAGGCCGAGCGGCGCGCGGGCGACTTCGCCGCCGCGCTCGCCAGCTTCGCTGCGGGCGAGCAGCTGCTCGCGACGCTGGGCGAACCGGACGTCGGCTGGCGCCTCGCCCGCGGCAGCGGCCTCGCGCTCGAGGCGCTGGGTCGCGACGCCGAGGCGCTCGCCCACTTCCAGCGCGCGGTCGCGCGCATCGAGTCGGTGCGCAGCCGGCTGCGCGAGGAGCGCTTGCGCGCCGGCTACATCGAGGAGCGCTACGAGGTCTACGTCGACCTGGTGCGCCTGCTGCTCCGCCTCGGTCGCGAGGAGGAGGCGTTCTCGACCTCGGAGCGGTTGCGCGCCAAGAGCTATCTCGACCTGCTCTCGCGCGACCTCGGTCCGGGGCTCACGCCGGAACAGCGCCGGACGGCGACCGAGCTGCGCGAACGGATCCGCGCGCTCGAGCGGACGCTCGACGGCGAGGCCAGAGCGCCGGGCGGCGGCGAGCGCCGCGGCGCCGCGCTCGTCTCGCGCGAGCTCGCCGTCGCCGAGCGCGACTACCAGGCCTTCCTCGACGGCCTCAGGCGAACCGACCCGGCGCTCGCCGCGGCCTGGACCCTCGCGATCCCTTCCGCCGCCACGCTCGCCGCCGCGCTCGAACCGGACGAAGCGCTGATCGAGTTCGTCGCCGGTGCCGCGGAGGTGACCGCCTTCGTGCTCACCCGCGAGGGGTTGCACAGCCACGTCGCCCCGCTCGCGCGCGCCGACCTCGCGGCCAAGGTCACGCTGCTGCGCGAGCTGGTGCGGCGGCGCGGCAGCGACGCCTGGCGCGCGCCCGCGGCGAGCCTCGCCGCGCACCTCGTCGAGCCGCTCGAGCGCGCCGGCTGGCTCGCGGGCCGGACTCGACTCTTGGTGGTGCCGCACGGCGTCCTCCACCACCTCCCCTTCGCGCTGCTGCCGCGCGGCCCCGCCGGGCGACCGCTGGTCGCCGACTACACCCTGAGCACGCTGCCCGCGGCGGGGGCGCTGATCCTCGGCCGGACGGAGAGCCCGCCGGCCGGGACCGTGCTCGCGCTCGCGCCGGCGAGCGATCGGTTGCGCTACACCTCGGAGGAGGCGCGCGCGGTCGCCGCGGCCCACCCCGAGCCGCGCCGGCTGTTGCTCGGCGCGGCGGCGAGCGAGAGCGCGTTCCGGAGCGCCGCGGGCGGCTACCGCGTCCTGCATCTCGCCACGCACAGCCGTTGGAACCCGCTCAACCCGCTGCTCTCGGGGCTCGAGCTCGCCCCCGGCGCCGGCGAGGACGGCCGCCTCGAAGTGCACGAGATCCTCGACCTGCGCCTGGGCGCCGATCTGGTCACGCTCTCCGCCTGCGAGACGGCGCTCGGCAGCGACCTCTACGGCGCCGTCCCCTCCGGCGACGACTTCGTCGGCCTGACCCGCGCCTTCCTGCACGCCGGCAGCGGTGCCGTCCTCGCCAGCCTCTGGGAGGTCGACGACCGCTCGACGCTGGAGCTGATGCGCGCCTTCTACGCCCGCCTGCCGGGGTCCGGCGCCGCCGCTGCGCTCGCCACCGCCCAGCGCGCGCTGCTCGCCGGCCCCGATCCCGAGCTCGCCCACCCCTACCACTGGGCCCCGTTCGTGCTGATCGGCGCCCCCCGCCCCGACACGCCGGCAGGCGCGGGGTCCGCCGGTCCGTGAAAGACGGTTAGGAGAATCGCCATGAAATCCCCATCGCAGACCCGCAGCGCCCCGGCGCGGACGGCGCGCCCGCTCTTCCGGCTCGCCTTCGCCCTCCTCGTCGCCGGCTCCCTCCTCGCCGCCCTCCCCGCCTTCGGCCAGGCGATCAAGGTGAACCAGGCCGTGCCCCCGGAGTCCGAGCAGGGCTCGACGGGCGTGATCGTCCACGTCCTCGGCGAGAACTTCCCCGCCAACTCGCGGGTCAACTTCTACGTCACCGGCACCACGAACCCCGGCGGAATCGCGGTCAAGAACGTCCGCTGGGTGAGCGCCACCGACCTCGAGACGACGCTCGACGTCGCGCCG
>CAYZWR010000153.1:0-6588 GCA_964481735.1 uncultured Thermoanaerobaculia bacterium
TGCGCGATGTTGGGGTGGTTGAGCTGGGCGAGGAGCTTGGCCTCGCGCTCGAAGCGCGCCAGGCGTTCCGGGTCGGCGACGAAGGCCGCGGGCAGAACCTTGATCGCGACGTCGCGGTCGAGCTTCGAGTCGCGCGCCCGGTAGACCTCACCCATGCCGCCCTCGCCCAGCTTGGCGGTGATCTCGTAGGGGCCGAGGCGCGAGCCAGGGGCGGTGGTCATCAGTTCTCCAGCAGGGCCGGCCAGTTCACGATCAGGCGGAGCTCGTTCTCGGCCTCGAGGACACCCGATGAAGCGATGACGAACCACTTGCCGTCCGGGGACATCCCCCAGTCCCGGTAGTCCCGGGTGGGCGGCGCAGTCCGGAAGAGCTCGGTCGGCGCTTCGAGGTGGAAGGTGTCGCCCTCGGGATGCGTCGGCACCGCGATGATCCGGCCGTCGAGCGACGCGTAGACCAGCTCGCGCCCGTCGGCGCGCCAAGCCGGGTAGCGCCCGCCCCCGCTCGAGACCGGCCAGGTCCGGCCCAATCCGGGAAACTGGGCGACGTAGACTTCGGGCCGGCCGGACTCGTCCGAGCCGAACGCCAGCCAGCGCCCGTCCGGCGACGGCACGGCGCGCGAGTCGTCGAAGTGGCCCTCGCGGAGCCGCCGCGAGCGTCCGCTCGCGAGGTCGATCAGCTCCATCACCGCACCTTCACCGGTCAGCGACTCGACGAGCAGGAGCCTGCCGTCGGGCGAGACGCCGGTCGGCATCTGCATCTCGGGGGCTTCGTAGACGAGCTCGGCGGCTGCCGCTCCGTCCAGGCTCTTGCGGAAGACGTCGTGCGGTCCTTTCGGGTTGGAGCCGAAGTAGAGCGACCGCCCATCGACCGCCCAGATCGTCTCGGCCTCCTCTTCGGGCCCGACGGTGAGGTGCAGGACGGTGGGGCTCTGCCGATCGAAGATCCAGACGTCGCTGTTGTCATCGCGCAGCTGCGTGCTCCCGCTCGTGGCGATCCAGCGGCCGTCTGGCGAGAAGGAGGGAGCGCGATAGATGCCCGGGGTGCCGATCGAGCCGACGCGCTGCCCGGAGCGATCACGCAGCTCGAGGGGAACCAGGGCCTGCGGAACTCCCGAGTGCAGGACGACGCGACCGTTCGCGGAGGCGGAGAAGGCGGCGTAGGCGGCGCCGCGGAGCTCCATCACGCCGTCGGAGATCGGCTTGGCCGTTCCCGTCACTTGGCCGCGGTCGAGGTCGAAGGGTTGCGCCAGGAGCACCGAGTCGCGGGCGAAGAGCAGGTAGCCGGAGGCGAGCTCGGCCTGCGTCGTCGAGCGGATCACCTCGCGCGGCGGCCCACCGTCCAGCGAGCCGAGCAGGACCGCGCTCTGCTCGCTCCGGCTCGAGCGGGCGAGGAAGAGGAAGCGCTTGCCGTCCGGCAGGAAGCGGGGGTGCCGGTGCGAGTTGTAGGGCGCGGCGAGCTCGGTGATCGGCACCGGCTCGCCGCCCGCTGCGGAGACGCGATGGAGCGCCGCGCCCGAGGTGGGAGCCATCACGATCACGTCGTCCGGCCCCCAGCTTCCACCCTTGCCGTTGAGCGAGCGGCAGATCGAGAGCGGGGTCCCGCCCGCGACCGGGACCTTCTTGAGCATGCCGTCGACGCGCGAGAAGAAGGCGATCCACCGTCCGTCGGGCGACCAGAAGGGGAACTGCGCCCCCTCGGAGCCCGGGAAGACGGTGATCCGCCCGTCGGCGAGAGCGCGCACGTAGAGCAGCGTCGCGGCGTCCTTGGCCTGCGCGCCGAACGCCAGGTACCGGCCGTCGGGCGAGAGGGCAGCGGGTCCAGGGCCGCGGCTGCGCAGGTCGAAGGCCGTGCCCGGTGCCGGCGCGACCTCCGATCGGACCACCGACGCCTCGTTGAGCGCACCCTCCGGCCCGCGCAGGAGGCCCGCGAGGAGCAGACCGGCCGCGAGTCCGCCGAAGCCGCCGCCCAGGAGCGGCAGCGCGCGGCGGAGAGGGCTACGGGAGGGCGGCGCGACCGGAGACGTGGTGCGCGCAGTCTCGACGAGGCTCGGCGACGGCTCGTCGAGCACGAGCCGGGCGTCGCCGATGTCGCGCAGGCGGTTCTTCGGGTTCTTCTCGAGGCAGCGCCGGATCAGGTTCCGGATCGGCAGGGGGACACCCGCCGGGAGCGGGGAGAAGTCGGGCTCCACCGTGAGCACCCGAGCGAGCGTGTCGGCGACCGAATCCGCCGCAAACAGCAGTTTCCCGGCCAGCATCTCCCAGAGCAGGACGCCGAAGGCCCAGATGTCGGCGCGCTTGTCGACCGGCCCGCCGCGCGCCTGTTCGGGAGCCATGTAGGCAGCGGTCCCGAGGATCACTCCCAACTGCGTGCCGCGGGCCGCGGTGAGCGTGGGCGAGTTCATCAGCGTCGGCGAGCGCGCCGCATCGCCTCCGGCCGCGAGGCCGTCCACCGGTTCCATCGCCTTGGCCAGGCCGAAATCGAGCACCTTGATCCTGCCGTCGGGCGTGAGCTTGACGTTGGCGGGCTTGAGATCGCGGTGGACGATCCCCTTCTCGTGCGCCTCCTCGAGGGCCGCGGCGATCTGGCGGGCGATCGCGAGGCTTTCCTCGAGCGGGACCGGACCGCTCTCGACGCGCTCGGCGAGCGTCGCCCCCTCGACCAGCTCCATGACCAAGGCGCGCATCTCCCCGCTCGTCTCGACGCCGTAGATCTGCGCGATGTTGGGGTGATTCAGGGCGGCGAGCAGCTTGGCCTCGCGCTCGAAACGGGCCAGGCGCTCGGGATCCGTCGCGACGGAGGCCGGCAGGACCTTGACCGCGACCTCGCGCTCGAGCCTGGTGTCGATCGCCCGGTAGACCTCCCCCATGCCGCCCTCTCCCAGCTTGGCGGTGATGCGGTAGTGCGCGAGCGTCGAGCCGATCAAGCGACGGGTTCCTCCACGACGCCGAATGCCGCCGGTCTGCGGGCGAAGAGCGCGCGGAGTCTAGCGCGAAACCACCGCCTCTCCGGGGCGGTGATTCCGGCGCTGCGACGCGGGTCAGTGGGCCTGATCGCTCACCACCTGGCCTTCGATCACGACTCCGGTGACGTGGGTCGTGTACTCGAACGGATCGCCATCGAAGAGGGCGACGTCACCGTCCTTGCCGGGCTCGAGCGAGCCCACCCGGCCCGCCACGCCGAGGATTTTCGCCGCGTCGAGCGTGATGGCGGCCAGCGCCGCGTCGAAGGCGAGCCCGTTCGCGGCGGCGATGGCCGCCTCGAAGAGCACCACCCGGCTCTTCGGCACGTAGCTCTCGTAGCCGCTCTGCAGGGCGAACGGGATCCCGGCGCGATGGAGCACGGCCGCGGTCTCGAAGCTCAGGTTCTCGCGCTCGTCGAAGGCGCGCGCCATCGTGGGATGGAGGATGACCGGCACGCCGGCGCGGCGGATCTCCTCGCTCACCAGGTAGGCCTCGGCGGCGCCGTCGAGCACGACGTCGATGGCGAACTCCTCGGCGAGACGCAGCGCGGAGAGGATGTCCTGGGCCCGGTTCACCGTGACGAGCAGCGGAGTCTCCCGCGCCAGCACCGAGGCCAGCGCTTCGAGCTCGAGATCGCGCGCCGGCCGCTTGGCGGCATCCGCTTCGTTGAGCTTCTGCCGGTACTCGCCGGCGCGGATCAGCGCGGCGCGCAGCATCGCCATCTGCTTGGCGCGCGTTCCCGGCGCCTTGCCCTTCTCGGCGTACGCCGACGGACCGAGGTTCGAGGCGATCATGGTCATCGGGTCGACCACCGCCGCCCCGACCGTCGCACCGCGCGTCTTGACGACCATCGTCTGGCCCGAGACGAGGGCGCCCGGCCCATGGCCGGTGTGCACCGTGGTGACGCCGAAACGACGCAACCAGCCGACCAGGAGCTCCTGCGCGTTGTAGGCGTCGATCGCGCGCAGCTGCGGCTGGATCGGCGCCGACTCCTCGAGCTGGTCCTGGTCGTGTTTCTGATTGAGGTAACCCGCCAGCCCGACGACCGAGTGAGCGTCGATCAGGCCCGGCGTCGCGACCTTGGCGGTCAGCACCTGCAGCCCCTCGGGGATGGCGATCGCCGAGGCTTCGCCGACGCGCGCGATCCTGCCTGCCTCGATCACGATCACGCCGTCGTGGATCGGCGCACCCGCCAGGGTGTAGAGGGTCTCGGCGCGGATCGCGAGCGACTGCGCGTGCGCCGCGCTCGCCACGGCGGCGAGCGTCGTGAAGGCCCAACCCAGAACGCGGCGTGTCATCGCGATCCCTCCATCTCCAGCTCCTCCTGCGCGATCGAATCGTGGCCGGCGCCGTAGCCCCCGACCGCCATGAGGCGGTCGCGCGGATCGCTGCGGTCGAAGACCCGTTGGCCCTCGACCCAGGTCTCGAGGACCTTGGTGTAGACGCTCAGCGGATCGCCGTCGAGCAGGACGAAGTCGGCGTCCTTGCCCGGCTCGAGCGAGCCGATGCGCTGGTCGAGGTCGAGCATCCGGGCGCCGTTGAGGGTCAGCGCCGCGAGCGCGGTGTCGCGCGACAAACCGGCCCGGACGCCCATGGCGGCGGAGCGCAGGAAGAGGCGCGAGTCGGTGATCGGGTCGTCGGTGTGGTAGGCGATCAGGACACCGGCGCGTTCCAGCGCCGCCCCGGTCTCGAAGGCGAGGTCCATCGCCTCCAGCTTGCCGCCCGGGCTGTCGATCTGGATGATCGAAGCCGGCACCTTGGCGCGCGCGATCTCGTCGGCCACTTTCCAGCCCTCGCTCACGTGGTGCAGCACGACGCGGAAGCCGAACTCCTCGGCGAGCCGGAGTACGGTCACGATGTCGTCGTGACGGTGGGTGTGGTGGTGCACCACCCGGCGGCCGGAGAGCACCTCGCAGAGCCCGTCGAGGGCTAGGTCGCGGGCCGGGCGCTGGTCGGCGGCGAGCTCGGGGTCCGCCAGCTTGCGGCAGTACTCGGCGGCCTTGACGTACTGCTCGCGTACCAGCGCGGCCGATTTCGCGCGCGTGCCGGGGAACGGCGGGTCGCGTCGCGAGTTCGTGCCGTTCGCCATCTTCATCCCGCCGGCGATCGTGCCGTCGGCCCAACGGATCGCCAGGTCGTCGAGGGTCGAGCCGTCCCGGAGCTTGAGGTAGACCGTCTGGCCGCTCAGCAGGTGCCCCGATCCGGGCATCACGTTGGCGGTGGTGATGCCTCCCGCCTGCGCCTTCTGGATTCCGGAGTGGCGCACGTTCACTCCGTCGAGCGCCCGCACGTCGGGCTGGATCGGGGCGCTCGAATCCGCGCCGGCGACCTGGCCGATGTGCGAATGCGTATCGACCAGGCCGGGCATCAGCACCCGGCCGGAGACGTCACGGACGAGGGCGCCTTCCGGGATGACCACCCCGGCGCCGACCGCCAGGATCTTGCCGTGCTGCACGACGAGCGTGCCGCGCGCGATCTCGCCTCGCGAGACGGTGAGGATCCGCGCCCCGGTGAAGGCGAGCGGAGTCTCCTGCGCGAGGGCGGGGAGGTGCGGGGCGGCGGCGAGCGCGATGCAGAGCGCGGCGGACCGTCTCATGTTGGCTCCTGGCTGAGCGGGTTGAAAGTGCACTAGCGCGAGCCCGCCGCGGCGCGGAGGGTCCGCTCGACGTAGACCGGGGTGACCTGACCGCGCCATCGCGGATCGAGGTCGGTGTTGTCCATCGGCGTGGCGGCGGCGCGCGTCGTGGCGGCGGCGGCGCGGATCGAATCCTCGTCGAGCGGCCGGCCGACGAGCAGGCGCTCCGCTTCGGCCGCGGTCACCGGGGAGGAGCCGACCGATCCGAGGACGATGCGCGCCTCGGCGACCCGCTCGCCTTCCATGCGCAAGGCGACGGCCACGGAGAGGACCCCGAAGTCGATCGATCCGCGGCGGCGCAGCTTGAAGAACGCGGTCCGGAGATGGCGGGCGTCGCTCTCGGCCGGCACGGCGATCGTGGTGAGGACCTCGTCGGCGCGCTTGGCGAGATAGTCGATCCCGTCGTCCCGGTAGAGCGCGTCGAGCGGGAGCTCGCGCTCGCCGTCGCGAGCGACCAGCCGGACGCGCGCGCCGAGGGCGATCAGCATCGGCACCGAGTCGGCGGAGGCGACCGCCCAGCAGCGCGGCGAGGAGGGGGCGACCCAGCAGGTCGTCCCCTCGGCCTTCATGCAGTAGTGGATCGACCGGCGCCACTCTTCGTTCTGGTTGTAGTAGGTGCAGCGCGTGTCGAGACAGAGGTTGCCGCCGAGCGTGCCCTGATGGCGCAGCACCGGCGAGCTGATCGACGCGATGGCCGCGGCGAGCGCCGGATAGCGCTCACGGAGCGCGGGGTGGCGCTCCAGGTCCGCGAGGACGGCGGTGGCTCCGATGCGCAGGCCGCCGTCGGTCGCGACGCCGGCGAGCTCGGCGATCCGGGTGAGCGAGACGACCGCCGCCGCCTTCTGGTGACGGCGTTTCAGGTTGGGCCAGAGGTCGGTGCCGCCGGCGACGAGGCGCGCCGCAGAACCCTCGGCGGCGAGGATGCGCGTCGCCTCGCCGAGCGAGGTGGGTTGATGGAGACGGAAGGGGGGGAGTCTCAGCACGCGGGGCTCC
>CAYZWR010000154.1:0-6379 GCA_964481735.1 uncultured Thermoanaerobaculia bacterium
CGCTTCCCGGTCTACAACCAGGAGATCAAGATGGGCGCGCAGCTCGTGGTGCGCGAGAACCAGGTGGCGCTGTTCGTCAACGAGGGCCAGGCGGCCGACCTCTTCGGCCCCGGCCGGCACGAGATCCAGACCCGGAACGTGCCGATCCTCACCACTCTGCGCGGCTGGAAGTACGGCTTCCAGAGCCCGTTCAAGGCCGAGGTCTACTTCTTCAACACCCGCCTGTTCACCGACCTCAAGTGGGGCACCACCAATCCGGTCATGATGCGCGACGCCGAGTTCGGCATGATCCGCCTGCGCGCCTACGGCACCTACGCCATGCGGGTCGCCGACGCCAAGCAGTTCTTCGCGGCGATCGTCGGGACGCAGGGGCTGACCTCGACCGACGAGATCGCCGGCCAGCTGCGCTCCACGATCCTCTCGCGGCTCTCCGACGCCCTCGCCGAGTCGAAGGTCGCGGCGCTCGACCTCGCGGCGCACTACGACGAGCTCTCGGACACCGGCAAGCGGCTGCTCACCCCCGAGTTCGCCGGCTTCGGTCTCGAGCTCGCCCGCTTCTTCATCGAGAACGTCTCGCTCCCCGAGGAGGTCGAGAAGGCGATCGATCAGCGCTCCAAGCTGGGCGTGCTCGGCGACCGCATGCAGCAGTACACCCAGCTGCAGGCCGCCGAGGCGATCGGCAAGGCGGCGGAGAACCCGGGCGGCCTGGCGGGCGCCGGGGTCGGCGTCGGCGCCGGCGTGGCGATGGGGCAGATGATGGCGCAAGCGATGACCGGTGCCGGCGCGGCGCCCGGGATCGGCGCCGCGCCGCCTCCGCCGCCCACCGCGGCGCGCTGGTCCCTCGCGGTCGAGGGCAAGACCTACGGCCCGTACACCGACGAGGCGCTGCGCGCCATGCTCGCCGCCGGACAGGTGCTCCCCTCGACCCTCGCCTGGTGCCCGGGCGCCCCGGGCTGGCAGCCGATCGCGAGCTACCCCGGCTTCGCGGCGGGATCCTCGCCGCCCCCGCCGCCCCCGCCCCCGGCGAGCTGAGGCGGGCCGGCCGATCGACGTGGCGATCGAGACGTCTCCGCCGGCCGTCGCCGCGGAGCTCCGCAAGTTCCCCTGCCCGCAGTGCGGCGCCGAGGTGAACTGGGACCCGCGGCGCGCCCGGCTGCGCTGCGGCTACTGCGGCTTCGAGCGCGACGTGGCCGACCCTGCGGCGGACGCGCCGGAAGCGACGGACGCGGCGCGCTTCGCCGTTCCGGCGATCGCCGAGCAGGACCTCGAGAGCGGTCTCGCGCGCCCGGAGAACCTCGGCTGGGGCGCCGAGCGCAAGGCGGTGCGCTGCACCAAGTGCGGCGCGGTCGAGACCTTCGAGCCCGGCGTGGCCGCCCGGCATTGCGCCTTCTGCGGCACCGCCGCCGTGGTCGCGGCGCCCCCCGATCCCGACCTGGTGCGGCCCGCGGGCGTGCTGCCGTTCGCCATCGAGCGCAACGACGCGCTGCAACGCTTCCGCGGCTGGCTCGCCAGCCTCTGGTTCCGCCCGAACGATCTCGGCCGGCGCGCCGCGCTCACCGGGATCCAGGGCGTCTACGTTCCGGTCTGGACCTTCGACGCCGACAGCCGCTCGCGCTGGTCGGCCGACTCGGGCACGCGCCACGGCTCGGGGAAGAACGCTCGGGTGACCTGGCGTCCGGTCTCCGGCGTCCTCGAGCATCGCTTCGACGACCTGCCGGTGCCCGCCTCGCGCGGCCTCGACGCCGCGACCGCGCGGGCCCTCGAACCCTTCCCCACCGATCGCCTGGCGCGCTACGACCCGGGCTACCTCGCGGGGTTCCTCGCCGAGGAGTACGCCGTCGGGCTCGCCGAGGCGCACGCCGCGGCGCGC
The DNA here is from genome assembly GCA_964481735.1 of uncultured Thermoanaerobaculia bacterium. GTDB lineage: Bacteria > Acidobacteriota > Thermoanaerobaculia > Multivoradales > JAGPDF01 > JAGPDF01. Next base: position 1,871 of record CAYZWR010000154.1, read on the forward strand.
TCGCGGATGGACGAGACCCTGCGTCGCGCCTGTCGCGCCGAGGTGCCGGGTGACGAGTGCCGCAATCTCCGCGTCGAGACCGTCTACGCCAACTGGCGGTACAAGAGCGGTCTCGTTCCGGTCTGGATCGCCGCCTACGAGTACGCCGGCAGGAGCTTCCGCTACGTGGTCAACGGCGTCACCGCCAAGGCCACCGGCACGGCCCCCTGGAGCTGGGTGAAGATCGCCGCCGCGATCCTCGCCGCGCTGCTCGTGCTCGGCTTCGTCCTCTCGCGTTGAGCGCTCCTTGACCGGCTGACCGGACTGTGGCAGGTTGCGCCAAGTCCGATCCCGCCGTGCCGTAGCGAGCCTTGCCGGAGCAACCTCCCGGGGGCGCTCGCGTGGAAAGGAGAGTTCGCTCGATGCGCTCCTTCGTGCTCCCGACCCTGCTGCTGTCGTTCGTGCTCTTCGGCGCCGCTACCGCCAGCGCCCAGTCGCCCCAGGTGACCAGCGAGCTGCCCTGCGACGAGGACTCCGACTGCCCGAACCACGAGGCGTGCTGGTTCGATTGGTGGCCCGGTTGCGGCTGCGACGAAGGGGCTGGCCATTGCGATCCCCTGCCGAAGTCGTGCGACGCCGCCGACCAGTGCTTCGGCGCGGAGTTCTGCTCCTCCTCGGGGCGGTGCACCGAGCCCGGGCCTCCCGTTGGCACTGCTTGCAACGAGGATGCGGATTGCGCCTCCTGGATGTCCTGCATCGAGGGGCGCTGTTCGCGCGGCGAGTGCGTCGACAACGGCGACTGCGCAACGAACTTCGCCTGCGAGCGCAATCAATGCCAGCGGGTCGCCTGCTCGCGGGACACCGATTGCGTCGGGGGCGAGGTCTGCCGGGAGGGTGAGTGCCGCCGCGTGGCCTGCGTCTCCGACGACGAGTGCGGCGCCCGGGCGGTCTGCAGCGAGGGCTCGTGTCGCGCCGTCGAGTGCCGCAACGCCGGTCAGTGCTCGCCCTGCAGCCTGTGCGCCGCCGACCACCGCTGCGTGAGCCTGTGCGAAGCCGATGAATCCTGTTTCGGCTTCCCCTCCGCGGAACCCGGCCGGTTCATCGTCCATCTCTGCAAGGAGCGGTCGGAGCTCACTTGCACCTCGCGATCCGGATGTCCGCTCGGGCAGCAGTGCCTCGGTGGCCAGTGCATCGACCTGCGGCCCCTGATGCGCGACCTCGAGCTGCGGAGCCGCGAGCGGCGCTGAGCGCCGCCGGTCAACGCGGTTCGACCGCGCGGGCCCCTTCGGCGAGGAAGCGCCGCACCTGGTCGCCGGTCATCGGGCGGCGGAGCGCCGGACCCTGGGCGAGATCGACCCGATGGACGCCGAGCCAGCCCAGGTCCATCGGGTCGTCCACCTGCTCGGCCTGGATCAGGCCACCCAGCGCGTGGACGAACGCCACCAACCCGTTGACCAGGAGCCCGTTCGCCGGCCGCAGACGCGCGGTGCGGGTCAGGTAGGGATCGAGCTTCCAGACCCGGAAGACGAGCTCGGCGAGGGAGTCGAGCGGCAGGTTGCCGCCGCCCACTCCGGTGAGCTCGAGGGCGCAGCCGGCGCGCGCCAGCTCGGCGAGCCGCGGCAGGTGGGTTTCGGCGTCCCGCCCGAGGGCCACCACCGGCACCTCGAAAGCGACGCGCGAGGGCGCGACACGGCACTCGGCGAGGAGCTCGAGCGCCGTGCCGACGAAGCCCTCACCGGCGAGCTGCTGGGCAGCGACCGGCAACGAGAGCGTCGGGCCCTCTCCCGGCGACGCGCTCCAGCGCTGATGGTCGAGCAGGGCGTTGCGCAGCTGCCAGCGGGAGGCCGCGGCGGTCAGACCGGACTGCGCCGCGGCGCGCCAGAAATCGGAAGCGCCGGCGCGCGAGCCTCCCGGCCGGCGCCAGGCGAGCCGCGCGCTGAAGCCGGCGAACTTGCGGCTCGCGGTCTCGAAGACCGGCTCCCAGACCAGTTCGAGCTCCTCGAGGCGCGGGGCCTCGCTCGCCGGCCCCGGCGTGGCGACCCGCGCCGCGGCTTCGCCGGCGCGCAGACCGGCGCTATAGATCTGGTAGCGGTCGCCGCCGCCGGTCCGAGCCGCGCGCAGCGCGACTTCGGCGTTGCCGATCAGGGTCTGCGCCTGCAGGCCGTCCCACGGATAGACCGCGACCCCGAGGCTGCAGGTGAGCGGAATGCGGTGCGTCTCGACCTCGAAGGCCTGTCGCCCCTCGGTGCGGAAGCGCGCCGCGACCTGCTCGACCTCCTCGGCGTCCTTCTCCATGCGCAACAACAGGACGAAGCAGTCCCCTTCGAGGCGCGCCGCGAGGTCGTTGCGCCGCAGGGCGCGCTGCAGGCGTTGCGCGAAGCTCGAGAGCAGGAAGTCGCCCACCCGGAAGCCGTAGGTGTCGTTGATCTCCAGGAAGCGGTCGAGGTCGATCTGCAGCACCGCGAAGCGGTCCTTCTCGGGGCTCGCCAAGTCGATCGCGTGCCCGAGCAGCCGCTCGAAGAGCTGGCGACCGGGCAACCGGGTCAGTGGATCGATCCAGCGCTCGCGCTGCGAGGTCCGGCTGGCGCGCTCCCGCTCGAGCGCCAGGCCGGCGAGCGCGGCGAGGAGCTCCAGCACCTTCGCGCCGCGCGGCGCCGGTCGCTTGCGCTCGGGCTGGACCAGGCAGACCAGGCCGACCACGGCGGGCGGCGCCCCGCCTGCCGACGGCGCGCGGATCGGCGCGCTCCAGCAGGCCTCGAGCCCGCTCGCCGCGGCGGCGGCCTGGAGCGGCGCGAACTGCGGATCCTCGCTCATCGCCTCGCAGAATCGGGCCGTGCCGTCGACCAGCGCCGGGAAGATGCGGCGCGCCGCCGCGGCGCCGAGGCTCCCCAGCGCCGCGACGAAGGGCGGGGCGACCGCCGCGGAAGCGAGCAGCTCGACCTTCTTGCTCTCCGTCTCGAGCGAGAGCACCGCGCAGCCGACGCCGGCGAAGCGCTCGGCGGCGATGCGGCAGATCTCGCCCAGCACGTCGCGCCCCGCGACGCCGTCGGCGAGCTGCTTCAAGACCCGCGCCTGATCGGCCAGCGTCGAGTAGGAGGGCCCGTGCTCGTCGAGCTCGTGCCCACGCGGGGGCGGCAGCCGGGAGATGGCCTACTCCCCGCGTTGCAGCGCGACGCGTGGCGCTTCGGTGGGGCCGAGCGCGCGCAGGTATTGGCGGTCGAAGGCCGCGAGCTGGCTCTCGAGCTCGGCGTAGGGCCCCGGCTGCCAAGCCCGCGAGGAGACCCCCAGGTAGGTGTTGGCGCAGAGCTCCCAGTCCTGCCGGTTGGTCAGATCCCAGAAGTCGATCGCCGGCTGCGGATCGAAGCCTGGCGCGGCCACCGCCTCGGGATGGAAGAACCAGTCGCAGACGATGCGCGTCCGGTCGATCGCCAGCGGCCGGGCGCGATGCACCAGCACGTAGTCCGGATGGAGGGACAGGAAGGCGCTGGGGAAGAGGGTGTAGTAGTAGACCCGCCCGCGTTCGGCCTCGGAGAGCCCGGCGAACGGCGCGGCGCAGCGCCCGCCGTGCATCGTCATGCTCCCCTCCGGGTTGGTCATCCACATCGGTCCGCCGAGCACCGCGCCCTCGTCGAGGTCGTTCTCGCTGTTGCGGTACGGGGTCAGCTTGTTGAGATGGGGATGCACCGTCGGGCAGTGGTAGCACTCGCTGTAGTTGTGGAAGAAGAGCTTCCAGTTGGCGTCGACCTCGTAGGTCGTCTGGTGGACCGAGACGAGCTCGGGGAGGCGCCAGGCCGCGAACCGCGCCCCGAGCGGCGCGAGCGCCTCGGCGAGCGGCGGCGGTTCGTCGTCGAGGCTGACGAAGACGAAGCCCTCCCAGGTGTCGACCGCGACCGGGCGGAGCGGGTGGTCGGCGCGCTCGAAGCCCGCCACGTCGGCCATGTTCGGCGCGGCGCGCAGCGCCCCGTCCAGGCCGTAGGTCCAGGCGTGGTACGGGCACTGGATGGCGTGCCCCACCTCGCCCCGCGGCGCCGTGCAGAGGCGGCTGCCGCGGTGCCGGCAGACGTTGTGGAAGGCGCCGACCTTCCCGTCGCCGTCGCGCAACACCACGACGCTCTCGCGGTCCACCTCGGCGAGGAAGTAGCTCCCGGGCCGCGCGAGCTCCGAGAGGTGCCCGGCGAGCAACCAGCACCGGCCGAAGATCCGCTCGCGCTCCGTGGCGTAGATCTCCGGCGAGGTGAAGTACTCCCCCGGCAGGGTGCGCTGTCCGAACGAAGATCGGGCTCTCATCACGGCCTCCGGCGAGCCCATCCTACAGGGGTCTGCACTACACTTCGAAAGCCCATGAGCGCGCCCTCGCAAGCTGGAACCGCGGTCGAATCCGCACCGTCGCTGGTCTGCCCGGCCTGCCGCTCCGCCCTGCTCGCGGCGTCGGCAGCGCTCCGATGTCCGGGCTGTTCCGCCCTCTATCCGTGCGTCGACGGCATCGCCGATTTCTCCGGTGGCCGCTACTACGACGCCTTCGACGAGTCG
>CAYZWR010000155.1:0-6373 GCA_964481735.1 uncultured Thermoanaerobaculia bacterium
CACAAGCTGATGTGCGAAGAGATCTTTGGCCCGGTGGTGACGCTGCACGTCTACGACGACTGGAACGAGGCGCTGCGGCTGGTCGATACCTCATCGCCGTATGCGCTGACCGGCGCGGTGTTTGCGCGCGACCGGCAGGTGATTGATGAAGCGCTCGGCAGCCTGCGTCACGCGGCGGGCAACTTCTACGTCAACGACAAGCCGACCGGCGCGGTGGTCGGACAGCAGCCCTTCGGCGGCGCGCGCGCTTCCGGGACGAACGACAAGGCGGGCGCCGCGGCCAACCTCATGCGCTGGACCTCGCAGCGCGCGATCAAGGAGACGTTCGTCTCGCCGCGCGAGGTCGCCTATCCGCACATGGCCGAGGAGTAGCTCCAGCCGCCCATGCCGCGCTGCGCGCTGTCGCTGACTCCGCTGCTCGCCGCAGCGGCGCTCGTGCTGCTCGTCGCCGCTCCGGCGCAGGCCGCGATCGAGCTCATCCTGCTGCTGCCGGACGGGGAGCCGGCGGCGGGCTACTCCGTGGCCATCGTCGGCCGGCCGCTCGCGGTGCTGGCCGATGGCGACGGGCGATTCGCGCTCGACCCGGCGCCCGCGCTGCCGTTCTCCCTGGTGGCCACCTCGCCTGCCGGCGAGGTCTCGGCGCCGCTCGAGGTGACGTCGCTCGAGAACCGGTCTCTCCGCCTCGCTCGGGTGGTGCGCGAGAGCGTCACGGTGGTCTCCGGCGTGGCGCCGTCGCTCGAGCTGCTGCCGGGCAGCGCGGCGACCGTGCTGACGCGCGAGGAGCTCGAGCAGCGGGCGCCGCAGCGGCTCTATCAGGCGCTCGAATCGGTGGCCGGCGCTTCGAAACTGGGCGACGGCGCGGATTCGGTGCCGGCGCTGCGCAATCTCGGCCGCGGCAGGACGCTGATCCTGGTGGATGGGGCGCGCGTGACCGCCGAGCGCCGGGCGGGACCTTCGGCCACCTTCATCGACCCGGCGAGCCTCGCTTCGGTCGAGGTCCTGCGCGGCCCCGGCTCGGTGGTCTACGGCTCGGACGCCTTCGGCGGCGTGCTCAACGCGGTCACCCGCGATCCCGAGCCGGACGGCTTCGCGATGACCTATGGTTTGGAGGCGGCGGGCGGCGCCCTCGACGAGGGCTCGGCGTTCGCTTCGGCCTCGACCGGCCTCGGCTCCGGCGCCCTGCTCGTGGAAGGCCATTGGCGGGACGCCGACGACTCCCAGAGGGGCGGCGGCGAGGAGATCTTCAACTCGGCCTATACCGGCTACGGCGGTGCGCTGCGCTATGCCCTGCCGGTCGGCGGGGGCAGGTTCCGCCTCGGACTGCAGATCGACCGGGTCGACGACCTCGGCAAGGCGGCGATCGACTCGCGCCAGATCCGCTCCGTCTATCCCCTGGAGGACTCCGACCGGCTGACGCTCTCCTGGATCGGCAGCGTGAAGGGATGGGAGTCGCTCGAGGCGACGCTCTTCCTCGGCGCCTACCACATCGTCCTGGATCGTGACCGCGCGCCGACCGCGACCTCGAACCGGCGGATCGACAGCTCCGACACCGACGCCGACGACGGCGCCTTGCGGCTGGTCGCCACCCGCGAGCTCGCCGGGGGGCGGCTGCAGACCGGACTCGACCTCGTCTCGCGTTTCGATCTGAGCTCGCTCACGTCGCAGGTGCGCTACGCGGAAGACGCGACGACGGTGGTGCGCGTCGACCGTACGGTGTCGATCGAGCAGGCAGAGCAGATCGACGGCGGCTTGTTCGCGAGCTGGAGCCGTCCGCTCGCGGAGCGCTTCAGCCTGGGTCTCGGTCTGCGTGGCGACCGGGTCGCGACCGAGAACCGGGGGGGCTACTTCGGCGACCAGTCGATCGATCACGACGCCCTGTCGGGGAACCTGTCGTTCACCGCCGGGCCCTTCGCCGGCTGGACGACGACGCTGCAGGCAGCGCGCGGTTTCCGCTCGCCGACCCTCTCGGACCGCTTCTTCCGCGGGCCGTCGGGGCGCGGCTTCGTGACCGGCAATCCCGATCTCGATCCGGAGACCAGCCTGCAGTTCGATCTCGCGACCCGCTGGGGCAGGGGCCGGACGGCGATCGGGATCTTCGTCTACCGCTACGCGATCGAGGAACTCATCGAGCGCTACGCCATCGGCAACGACTTCTTCTTCCGCAACCGGGGCGAGGCGGCGATCGAGGGGATCGAGCTCGAGCTGCAGACCGCGTTCGGCGAGGGCTGGACGCTCGAGGCGGGTCTGGCGGTCTCGCGTGGCGAGACGGATGGCGGAGCGACGATCGACGACATCGCGCCGCCGAACGGCTGGGTGACGCTGCGCCGCTCGTTCGGCCGTCTCTTCCTCTTCGCGCGCGCCACCGCGGTCGGCGAGCACGACGACCCGGGACCGACCGAGCTCGCGCGCGCGAGCTACGAGCTCTTCGACCTCGGCGGCGGCTTCCGGTTCTCCGACCGGCTGGAGCTCCGGCTGATGGCGCGCAACCTCACGGACGAGCTCTACATCGTGCCCGACAACGCCGCGGACTTCGCGGTCGGGCGCAGCGTCAGCCTCGCCCTGTCGGGGAGGATCTGAGGCTCACCGCCGGCGCCACCAGGCGTAGGCGGGCAGGCCGGCAGCCACCAGGCCGAGTCCGAGGAGCGACTCGACCGGCCGTTCGAGGAGGGTGTTCGCCACCAGGACGACCGAAGCGCCGATGAAGGCGAGGGGCACCCAGGGATAGCCCCAGGCGCGGTAGGGGCGGGGAAGATCCGGCGCCTTCCGTCGCAGGACGAAGATCGCGGCGCCGGTCGCGACGTGGAAGAGGACGGCGACGAAGATCACGTAGGTGTAGAGCTGGTTGTAGGTGCCCGAGAGGGCGAGCAGGGCGGACCAGATCGACTGCGCCCAGAGGCTGCGCGCCGGCACGCGGTGGACCGGATCGATCTTCGCCAGGCCGCGGAAGAAGACCCCGTCGTCGGCCATCGGCTGGTAGATGCGCGAGCTGTAGAGGATCGTCCCGGCGAGACAGCCGAAGGTCGAGACCAGCACCGCGGCCGCCAGCCAGCGCGCCCCGCCAGGCCCGAACAGGGCGGCGGCGGCGGCCTCGCCGATGCGGCTCTCGGCGCCCATGCGCTCGACCGGGATGGCGCGCAGGTAGATCCAGTTGAGCACCAGGTAGAGCAGGGTCACGATGCCGGTTCCGGCGACCAGGCCGAGCGGCAGCGAGCGGCCCGGGTTCTTCATCTCCCCGGCCGAGAAGGTGAGACCGTACCAGCCGTCGTAGGTCCACAGCGCGGCGATCATCGCGACCCCGAGCGCGCCGGCGAGGTGCACCGGCGGCAGTGGTGCGGTGAGGCCCGGCGCGGCCTGGGCCGGCGCCAGGAAGCCGAAGGCCGCGAAGGCGAGAATGGCGCCGATCTTGAGCGCGGTCATCAGATTCTGCACCGCCGCGCCGTGCCGCAGACCGAAGTGGTTGATCGCGGTGAGCAGCAGGATCGCGCCGACTCCGGCGAGCTGGCCGCCGGAGAGCGTCCAGGTCCACGCGCCGATGCTCCGTGAGGCGAGGACGTGCGCGGTGGAGAAGTAGGGGAAGAAGGCACCGAGGTACTCGCCGAAGCCGACCGCGATCGCGGCGATGCCGCCGGACATGATGACCAGGAAGCTCGCCCAGCCGTAGAGGAAGCCGGAGAGCGGACCGTAGGCCTCGCGCACGAAGAGGTAGATGCCGCCGGCGCGCGGGTACATCGCGCCGAGCTCGGCGTAGGTGAGGGCGCCGGCGAGCGAGAGCAGGCCGCCGAGCAGCCAGACCGCGAGCAGCAGGCCGCCGTGCGGCAGCACCCGCGCGATGTCGCTCGACACCAGGAAGATGCCGGTGCCGATCACGCTGCCGACGGTGAGCAGCGTGCCGTCCCAGACCCCCAGTCCGCGCACCAGCTCGACGCGCGGCTCGCCTCGACTCGCGGGCATTCCGTGCATCCTACTGGAAGATCCGGCACCCTCCGCCTGAGCTAGACTGAAGCCACCATGTCCGACGACGGCCTCGTTCGCGAGGTGCTCGCCGAGATCGATCGGCTGTCGCCGGTCGAGCTCGCCGCCGAGCTCGTGCGGATCCCCAGTCATCCCGGCATCGAGCGGCAGGAAGAGCGCGTCGCGCTGGCCCTCGGGCGCTTCTTCGGCGAACGGGACCTCGGCGTCCAGCTCGAGGAGATCGCGCCCGGGCGGCCCAACCTGTTGGTCAGCGTCGAGGGGAGCCGGCCCGGCCGCCACCTGCTGCTCTGCGGCCACACCGACACCGTGCCGGTCAACGCGGACGATCCCGGCTTCGGGCTCGCCGGCGAGGTGCGCGACGGCCGCCTGGTGGGCCGCGGCGCGGTCGACATGAAGGGGGCGCTGGCGGCGATGTCGACCGCGGTCGCCGCCCTCGCCGGACGCCTGCCGGCCGGCCGGGTGACCTTCGCCGCGGTGATCGACGAGGAGATGGAGAGCCGGGGCGCCGAGCAGCTGGTGGAGACCAGCTTCCGCGCCGATGCCGCGGTGGTCGGCGAGCCGACCGGCAACCGGCTGGCGATCGGCCACAAGGGGCTGGAGTGGCTCGAGGTCATGTTCCAGGGGCGCGCCGCGCACGGCGGTACCCCCGGCCAGGGGATCAACGCGATCTCGGCGGCCGGCATGTTCATCGCCCTGCTCGAGAGCGACCTCAAGCCGCGGCTGCACGCGCGGCGCCATGCCATCCTCGGCGCGCCGACGCTCAACCTGGGGACCATCCGGGGCGGCGATCAACCCTCCACCGTCGCCGCCGCCTGCACCCTGCAGCTCGATCGCCGCACGGTTCCCGGCGAGAACTACCACGTGATCACCGGCGAGCTGGTCGAGCTGCTGACCCGGGTCGAGCATGCCTTCCCCGGGCTCGCCACCGCGGTGCGCCGGGTGCCCGGCGGCATGGGCGGCCTGGTGCACGTCGCCCTGGTGACCTCCCCGGAGTCGCTCCTGGTGCGCGCCGCGCAGGCCGCTTTCCTCCGTCTGCGCGGCGAGGCGAGCGAGCTCGTGACCTTCCCCGCCTGGACCGACGGCGCCCTGCTCGCCGGATTCGCGGGCATTCCGACCGTGATCCTGGGTCCGGGCGACCTCGCGCTCGCGCATTCGCCGCGCGAGGCGCTGCCGCTCGACGAGCTGCGCGAGGCCGCGCAACTCTACGCCGCCCTGGCGCTCGAGTTCTGCGCCGGTGGTGCGCAGTGAAGCTCCGCGTTCCGCACACCTTCGTCCTGCTCTTCTCGCTGATCGTCGTCGCGGCGGTGCTCACCCACCTGCTGCCGGCGGGCAAGTACGCGCGGCAGGAGGCGGGGGGAAGGGTGTTGGTCGATCCCGGCTCCTTCCACGCGGTCGAGCGCCAGCCGGCCGGGGTCGGCGACGTGCTGCTCGCCTATCCGCGCGGCCTCGCGGCGACCGCGCCGATCGTCTTCTTCCTCTTCCTGCTCGGCGGCGCTTTCGGCGTCCTCTCCGCGACCGGTGCGCTCGAAGCGTCGATCTCGACCGTGGTCGCGGCGGCGCGCGGGCGCGGCGAGCTCGTCCTGCCGGCCCTGATGCTGCTCTTCGCGCTGGGTGGCGGAACCATCGGGATGGCGGAGGAGACGTTGCCCTTCCTGCCCGGGCTCGTCCTGCTGGCGCGCCGGCTGGGCTACGACGAGGTGGTCGGCGGGGCGATCGCGCTGGTCGGCGCCGGCGCGGGCTTCGCCGGGGCCTTTCTCAACCCCTTCACGGTCGGCGTCGGGCAGTCGATCGCGGGCCTGCCGCTCTACTCGGGGATCGGCTTTCGCCTCGTCGTCTGGACGACGCTCACCCTGGTGACCATCCTCTACGTCTCCTGGTACGCCCGCCGCCATCGCGCGCCGCCGTCGGCGGCGTCCGCCGCCGCCCACACGCCGGTCCGGCTCGCCGGACGTCAGGCCGCGGCCCTGGGCGTCCTGGTCGCGGCGTTCGGCGTGCTGGTGGTGGGCTGCCTGCGCTGGAGCTGGGGACTCGCCGAGCTCTCCGGGCTCTTCCTCGCCGTCGCCATCCTCTCCGGCTGGGTCGGAGGATTGGGCGCCGACCGCACCGCGGAGGAGTTCGTCAAGGGCGCGGCGGGCTTCGCCGGCGCCGCGCTGGTCGTCGGGCTGGCGCGCGGCGTGCTGGTGATCTTCGACGGCGCCGAGGTCACCGACGCGATCCTGGCGGCGCTCGTCGACGCGGTGCGCGGGCTGCCCTCCTGGGCGACCGTCGCCGGGATCTACGTCGTGCAGATCCTGCTCTCCTACATCGTGCCCTCGGGAAGCGGCCAGGCCGCGCTCTCGCTGCCCATCCTGGTGCCGCTCGGCGATCTCACCGGGGTGACCCGCCAGACCAGCGTCCTCGC
>CAYZWR010000156.1:0-6309 GCA_964481735.1 uncultured Thermoanaerobaculia bacterium
AGCGGCATGCGCGCGAGCTGGTCGGCCACCGCCTTGACGATCTTGGGGTGGCGGATGCCGGCGCTGTAGATCCCGTAGCCGCCGAGGCAGTCGATGAAGCGCCGGCCGGTGAGGTCGTAGAGCAGCGAGCCCTGACCCTCCCACTCGAGCGCCGGCTCGTCGCGCATCTCGATCAGGGACTTCCGGTACTCGAGATAACCGCGGTTGTAGTAGAAGTTGAAGTTGTCCGTCGTCTCCTGGATCAGACGGTGCTTCTCGTCGTCGGAGAACTTCGGCGAGGCGATGACGTCCAGCCAGCGCTGCGATTCGCGGAGTAGCTCGTCTCGATTCATGATGCGCTCCCTCGGTTCACCGGTCCGTGGTCGTCGCCGCCCATCTCGCGCGCGGCGCGCTACGGATCGCTGAAGAAGGTGCGGGAGAAACGCTCAGCGAAGCGCATGCTCCAGGACCCCCAGTCCCTCTTCCAGCTGCTCGTCGGTGATGACGAGCGGCATCAGCGTACGGATCACGTTGCCATGGGTGCCGGCCGAGATGAGCAGCAGCCCACGCTCGTAAGCCTTGCGGACCACCGCCTGGGTGAGCTCCTTGTCCGGCTCCTTGGTGGTGCGGTCCTTGACCAGCTCGAGGGCGCGCATCGCGCCCAGGCCGCGCGCGTCGCCGATCGCCGGCACGCGCTCGGCGAGCGCCGCGAACGCGGTCTCGATCTTCCGCCCCAGGGCCTCGGCGCGGGCGACGAGCGTGCCGTCGGCGAAGAGGTCGAGCACGGCGAGCGCCGCGGCGCACGCCACCGGATTGCCGACGTAGGTCCCGCCGAGGCCCCCCACCTGCGCCGCGTCCATCAGATCGGCGCGCCCGACGACCGCCGAGAGCGGCAGCCCGCCGGCGAGCGACTTCGCCAGGGTCACGACGTCGGGAACCAGCCCGTAGTGCTCCGCGGCCCACATCTTCCCGGTGCGCCCGAAACCGGTCTGGATCTCGTCGGCGACCAGCAGGATGTCGTGCCGCCGGCAGAGCTCGACCAGGGCGCGCAGGAACGCCGCCGGCGCCGGGATGAAGCCGCCTTCGCCCAGCACCAGCTCGATGACCACGCAGGCGAGCTTCTCGGGGGCGACATGGGTGGCGAAGAACTCCTCGAGCTCGGCACGGAACGTGGCTTCGTCGGCCGGCCGATCCCGGCGGTAGAGGTAGGGGAAGGGGAAACGGTAGATCTCGGGCACGAAGGGGCCGAACCCGAGCTTGTAGGGCTTGACCTTGCTGGTCATCGAGAGGCCGAGCAGCGTCCGGCCGTGGAAGGCATGCTCGAAGACCAGCACGCCCTCGCGGCCGCTCGCCCGGCGGCAGATCTTCACCGCGTTCTCGACCGCCTCGGCGCCGCTCGAGGCCAGCATCGTCTTCTTCTCGTGCGCCCCGGGCAGCAGGCGGTTCAGCCGCTCGGCGAGCTCGATGTAGCTCTCGTAGGGCGCGACCGCGAAACAGGTGTGGGTGAACTTCTCGAGCTGGGCCCGGGCGGCCTCGACCACGGCGGGATGCGCGTGGCCGACGTTCAGCGTGCCGATGCCGCCGGTGAAGTCGAGCAGGGTGTTGCCGTCGACGTCTTCCAGCAACGCCCCTCGGGCGCGCTCGGCGAAGACCGGCGTCACCTGGCCGAGCGCCGCCGCGACCGCCGCCCGCCGCCGCTCCATGAGCGCGCGGGAGCGCGGGCCGGGAATCTCTGTCCGGAGTCGGATGGACGTCATGGCCTGTCCGTGCGCCCGATCTTCTTGGGTGCTTCGACCGGGCGAGGGTGACTTGATGGCATGCTACCACGCGCCGTTCGGGGGCCTGACGCCGCTTCGCGGTCGCCGGCCCCGGGGCAGGACCCCCGGGGCCGTGCACCGTCGATCGCCCGCGGGTCGCCGGAATCTCGTTGTCCGCGCGACGCCTGAGGCCGACATGACGACCCCGACGCCCCACACCCCGACGCCAGGCTCCGCCTGGGGGCTGCTCGCCTTCCTCACCCTGCTCAACGTCCTCAACTTCGTCGACCGTTCGCTCATCGCGAGCCTGGCGCCCCTGCTCATCGCCGACCTCGGCCTGACCCGGGCCGAGATCGGCCTGCTGGCCGGCTTCGGCTTCGTCGTGCTCTACAGCCTGGTCGGCCTGTTTCTCGGGCTCGCGGCGGACCGCTGGCCGCGGTTCCCACTGGTCGCCGGCGGCCTCGCCCTGTGGAGCGCGATGACCGCGATCTCGGGACTCGCCAAGGGATTCCTGCACCTCGCCATCCCGCGAATCCTGGTCGGCGTCGGGGAGGCGACGCTCACCCCGGCGGCCCTGTCGATGCTCGGCGACGCCTTCCCCCGTCGCCGGCTCGGCCTCGCCACCGGCGTCTACTACGCCGGCATTCCGCTCGGCACCGCGGCGAGCCTGATCGCGGCCGGCTACGTGGCGCCGCGCTACGGCTGGCGGGCGTGCTTCCTGGGGCTCGGCCTGCTCGGCCTCGCCGCCGCCCTCGTACTCCTGCTCCTGCGTGAACCGCCGCGCCGTTCTTCCACCTCGGCGCCCGAGCTTCCGTCGCTCTGGCGACTCTCCCGCGAGGCCGGCCGCGCGGTGATCCGCCGTCCCGCCCTGCTCCTCGTGGTCGCCGGCGGCACGCTGCTGGTCTACGGCTCGGGAGCCGCCCTGCTGGTCGTCACTTGGCTGGTCGAGGAGCGCGGTTTCGCTTTCGCGCACGCGGCGTATCTCGCGGGGATCATGGCGGTCGCTGCCGGCCTGCTGGGGAATCTCGCCGGTGGGTGGTTCGCCGACTGGTGCGCGCGACGATCCGCCCAGGGCCGCCTCTGGAGCCTGGTGGCCATGACCCTGTTCTTCGCCCCGTTCAGCGCCGGTTTCTACCTGCTGCCGGTCGCGACGCCGCTCTTCTGGCCCTGCTGGTTTCTCGCCTGCGCCGGCACGACGGCCTGGTTCGGACCACTCTTCGCCGCCATCCAGGAGCTCGCTCCCACCGCGGCGCGCTCGACCACGGTCGCGTTCGCGCTGCTGGTGATGAATCTCGCGGGGGTCGGCCCTGGGCCGCTGGTGACCGGCTTGATCGGCGACTCCTCCAGCCTCACCCGCGGACTCCTGGCGAGCGTCGGCGTCGTCCTCGCCGCGCTCGTCCCCTTCGCGCTCGCGGCACGAAGCGCCGCCAAGCACCGCGTCGCCGAGCCCGGCTAGCCCGCCGGCCGCGTGCTACGATCGCGCCGTTTTTCGCGACATTCGACCCGCGGCCGACGAGGCCGCGGGCCTCCCGCGAGGTCGAACATGGCGGCCAGGAACGGTGAGAGCGGGGCGGGCGCGCGGCCGGTCGCGGTCGAGATCGACGCCGTCTCGCGTCGCTTCGGCGAATTCCAGGCCCTCGACCGGGTCAGCCTGACGATCCACGAAGGCGAGCTCTTCTCCCTCCTCGGGCCCTCCGGTTGCGGCAAGACCACGCTGCTGCGCATCATCGCCGGGCTCGATCTGCCCGACGAGGGAACCGTCCGGATCGGGGGAGTCGACGCGAGCTCGCTGCCGGCGCACCGCCGGCCGGTCAACACCGTCTTCCAGTCCTACGCCCTCTTCCCGCACCTCTCGGTGCGCGACAACGTCGCCTTCGGCCTGCGCATGAAGGGAGTCGCCGAACCCGAGGTCGCCGAGCGCGTCGAGCGCGCGATGGAGATGGTGCAGATCGTCCCCTTCGCGACGCGCAAACCGGCCCAGCTCTCCGGCGGCCAGAAGCAACGGGTCGCCCTGGCGCGCGCGCTGATCAACCGCCCCAAGGTTCTCTTGCTCGACGAGCCGCTCGGCGCGCTCGACCTCAAGCTCCGCAAGGAGCTCCAGGTCGAGCTGCTCAACCTGCAGCGCAGCCTGGGCATCACCTTCGTCTTCGTCACCCACGACCAGGAGGAAGCCCTGGTGCTCTCCGACCGGATCGCCGTGATGCGGGCCGGCCGGATCGAGCAGTTGGGCGAGGCCGAGGCCCTCTACGAGCGGCCGCGCACCCGTTTCGTCTCGCAGTTCCTGGGCTCGTGCAACCTGCTCGCCGGAGAGGTCGCCGGCCCCGGGCGGGTCGCGACCGCCCATGGCCCGCTCGCGGTCGCCGGCGACCAGGCGACGCTCCCGCCGGCCGGCCCGGTGACGCTCGCCATCCGGCCCGAGAAGGTCGCCCTCCGGGTCCCCGCCGAGAGTGGCGAGAACCGGATCGCGGCGCGCGTCGAACAGCTGATCTACATCGGCTCGGAGACCCACTATCTCCTGGCGACGCCCGGCGGCCAGCTCACCGCCTACGCCATGAACGCCTATTTCGGGCCGCAGGGCCTGGAGATCGGCGACCTCGTCACCGCGTTCCTTCCCCCGTCGGCGCTCCTCGCCCTGGAGGACTGAGCGCGTGGCGCCCCGGGCGAAGCGCGGCGAGATCCGCTTCGGCGAGCACCTGACGCCGCTCGGGCAGGTGCTGCGCTCGGCGGCCACGAGCGGTCCGGGCATCGCCTGGGTGTCGCTCTTCCTGCTCCTGCCGCTCGCCGGCATCGGCGTGATCAGCCTGATGTCGCGGGGCACTTACGGCGAGATCCAGCTCCCCTTCGGGTTCGACAACTACCGCCGCCTGGCGGGCTTCGGGCTGCTGGGCTACGACTCGCAGTACCCGGCGATCATCCTGCGCAGCCTCGGGCTCGGACTGGGCACCACGCTGGTCTGCCTCGCGGCCGCCTTTCCCCTCGCCTTCTTCATCGCCGGACAGCCCGAGCGCCGCAAGCAGCTCGCCCTCACCCTGATGGTGATCCCGTTCTGGACCAACCTGCTGATCCGCACCTATGCCTGGCAGATCCTCCTCGGCCCCGACAGCTGGGCGGCGCGCCTCGGAGCGGCGTTCGGTTGGGTGGAACCGGGACGCGCGCTCTATCCGAGCGCTTTCGCGGTCTACCTCGGGATGCTCTGCGCCTATCTCCCCTTCCTCGTCCTGCCGCTCTACACGGCGGTCGAGAAGATCGACTGGTCGATCGCCGAAGCCGCGGCCGACCTCGGCGCCGACCGCTGGCGCGTCTTTCGCCACGCCGTGCTGCCGCAGGTCGTGCCCGGGATGGTCGCCGGGATCATCCTCGTCTTCGTGCCGGCGACCGGCCAGTTCGTCGTCCCCGACCTGCTGGGCGGCGCCAAGACGGTCATGCTCGGCAATGCCATCCAGCAACAGTTCGGGCCGAGCCGCGACTGGCCCTTCGGCTCGGCGATCGCCTTCGCCGGCATGGGCGTGGTGCTCCTGGGCCTCTGGGCCTACTCCCGCGTCGCCGGGCGCCGCGGTGAAGAGGGCCTGCTGTGAAGCGCGTCGCGCTGCCGCTCTGGATCGTCTCGGCGTTGCTCTACGTCTTCCTCTACGCGCCGATCGTGGTGGTGGTGGTCTATTCCTTCAATTCGGCGCGCTACGGCGGACCCTGGCAGGGATTCACCTGGAAGTGGTACCCGGCGCTCTTCGCCAATCCCGAGAAGCTCGACGCCGCCAAGAACACTCTCGTCCTGGGCCTCGCCTCGACCGGGCTCGCCACTCTGCTCGGCACCGGCCTGGGCTACGGGCTGTCGCGCTATCGCTTCCCGGGCAAGAAGCTCTTCTCCTTCCTGATGTACATCCCGGTGGTGATCCCCGACATCGTGATGGCGGTCGCCATGTTGATGTTCTACGCCCTGGTGCGCGACCACCTCGGGCTGTTCGGACTCGGGATGACCACCATGGTGCTCTCCCACGTCACTTTCCAGATCCCCTTCGTCGCCATCGTGGTGCGCTCGCGCCTGATCGGCATGGATCCGGCGATCGAGGAGGCGGCGCACGACCTCGGCGCCACCGGCTGGCAGACGTTCCGCCACGTCACTCTGCCGCTCATCGTCCCGGCCGTGGTCGCCGGCGCCATGCTCGCCTTCACCCTGTCGCTCGACGACTTCGTGGTGAGCTTCTTCACCACCGGCCCGGGCTCGACGACGCTCCCCATCCTGATCTACTCTTCGGTCAAACGCGGCATCACCCCCGACATCAACGCGCTGTCGACGTTGATCGTGCTGATCTCGATTCTCGCCACCGTCGCGGTGACGCTCCTCGAGCGACCCCGACAGAGCCCAGGAGGACCGTCATGAAGAAGCTCTTCGCCGCCGCCGCCGCAGCAGCCCTCCTCGCCGCCTGCGGCGACAAGCCCGCGAGCCGACCCGCCGAGACCGCGGCCGCGCCGGCCGAGCCCTGTCAGCTCAACCTGTTCATCTGGAGCGAGTACATCGACCCGGAGATCGTCGCCGGATTCGAGAAGCAGTTCGCCTGCAAGGTCACCATCGACC
>CAYZWR010000157.1:0-3545 GCA_964481735.1 uncultured Thermoanaerobaculia bacterium
CGGGTGTAGCCGTAGCCGCCGAGCGCCTGGATCGCCGCGTCGGCCGCGCGGTTCCCGGCCTCGCTCGCCAGGTACTTGGCGATCGCCCCCTCGGTGTTGAGGCTCCCCTCGCCGGCGTCGATCCGCTCGGCCGTCTCCTCGATGTAGGAACGCGCCGCTTCGAGCGCCACGGCGTGCGGCACGATCAGCTTGTGGGTGTAGCCCTGCTTCTCGGAGAGCGGGCCGCCGGCCTGGATGCGCTCGCGCGAGTAGGGGATCGCGCGGTCGAGGGCCGCCCAGCCGGCGCCCAGACCGAAGGCGGCGACCATCAGCCGGGTGTAACCGAAGACGACCTGGGCCTGCAGCAGTCCCTGCCCCTCCACGCCGCCGATCAGGCGGTCGGCCGCGACCTCGACGGCGTCGAGATGGACCGCGGCGGTGTTGCTGGCGCGGATGCCGTGCTTGTCCTCCGGTTTGCCGTGCGAGAGGCCCGGTGTCCCGGCGTCGACCACGAACCAGGAGGGCCCGCCGGGGGTCTGCGCGAGGATGGAGTAGAGGTCGGCGAAGCCGCCGTTCGAGATCCACTGCTTGCTGCCGGTGATGCGGTAGCCCGTGATCGCGCCGCCGGGGCCGGCGACCGGCTCCGCCACCGTGCGCAGGGCGCCGAGGTCGCTTCCCGCTTCGGGCTCCGTCGCGCCGTAGGCCATGAGCAGCCCGCGCTCCGCGATGGCGCCCAGGAAGCGGCGCTTCTGCTCCTCGGTGCCGCCGAAGTGGATCGGGTCGCTGCCCAGGAAGGTGGCGAGGACCCCGGTCGCGACCCCCAGGTCGACCTCGGCGAGGGTCTCGCAAACGCGGTAGACGTCGAAGGCGCCGCCCCCCATGCCGCCGTAGAGCTCCGGAATGAACAGGAGCTGCACGCCGAGATCGCCGCCGCACATGGCGCGCACGACCTCCACCGGGAACTCGTCCCGGGCGTCGAGCTCGAGCAGCTTCTCCTCCGGCAGCCGTTCGCGCGCGAAGTCGCGAATGGCCTCCAGCGTGAGCTCCAGAGTCTCCCGATCCAGTCCCGCCGACATCTCCCCCCTCCTGCTGCGGACCGTGGCCTTTCTGTTGGAAACACTAGTTTTGGAGGTTCTGGCGAGCGCCGTCCCGGAGGGTGGCGGAGGACATCCGGCGGGGTGGGTCAGGGGGTGAGAGAATCGCCCCGTGGCGCCCACCCTGTTCGACGACGCCGCCGGACCGGCGCAGCCGCACGCCCCGCCTCCGGGCGCGCCGGCGCCGCTCGCCGACCGGATGCGTCCGCGGACCCTGGACGAGGTCGCCGGACAGGACTCGGTGGTCGGCGCCGACGGCTTCCTGCGCCGGGCGATCGCCGAGGACCGCGTTCCGTCGCTGGTCTTCTGGGGTCCTCCCGGCTGCGGCAAGACGACGCTCGCCCGCCTGATCGCCGATTCGACGCGCAGCCGCTTCGTCCCCTTCTCGGCGGTCACCTCGGGCATCAAGGAGATCAAGGAGGTGATGGCCGGTGCGGAGCGTCTGCGCGCCGCGGCGGGACAGCGCACCCTCCTGTTCGTCGACGAGATCCACCGCTTCAACCGGGCCCAGCAGGACGCCTTCCTGCCCTACGTGGAGCGCGGCGACATCGTGCTGGTGGGGGCGACCACCGAGAATCCGTCGTTCGAGCTCAACGCCGCGCTGCTCTCGCGCTGCCGGGTCGTGGTGCTGCAGCCGCTCCCGCCGGAAGCGATCACCCGGCTGGTGCGCCGCGCCCTCGCCGACCGCGAACGCGGCCTGGGCGCGAGCGCGGTCGAGCTCGACGAGGCGGCGCTCGCGGCGATCGCGCAGCTCGCCTCGGGAGACGCGCGGCGGGCGCTCACCCTGCTCGAGGGGGTGGTCGCCGATGCTCTGGCGGCCGGGCGGAGCAGCGCCTCCGAGCCCGCGGTCCGTCGCCTCGCCCAGCGCAAGGTGCTGCTCTACGACAAGGCGGGCGAGGAGCACTTCAACCTCATCTCGGCGCTCCACAAGTCGCTGCGTGAGAGCGATCCCGACGCCGCGCTCTACTGGCTCGGGCGGATGCTCGAGGCCGGTGAGGACGCCGATTACGTGGCGCGGCGGATGGTGCGTTTCGCGGTCGAGGACATCGGGCTGGCCGATCCGCGGGCGGTCGAACAGGCGCTCGCCGGCTGGCAGAGTTACGAACGGCTGGGCAGCCCGGAGGGGGATCTGGCGCTCGCCCAGGTCGCCCTCTACCTGGCTTCGGCGCCGAAGAGCGTGGCGCTCTATCGCGCCTGGAGCGAAGTGCGCCGGACGATCGCCGACCGCCCGGCCGATCCGGTACCCCTGGCGATCCGCAACGCGCCGACCCGGCTGATGGAGGAGGTCGGCTACGGTGCGGGCTACGTCTACGCGCCGGACACCAGCGAGGGGGTGGGCGGCCTGGAGTGCCTGCCCGAGTCGCTGCGCGGGACGACGTTCTATCGCCCTTCGGGCGCCGGCTTCGAACAGCGCCTGGGCGAGCGGATGGCGGAGTTCGCCCGGCGGCGCCAGGCGGCGCGGCGAACCCGGGAGGAATCAGGAGACGGAGGCGGGAAGCGATGAGTCAGCGAAGGTCGGGAATGGCGCCGATCGCGGGCGGCGAGCTGCGGTACGAGATCGACGGGTCGGGTCCGCCGGTCGTGTTCGGGCATGGCTTCAGCCTCGACGTTCGGCTCTGGGAGCCGCAGCTCGCGCCCCTTGCCGCGTCGCACACCATGGTGCGCTACGACCTGCGTGGCTTCGGCCGTTCGACGCCGGCCGCAGCGCCCTACAACCACAGCGAGGACCTGCTCGCCCTGCTCGACCACCTCGGCCTCGCGCGCGCCGCGTTGGTCGGCCTGTCGCTCGGCGGCGCCGTGGCGCTCGGCGCGACGCTCCTCGCCCCGCACCGCGTCGAGCGGCTGGCGCTGCTCGATTCGCTGCTCCCCGGCTACCCCTACAGCGAAGCGTTCCGCGGCGAGCACGTCGAGATCTGCGCGCTGGCAGCCGAGCAAGACCTCGGCGCCGCGCGCCAGCGCTGGCTCGCGTCGCCCCTCTTCGCGCCGGCGCTCGCCAACCCGGCGGCGGCACCACGCCTGCGCGCGATGGTCGCCGACTACTCGGGCTGGCACTGGACGCAGCGCGACCCCGGGCGCTCGCTCAAGCCGCCGCCCGCGGGGCGCCTCTCGGAAGTGACGGTGCCGAGCCTGGTGATCGTCGGCGCGCTCGATATCGACGACTTCCAGGGCATCGCGCGGGTGGCGGCCGAGGGCCTGCCGCAGGCCCGCCTCGCGGTGATCGAGGGTGCCGGCCACCTGCCGAACCTGGAGCGGCCCGAGGCGGTGAGTCGCGAGCTCGCCGAGTTCCTCTCCGCGCCATGACCGCGGCGGGTTGGTGGCTGCTGGCGATCGTCGCGCTGGTGATCGTGATTCTCGCCGAAGGGCGCCGCCAGCGCCGGCGCTACGGCCGTGGCAGCGGCACCGGGACCGCGCTCGCTCGCGTCGGGCTGCTCGAGCTGCAACGCCAGCTCGAGCCGGAGCGCAAGGTCGAGC
>CAYZWR010000157.1:3645-6113 GCA_964481735.1 uncultured Thermoanaerobaculia bacterium
CGCGTCGGGCTGCTCGAGCTGCAACGCCAGCTCGAGCCGGAGCGCAAGGTCGAGCTTCTGCTCGAGGAGCGCCGCGAGCCGGAGCGCGACGCGCAGGGAGATCCGCCGCGGACCGGAGGCGAAACTGGCCACGGCGCGCCACGTAGTACGGAGTGACGCAGGAGGAGGTCCACCATGTCGCGCTCGCTCCGCCGCTCCACCCAGCACCGCATGATCGCCGGCGTCATCGGCGGCCTCGCCGAGTTTTTCGGCCTCGATCCCACGGTGCTGCGCGTCGTCTACGTCGTCGGCTCGATCCTCTCGGCCGCTTTCCCGGGGATCCTGGTCTACGTCCTGCTCTGGATCGTCGTTCCGGTGCGCCAGCCGGGCGAGGCCTGAGCGCCCCTCGTCGAAAACGAAACGGGCGGCTCTCGCGAGCCGCCCGTCGTGGCTGGAGGCGCTTCCGGGACGCTGCTCAGGCCGCGCGTCGGCGCAGCAGCGTGACCGCCAGCCCGGCGAGCGCCAAGGCAAGGAGCGCGATGCCGAGCGACGAGAGGGTCGGGATCTGCAGAGGTGACTGGACGAATCCGTCGGGCCGACCGTTGTAGATGATGTTGCCGCTGTCGCAGCCGTCGACGACGAGCAGCCAGTCGTAGAGCACCGAGCCGATCGGGCGCTCGAGGAAGAAGTCGAGCCGCATTTGCTGCCCGGCCGGGATCGGATAGGTGCCGGGGTTCGGGACCGGTCCGTAGGTGAAGTTGTCGAAGACGTTCCAACCCGACTGCCCATTGATCGAGATCGACGCCGCTTCGTTCATGTAGATGAGGTCGCCTACCGTGACCACCGTGTGGACGGTATAGGTCCCACCGTCCAGATTGGCGCGCTCGACGGTCATCGCGAATTCCCCGCTGTTGCAGCCCGTGTTGTTGACCGAGATGACCTCGAAGGTCTCGGTCTGCGCCCACGCGCCGGTTCCGACGAGAGTGGCGAGAGCCAGGATGCCGATGACGGCCTGGCGTCCAATCGTTCGTTGCATGCTCATCCTCCTACGCTATGAGTGCGGCTCGGGGGGAGTCGCGGTTTCGCCTGCGCTTGGGAACTATCGAACAAGGTAGCCGAGCCGGGCGTCCGAAGTCAACTTGGACGCTGACCCGGTCTGCGAGGAGGGTAGAAAGCAACGGGCGGCTCTGGAGAGCCGCCCGTCGTGGCTGGAGGCGCTTCCGGGACGCTGCTCAGGCCGCGCGTCGGCGCAGCAGCGTGACCGCCAGCCCGGCGAGCGCCAAGGCAAGGAGCCCGATGCCGAGCGTCGAGAGGGTCGGGATCTCGAGGACGCTTCCGGTTTCCTCGACGTAAACCGTCGCGGTGGCCGTCGCCTGAGCCGACGCGCCCCCGACGTTGTAGGCCGTCCAGGTCGCAACGTTGGTGGTCGTGACGTCGATGACGATGTCGGGTACGAAGCCGTACGCGCTGCTGCCCGGGGCGAGCGCGTAGGGAATGCCGCTGGCCAACACGCCGAGCTCGCTGTCGACGAGATCGTGCAGGTTCAGCGTGACGCTGCCGATATTGGTGACGACGTAGCAGTAGTGCACCGCAGTCCCCGCCGGGACGGTGATCTCGCTCGTCAGAGCGCAGACGCCGGGAACGGTGCCGACCGTCTTCGCGAGAGTGAGCTCGGCTGCACCGCTCGCCAGGACCATGTCGTCGTAGTAGACGGCCGACGCGCCGTTGGCGAACAGGTCGACGGCCGCGATCTCGAGCGCGCCGCCCCCGGAGATCTCGCCGGTCCAGCTGCCCTGGTAGAGCAGCGCGTTGTTGTAGAAGAAGGACTGCGTGTCGGCGGTGAGGTCGATCTCGACGCGCAGCTGCACCCACTGGCCCCGGATGAGCGGGAGCGTCCCGCCACTCACGCCGGTGTTGACCACCTGGTTCGTGGCGCCGTTGAACTCGACCTGGACGGACCAGTTGTAGGGTCCGCCGTCGTTGTAGGTGTTGAGCAGGATGAAGTAGGTGGTGCCGGTCATGCTCGCCGGCACGTACTGCCAGGCGATGTAGGCGAAGGGACCGCTGGTGGCGCCGCTGTACTCGTGGACGAGGTCGGAGGCGCCGACGATCTCGGCCGAGTTCGGAGGCGAGGTGAACTGCGCGCTGCTCGCCAGGGCGCCGCCGGCGGGGGAGTTGTCCCAGCCCTTCCAGCCCCCCTGCCCGTGCAGCTGGCTGCCCGTGGCGTAGCTGTCGAAGCTGTCGCTCCAGACGATCGCCTCGGGAGCGAGGGAGGCGTCACCCTCGACGGGAGTGAGGACGAAGTTTCCTCCGGTCGCCGGGGGCGGGGGCGTCGTGTCGGCCGGCGCGGGTGACCCGCCGATCTCGGCGGTGGCGACGGCGTGGGCTCCGCCGGCGAGCAGCAGGGGAGTCAGGCACAGAGCGGCCAAGGCGAGGAACGGGAGACCAAGTCGACGAGTCATGGGCTTTCCTCCACGGTAGAGCCGCAA
>CAYZWR010000158.1:0-5968 GCA_964481735.1 uncultured Thermoanaerobaculia bacterium
CGGGCTCTCGGCCGCCGAGCGCCGGCGCCGGATCGAGGCGGCGGTCGCCCGCGTGGGACTCACCTCGCGGCTGCACCACCTTCCCTCCCAGCTCTCGGGCGGCCAGCAGCAGCGGGTGGCGATCGCGCGCGCGCTCGCCGGCGAGCCGCGCCTGATCCTCGCCGACGAGCCGACCGGGAACCTCGACTCCTCGACCGCGCACGAGATCATGAACCTGCTCCACGAGGTCAACGACACCGGCACCACCATCCTCATGGTCACCCACGATCCGGGGTGCGCCGCCCACGCGGCGCGCCAGCTCCACATCCTCGATGGCCGCCTGATCGACGTGCGCGAGGAGATGCCGTCGATCGCGCCACGCCAGATCGGCCCGGCCGCCGGCCGCGCCGCGAGCGCCGCTGCCGAGCGCGCGCCCGCCGCGGGTTGATCGCGAGAGGCCCGACGCCATGTTCCTCTACTACCTCCGACTCGCCACCAAGAGCGCGCTCGCCACCCCCGGGCTCACGGCGCTCACCGTCGGGGCCATCGCGCTCGGCGTCGCCGTCCCGACCGCGCTGCTCTCGGTGCGCCAGGTCGTCGCCCAGGACCCGATCCCGGCCAAGAGCGACCGGCTCTACAACGTGCGGGTCGACAACTGGGATCCGACGAGCGAGTTCTTCGACATCCAGCCGGGCGACCCGCCCAAGCACATCGCCTACCGCGACATGCGCGGGCTGATGGCGAGCGACCTGCCGCGCCATCGCTCGGGGGTCGCCACCGCTCGGGCCTTCGTCTTCCCGGAGAGCGAGACGCTGCGCCCCTACCCGGCGTTCGTTCAGCTCTGTCACGCCGACTTCTTCCCGATGTTCGACGTCCCCTTCCGCTTCGGCAGCGGCTGGAGCCGCGCCGCCGACGAGAACCAGGAGCGGGTCGTGGTGCTCTCTCAGGCCACGAATCAGAAGCTCTTCGGCGGGCGCAACAGCGTCGGCGAGCGCGTCCGCCTGGGCACCGAGTCGTACACCGTGGTCGGCGTCCTCGACCGCTACCGGCCCACGCCGCAGTACTACGACGTGATCAACAACGCGATCGGCGAGGTGCGCGAGTTCTTCGTCCCCTTCGATCTGATCCGCAACGAGGGGATCGGCCTGGCGCAGACCGGCGACACCGACGGCTGGGGGGAGTTCCCGCGCGACGACTACCTCGCCGTGCTCGACAGCGCCGAGTTGAACTGGATCCAGTACTGGGTCGAGCTCGCCCCCGACCGGGTCGCCGACTATCGGAGCTTCGTGGACGACTACGCGCGTGGGCAGAAGGCGCTCGGACGCTTCCCCAAGCCGCTCAACAACCGGGTGACGCCGCTCATGGAGTGGCTGCGGGTGCGCGAGGTCGTGCCCCCGGCGATCAACGGGCTGGTCCTGCTCGCGGTCCTCTTCCTGGTCGTCTGCTGCCTGAACCTCACCGGCCTGCTGCTCGGCAAGTTCCTGGCGAAGGCCGGCGTGCTCGGCGTCCACCGCGCGCTCGGCGCGCCGCGCTCGAGCATCTTCCTGCAGCGCCTGGTGGAGTGCGAGCTGATCGGGCTCGCCGGAGGGCTCGTCGGCCTCGGGCTCGCCGCCCTCGCGTTGCGGTGGATCGAGCGGCTGGCGCCGGGCGGGCCGGTGCCGCCCGGTCTGTTCGCGGCCAGCGGCTACACCTTCGTCGTCGCGCTGGCGCTCGCACTCGTGGCCGGTCTGCTCTCCGGCCTCTACCCGGCCTGGCGGGCCTGCCGCATCCCGCCGGCGATGCAGCTCAAGCTGCAATGAGGAGACGATGATGGAGATCGGACCGATCTTCCGGGCCATGGGCCGCAACCGCACCAAGGTCGCTCTCCTGGTGGTCGAGATCGCGGTCACCACTGCGATCGTGCTCAACTGCCTGGCGCTCATCCTCGACCAGCGCGGGCGCATCGACCGCGCGAGCGGCCTCGACGAGGCCAACCTGATCTCGGTCGCCATCCGCCCGTGGGGCGCGGATTACAGCGACGACGCCTTCCGGACCGACCTCGTGCGGCGCGACGTCGCGGCGCTCGCGGCCCTGCCCGGTGTCGCCTCGGCCAGCGCGATGAGCCCGACACCGCTCCAGGGGGGCGGCAGCTCGTCGCAGTTCAAGGCCCTCGGCGCCCCCGACAGCGCCAAGGTGCGCTCACCGGTCTACACCGCCGACCCGAACGTGCTGGCGACCCTCGGCCTCGAGCTGGTCGAGGGGCGGGCGCTCGTCGAGACCGACGTCCCGCTGGTGCGCGGGCCGCAGATCCTCAACTGCCTGGTGACCCGCGACTTCGCGGAGGCGGTCTGGCCGGGAGAATCGCCGATCGGCAAGTTGATCGACAGCGGCAGCGCGGAGTACCCGGACGTCGTGGTCGGCGTCGTCGCGCGCATGGTCACCCCCTACGGCGGCGGGCCGATGGAGAGCCGCATCGTGATCTACCCCGGCCGCCCCTCCTCGGAGAGCGCGATGAGCTATCTGGTGCGCGCCGAGCCCGGAGAGCGCGAGCGCGTGCTCGCGTCGATCGACCAGGCGCTGCTCGCCACCCAGCCCGAGCGGCAGGTGACCGTGCGCACGCTCGAAGAGGTCAAGGCGGGTGGGTACTCGCTCAACGTCTTTCTCTCGAAGGTCCTCGCCATCCTGATGGCGCTGCTGCTCGGCGTCACCGCCCTCGGCATCTTCGGCACCACCTCGTTCTCCGTCACCCAGCGCACCAAGCAGATCGGCACCCGCCGGGCGCTCGGCGCCGGCCACCGCGAGATCCTGGGCTACTTCCTGCTCGAGAACACGCTGATCGCCGCGATGGGCATCGCCTTCGGCCTCGTCGGCGCCTTCGCCCTCAACGTGATGCTGGTCACCCAGTTCGAAGGCGGCAAGCTGTCGCCGGTGCTGGCGCTCGCCGGCGTGCTGCTCATCTGGGGTGTCGGCGTCGCCGCCACGGTGGTACCGGCGCGGCGCGCCGCGCGGCTTTCGCCGGCGCTCGCGACGCGAACCGTCTGACGGCCGGCGACGCCGGCGACCGGCGCGCGCTTGCCTGGCGCGCGCCGACAGGCTACCTTTCGCTCGACTCATGGCGCGCGTGCTGATCGTCGAAGACCAGGAGCGGGTCGCCAAGGCCCTGGCGCTGCTGCTCGAGCTGGCCGAGATCCCCTCGGTGATCGCGCGCGGCCCGGCGGCCGCGCTCGCCTGCCTCGAGGGCGGCGGCATCGGCCTCGTCCTCCAGGACATGAACTTCACCCCCGGCGCGACCGGCGGCGCCGAGGGGATCGCCCTCTTCCGCGAGATCCGCCGCCGGGCGCCCGCGCTGCCGGTGGTGTTGATGACCGCCTGGGCCCATCTCGAAACCGCTGTCGAGCTGGTGCGCGAGGGCGCGGTCGACTACGTCGAGAAGCCGTGGGACGACGAGCGGCTGACCGCCACCGTGCGCCGCCACCTCGCGGCGGGCGCGGCGCCGCTCGAGCGCGTGTCGCCGGCGATCGATCTCTGCGGCATGGTGATCGCGAGCGAAGCGATGCGCGAGCTGGTGGCGATCGCCGCCCGCGTCGCGGCGGCCGACGTGCCGGTGCTGCTGACCGGCGAGAGCGGCACCGGCAAGGAGAAGCTCGCCGAGGTGATCCACGCCAACTCGCCGCGCCGGCGCCGGCCGCTCGTCCGGGTCGATGTCGGTTCGCTGCCCGACCCGCTGCTCGAGGCGGAGCTCTTCGGCGCCGAGGCCGGGGCCTACACCGGCGCCACCCGGCGCCGGATCGGACGCTTCGAGGCGGCCGACGGCGGCACGGTGCTGCTCGACGAGATCGGGAACCTCTCGGCTTCCGGCCAGGCGAAGCTGCTGCGCGTGCTGCAGAGCGGCGAGATCGCGCGCCTCGGCAGCTCGCAGCCGTTCACCGTCGACGTGCGCGTCATCGCCGCCACCAACGTCGACCTCGCGCGCTCCATCGCCGCGGGCTCCTTTCGCGAGGACCTCTACTACCGCCTGGCGGTGATCGAGCTCGAGGTGCCGCCGCTCGCCCGGCGACGCGAGGAGGTGTTGCCGCTCGCCGAGCACT
Organism: uncultured Thermoanaerobaculia bacterium; assembly: GCA_964481735.1. Classification (GTDB taxonomy): domain Bacteria; phylum Acidobacteriota; class Thermoanaerobaculia; order Multivoradales; family JAGPDF01; genus JAGPDF01. Next base: position 4,047 of record CAYZWR010000158.1, read on the forward strand.
TCCTGGCGCGTGCCGAGCGTCCCGAAGGGGGCAAACTCGAGCTCGACGCGGAGAGCCGGCGTGCCCTGCTCGAGCAGGCCTGGCCCGGCAACGTGCGCGAGCTCGCCAACCGGGTCCGGCGGGCGGCGCTCCTGGCGCGTGGCCCGCGGGTCACTCCGGCCGACCTCGGCCTCGAAGGAGGCGCGTCGCGGCCGGGTGCGCCGGGAGCGGAACGCCAGACGTCTGCCGCGCCGGAGGACGAGCTCACCGCGCGGCGGCAGCTCGAGGCGCTGCTCGTCGAGCACGGCGGCGTCGTGTCGCGCGTCGCCGCCGAGCTCGGCCTGTCGCGCCAGGCGCTCTACCGGCGGATGGAGCGGCTCGGCATCGTGCTCGAGCGCCGGCCGAGGAGCTGAGCGCCGCTTGGCCCGCCGCCCCTCGCTCGCGCTGCGCGCCTTCCTGGCGGCCGCGGCTGCCGCGGCCGCGAGCGCGCTCGCGGCGCTGCTCGCCGCCCGCGGGGGTGCCGCACCGCTGCCGCTCGCGGTGGTGGCGCTCGCCGCCGGCCTGGTGATCGCGCTCGCTGCCGCGCCGCGCGTCGCCCGGCCGTGGAGCCGGCTGGCGCGGGCGCTCGCCGACGGCGTGGCGAGCTTTCGCGACGGCGACTTCAGCGTGCGGCTGGCGGCGCGGCGCGACGATCCGCTCGGCGACCTGGTCGAGGTCTACAACGAGTTGGGCGGCGTCCTCGCCGGCGAGCGCGCCTCCCTCCGGCGGCGCGAGCTCCTGCTGCACGGCGCGCTCGAGGCCTCGCCCGCCGCGGTCCTGCTGGTGGCCGGCGACGATCGACTGATCTACGCCAACCGGGCGGCGCGCGTGCTCTTCGCCGGCGGGCGACGGCTCGAGGGGCACCGCCTGAGCGAGCTGCTCGCCGGCGCTCCCGAGGCGCTCGGCGCGGCGCTCGCGAGCGAGCGCGACGCGCTCGTCACCGTGGCGCTCGCCGAGGGCGAGGAGACGTTCCAGATCAACCAGCGCCACTTCGACCTCGACAGCCGGCGGCAGCGGCTGATTCAGATCCGCCGGCTGACGGCGGAGCTCCGCCGCCAGGAGGTCGCGGGATGGAAGAAGGCGATCCGGGTGGTCAGCCACGAGGTGCGCTCGAGCCTGGCGCCGATCCGCTCGCTGGCGCGCTCGGCGCAGACCCTCGCCGGGCGCGGCGAGACCGCGCGCGTCGGCGAGCTGCTCGACGACATCGACCAGTCCGCCGCCGCGCTGCAGCGTTTCATCGAAGGGTACGGTCGCTTCGCGCGTCTGCCCGAGCCGCGCCTCGAAGCGGTCGCCCTGCCCGCTTTCCTCGAGCACTTGCGGCGGAGCGAGCCGTTCGAGCTCGACGGAGCCCCACCGGCGGTCGTCCTCGAGATCGATCCCGGGCAGATCCAGCAGGTGCTGACCAACCTCCTGCGCAACGCCCGCGAGGCGGGGAGTCCGCCCGAGGCCATCGCGATCGCCGCCTCGGCCGACGGCTCGGCGGCGACGCTCGAGGTGCGCGACCGAGGGTGCGGGATGGACGCCGAAGCGCTGGAACGGGCGCTCCTCCCGTTTCACTCCACCAAGCCCGAGGGGGCCGGCCTGGGCCTCGCCCTCTGCCGCGAGATCCTCGAGGCGCACGGCGGGTCGCTCCGCCTCTCCCCGCGCGACGGCGGCGGCCTCGTCGCCGCCTGCCGCCTGCCGCTCCCCGCGCCGACCGGTGGGTAAGGGAAAAAAACGGGGACAGGCACGAATTAGCTAGAACAGGTATCGCGTGCCTGTCCCCGATTTACCGATCTACAGGTGCTTGGCGAGGAAGGCGAGCGTCCGCTCCCAGGCGAGCTTCGCCGCGGCCGCGTCGTAGCGCGGCGTGGTGTCGTTGTGGAAGCCGTGCTGGGTGCCGGGGTAGAGGTGGCGTTCGTAGG
>CAYZWR010000159.1:0-5953 GCA_964481735.1 uncultured Thermoanaerobaculia bacterium
TCGAACGGCCTCGCGACCAGGACGCCATCGCTGGCGAAGAGGAGGTGGCCTTCGGAGTAGACGGCGTTGGTGGCGACGTCGAGCAGCCGCGCCACCGGTTCGAGCGAGCCGAGCCGGCCGAGCATCACGGCGGCTTGCTGGCCCGCCCCGTAACTGGCGGTCCGATCCAGGTAGATGAAGTGCTCGCCGTCGGGCAGGAACTGGGGAAACCGGTGGGTGCCCAGGCCGCTGCGGTCGGAGCCGGCCAGGGTGGTCACCGCGCGGGACTCGCCGCCGCCCTCGGGGATGGCGAGCAGCGGACCGACCTGGTGGGGCGCGAAGAGGATCGTGCCGCCCCGGTTCCAGGTGCCACCGCGCGCGTCGCGCGCCCGGGCGAGCCGGCTGACGGCGCCCCCATCGCTGGGGGTCGTCGCGAGATGGCTCCAGGTGAAGTACCCGATCCGCCGATCGTCCGGGGACCAGAAGGGGCGGTATCCCTCTTCGGTCCCGGGCAGGGCGCGCGTCGCGCCGGTCGCGAGCTCCTGGACCCAGATGCGCATCGGACCGGCGCCTTGGCGCGCCCCGAAGGCGACGCGCCGGCCGTCGTGCGAGAGCGCGGGCATGCCGGCGCGCTCGCCGTCGAGCTCGATCGAGACCCCGGCGGGCAGCGGCAGGACGGCGCGAATCACGCGCGGCGAGGCCGTCGCGGCGGGCCCCGAGCCGCGCGCCAGCCACAGACCGCCAGCGCCGAGCGCCAGCAGCCCGGCGATCGACCAGGCGAGCGCCTCGCGACGATTCGAGCTCGCAGCCGGCGCGACCGCCGGGGCGCCGGCGGCGACCTCGCCACGCAGCACGCGATCGATCGCGAGCCGCGCCTCTCCGATGTCGCGCAGCCGCAGCTTCGGATCCCGCTCGAGACAGCGTTCGAGCAGGCCGCGCAGACCCGCCGGCGTCGCGGCAGGCAGGCGGCTCCAGTCGATCTCCTGACGGATCACCGCGGCGAGGGTCTCCGAGGCGGTCTCGCCTTCGAAGAGCCGGCGTCCGGTGAGCATCTCGAAGAGCACGACGCCGAAGCCCCAGATGTCGCCGCGGCGGTCGACCGCCTTGCCCTTGGCCTGTTCTGGCGCCATGTAGGCCGCGGTGCCGAGAATCACGCCGAGCTGCGTGCCGTGCAGGGCGGTGAGGGTCGGCGAGTTCATCAGCGTCGGCGAGCGCGCGAGGTCCGTCGCCGACGCCGAGCCGCCCGCCGGATCCAGGGCCTTCGCCAGGCCGAAGTCGAGGACCTTCGCCCTGCCCTCGGAGGTGAGCTTGATGTTGGCGGGCTTCAGGTCGCGGTGCACGATCCCCTTCTCGTGCGCCTCCTCCAGCGCCTCGGCGATCTGACGGGCGAGCGCGAGGCACTCGTCCAGCGGGAGCGCGCCCTGCGCGGCGCGCTCCTCCAGCGTCGGTCCCTCGACCAGCTCGATCACGAGGGCGCGCGTCGCGCCGCTCGTTTCGAGGCCGTAGATCTGGGCGATGCTGGGGTGGTTCAGGCTCGCCAGCAGCTTCGCCTCGCGCTCGAAGCGCGCCAGCCGTTCCGGATCGGCGACGAAAGCGGCCGGCAGGACCTTGATCGCGACCTCCCTCTCGAGCCGCGAATCACGCGCGCGATAGACCTCTCCCATCCCGCCTTCGCCGAGCTTGGCGGTGATCTCGAAGGGGCCGAGCCGGGTTCCGATCATGCGGCCTCGCTCATCGGGTCGCCGTCACGCGCCACTGCCGGAGCGCGCCTGTCGCCGGGGCACGAGGACCAGGAACGCGCCGACCAGCGCCATCGCCGCGACGCTCACCAGGTAGCTCGGCCGGGCGAAGAGCTGCGGCAGCTCGACGTCGGCGAAGGCGAGGGCGGCGAAGAGGATGCCGATGATCGCCTCCCCGGCGATCAGGCCCGAGGCGAGCAGCGTGCCGGTGTTCTCGGCGCGTTCGCGGGTCTCCTTCGTCCACTTCCTCCGTTCGGCCGCGCGGTCGAGGAGCCCCTTGAACAGGCCGCCCACGAAGATCGCGAAGGAGGTCTCGATCGGCAGGTACATGCCGACCGCGACCAGCATCGGGCTCTTGACCTGCATCAGGATGAACGCCAGGCCCATGAAGGCGCCGACCAGGATCAGGATCCACTCGGTCTTGCCCTCCATGATGCTACGCGACACGACCGCCATGAGGCTCGCCTGCGGCGCCGGGATCTTCGCTCCGCCGAAGCCGGCGTTGGTCGCCAGCAGCTCGTTCTGCAGCTCGGGAGCGAGCGCCCGCACCTCGGCGATCGAATAGCTGCGCGGCTCGAGCGCGGCGTTGCCGCCCGCGTACTCGACGCTCGCGATGCCGTCGCGCTCCAGCTCGCCGAGCCTGCCGGAGACCGCCGACTTGATGTCGCCCAGGTGGAGCACCGAGAGGACCAGGAACATCGCCAACGCGGCGGCGGTGACACCGAGCATGTCGCCGGCCTGCATCCTCCAGGGTGTGCAACCCAGGATGTGCCCGGCCTTGAGGTCCTGCATCATCTCGCCGGCGACCGAGACCGAAACGCAGGTGAAAGCGGCCACACCGAGCACGGCGGCGATGCCGGTCGCCCCCTCGAGCCCGAGCACGACCATCAGGAAGGCGACGCTGATCAGCACGGTGACCGTCAGGCCGCTGGTGGGGTTGCTCGAGACGCCGATGATGCCGACCAGGTAACCGGAGACGGCTGCGAAGATGAAGCCGAGCACCAGCATCACGCCCGCGGCGACGACGGCCGCGAGTACGTTGCCGGCGAACCAGTGGAAGACGAAGACCATGACCGCGAGCACCGCGCCGATGCCGGCGACCGCCCACTGGATCGGCAGGTCGCGGTCGGTGCGGAGAGTGGCCGCTTCGCTCTCGCCACGGCGCGGGCGCAGGTTGGCGAGCGAGCGCGAGATCCCCTCGATCAGGCTCGCGCGCATCTTGTAGAGGGTGTAGAAGGCGCCGACCAGCATGCCGCCGATGGCGATCAGGCGCACGTAGTCGCGCCAGACGCGCACGATCTCGGCCCCCCAGTCGTCGACCGGTGTGGCGCCCTGCCAGTGCAGGAAGAAGGCGATCGCCGGCGCCAGCAGGCCCCAGGCGAGCACGCCACCGCTGAAGTTGATGCCGGCGAGCTTGGGGCCGATGATGAAGCCGACTCCGAGGAAGGCCGGGCTCGCCTCCGGACCGCGCACCACCACCGCGCCCTGGCCGACGCCGAGCGTCGCCTGCCACTTGGCCGCGAGGACCTTCACCTCGGTGAGCAGGGCGAAGAAAGCGCCGAGCCCCATGCCGGCGAGCAGATGGCGCGAGCCCCCCTGACCCTTCTGCCCGGCCTTGTGGATCTCGGCGGCGGCGATCGACTCGGGGAAGGGGAGCTCGGCGTTGCCGACCAGGACGCGTCGCGTGATGGTGACGAACAGGATGCCGAGGATGCCACCCGCGACCAGGATGACCGTCGAGACGAGGTAGTGCGCGGGAGTGAAGAACGGCTGCCAGATGCCGGCGATGAAGAAGGCCGGCAGCGTGAAGATCGCCCCCGCCGCCACGTTGCCGCCGATCGAGCCGACGGTGCGCGCGCAGTTCTCCTCGAGGATGGTGCCGCCGAGGCTCTTGATGATCGCCATGCCGAGCACCGCCGTGGTGTAGGTGGCGGCGATGGTCATGCCGGCCTTGAGGCCGAGATAGGCGTTGGCGGCGCCCATGAAGAGCGCCATGGCGACGCCCAGCAGGAGCGCGCGCGGGGTCGCCTCGCGCATCTCGACGTGTGCCGGAACGAACGGCTCGCTCGCCTTCTGCTCCATGAGACCCTCCCCTGGTCGAAACTCTGCAGCGGGTGCGAGAGTGCCCGGATCTTAACCGCGCGGGAGGGTCACTGCGCCCCCGCTCCGCCGCCCGGTCGGTCCGGTGGGGTCCAGCCGAGGACGACCTGGATGCCGGGATCGCTTTCGGCCCGGAGGTGATCGTTCACCAGGAAGCGCTGGCCGTCGGGGCTGGGCGCGTAGAAGGCGCGGTAACCCGTCTGCGCGGGTTGCGGGATGCGCAGGGGGAAGAGCTCCTCGGGCGGTCCGACCGCGAAGGGGGCGAGGCTGCGGACCGGCACCGCACGCAGGACGCGGTCGAGCCCGACGTAGAAGAGTTCCTTGCCATCGGCGCGCCAGAGGGCGAGGTCGCCGCCGTCGCTGGTGACCTGCCACCGGCTCCCCGAGCCCGTCGTCGGCTGCACGTAGATCTGCGACAGGCCGCTCTCGTCCGAGGTGTAGGCGAGCAGAGTGCCGTCGGGGGAGAAGCTGGCCTTCGACTGCGATCCGCCGGAGGCCTGCTGGAACGGCCTCAAGGTGCGCTCGCCGGCGAGCGGCAGCAGCCAGAGCCGATAGCCGGTGGTGGCGTCGCCCCCCTCGAGGACGAGGAGCGGCTCGCGCGGCGAGGCTGCGTCCGGCCAGAGCGAGGCCTCCGCGCGGTAGATCTCCTCCTCGGCGCCGCTGCCGTCGGCGCGCTTGGCGACGATCGTGTGCCCGCCGCTGGTGTCCGACGTGTAGTAGACCGAACGGCCGTCGGCGGAGAAGACCGGCGTCGACTTGCTCCCGTCGAACGAGAGCCGCACGGCGCGATCCTTGCCGGCGGTCTCGAAGACCCAGGCGTCCGAGCTGACCCGCTGCGCCTCCGGGGAGTTCATGACGGCCACCCGGCTGCCGTCCGGGGAGAGCGCTGGCTCCGAGAAGTTCCCCTCTCCGGTCACCTCGGCGAGCGCCACGCCGCGGCGATCGAACCAGCGCAGCCGGGACACTCGAAGCGCGCCGACGCGCACGGCGGCGCTTCCCGCCGCCGCGGCGAGCCAGGTCTGGGCGGTCTTCTGGGGATCGACGCCGACCCGCTCGGCGACGACGAAGACCTCGCCCGAGAGGCGGCCGCGGTCGGGATCGAACTGCTGCGCCACGAGCGTGCCCTTGCGGTCCCAGAGCAGATAGCCGCGCGGGTCGTAGGCCGCCCGGGAGGGATCCGGGAGCAGGAACCTGCGCTCTCCGGTCCTGACCGAGTACCAGTAGATCCCGGGCTGCTTGCCGGAGAGGGTGTAGAAGAGCAGCGCCTCGCCGCCGGGGAGCGCCCAGGGATAGCGATGGCTCTGCTCGCCGGGAGTGAGCTGGGTGAGGGGGCGCATGCCGCCGCCCCCCGCCTCGACGCGGACGAGCGCCGCCGCGGAGGTGGGCGAGAAGACGATCTCCCCCGATTCGCTCCAGGTACCGCCCCGCGGATCCGAAACCCGCGCGACGGACTGCACGAGCCCCGAAGCGATCTCGATCCGGCGCAGCTCGCCGGCGGCGAAGAAGCCGATCTGACGGCCGTCGGGCGAGAAGAACGGCTCGCTCGCATGCTCGGTGCCGGCGAGCTCGCGGCTCTTGCCGCTGTCGAACGAGTGCAGCCAGAGCCGCGCGACGCCGCGCTCGGGGATGAAGCAGAAGGCGAGCGAACGACCGTCGGGCGAGAGCGCGGGGTGACCTTCGATCTCGCCCGCCTGCGGTGGCACGACGGTGAAGCGGGTCGTCGGAAGGTGCGCCGCTTCGGGACCCGCGGTGCGGCGAGACGTCAGGAGCCCCGCGACTCCCAGGGCGATGCCGAGGAGCGCCACGAACCAGGGCAGGTAGCGCCTCGCCGTCGTTTCGGCCGCGACGAGCGGAAGAGCAGCGACCGGTTCCTCGCTCTGGCCGGCGCGGATCTCGTCGAGCGTCAGGCGCGCGTCGGCGATGTCGTGCAGCCGGTTCCTCGGATTCCGCTCGAGGCAACGGCGCAGCAGCTGCCGCAGGGGGGCGGGCGTCTCCGCCGGCAGGCGCGAGAAGTCGACCTCGGTCTTGAGCACCCCGGCCAGCGTGTCGCTCACCGTGTCGCCAGCGAACAGCGAGCGACCGGCGAGCATCTCGTAGAGCACGACGCCGAACGCCCAGATGTCCGCCCGCTTGTC
>CAYZWR010000160.1:0-5837 GCA_964481735.1 uncultured Thermoanaerobaculia bacterium
TTTAGAACCTGAAACGCGTCAGGTGGGTGTCCTCATGAGCGGCCGTTAGCGTCCCGGTCGAGGCCGGGCAGGCACGGGCCGCGCGGATCTTGGACTCCCTGAGATGCTGTGTTGGTTCTACAGTGCGTCGGCTCGTCACGATCCATCCAGGGGATGCCGAATCTGGCTGCCGTTCATTCCATCCTGTCCGTCGGCCGAGTGGCGGGTTCATCGCTCCAGAGCCTCCGCCAGTCGATCCGTGAGTTCCGCGACTCGTGTCTCGATGTCGCCCCGCTCTCCCAGTTGCGACTGCTGTTGCTTCGCCAACTCGTCCGCCAGGTTGAGCGCCACCAGGATCGCCAGCTTGTCCGCGTCCGCCGACGGGGCGTGTGCGGCGAGCTCGCGCATCCTGCGGTCCACCTGGGCGGCCAATTCTCGTAGATCGCCCGCCTCGTCGCCGCCGCGGACGTGATACGTCGCGCCAAAAATCTGAACCGCAACGGCGTTGGACGTCGCCTCCATCATCGCTTCCAACCCCTTTTGCCGCCGACGGTTGCAACCCGGCAACGGCCTGCGGTTCGGACTATACCACCCCTCCGGGTGGGGGCTCCATCAGGCCTGGAGGAGCCGGGAGAGGCGGTCCACGACCGCTTCGAGGCGGCGGCGCACCTCGGCGCGCTGGGCCGCCCAATCGGCTTCGCCCGTGGCGCGGCCCGCCTCGCGGTCGCGCTCGAGACGCTCGACCTCGCGGCGCAGGCGGACGTTCTCCGCGGTCAACTCTTCGATCCGTTCCGCGGCATCGCGGACCCGCGCTTCGAGGGCGTCCAGGAACTCGAGGCTCATTGCGGCTCCCTTCGTCCGGCTCCGAATCGCCGCTCGAGCTCGGCGGCGAGCGGGGCGTGTCGAGCGTTGACCTCCTCTTGCGTCAGCGAGCGCTCCTCGGCGTTGTAGCGAAAGGCGATCGTCGTGGCCACGCAATCGTCGGGGACCCCCGGACCTCGATAGCGGTCCTTCAGGCCGAACCCTCGCAGATCCTGGATCCTCGCGGCCTCGATCGCCGCCGCGAGCTCGCTCCAGCTGGTCTCCAGACGGTGCGTGAGCGTGGTGTCGACGTCGATCCCGGGCAGCCGCGACGGCAACACGACCTCGCTCGGCCGTTCCGGTCCGTCGACCAGCCCTGCCAGCGCGAGCTCGGCGGCGAAGAGCGGGAAGGGGGTCTCGTCGCCCTCCACCCGGCCGGCGTGGCCGGCGACGACGCCCGCCTCGTCGAGCAGCTCGGCGGACGCCCCTTCGACGAACCCGGCGAGCCGCGCCGGGCGCAGCGTCAGCCGGCGCCCGAAGCGCTCCGCGAGCGCCTCGAGGATCCCCTTGAGATGGAAGAAGTCGAGCTCCGCCCGGCGGTCCCACGGACTGCCCACCCGGCCGCCGAGCAGGATCGCGACCGCGACGATCTCCTCCTCCCGCCCGCCGGGAAAGAGGCTGCCGACCTCGAAGAGGCGCACCGCGCCGGCGCCGCGGCGCGCGTTGAAGGCCGCGCTGTCGAGCAGGTTCGGGAGCAGCGAGCGGCGCATCACCGCGTAGCGCTCCGACAGGGCGTTGGCCAGCGCGAGCGGCTCGCCGCGCGCGGCGAGCTTGGGGAACCGGTCGTCCGAAGCCGCGTCGTGGAAGGCGAAGTGGATCGCCTCGGCGAGCCCGCTGGAGGCGAGCATCAGCCGGACCTTGACGCCGGGAGCGTGCAGCACGCTCACCCCGAGATCCGTCCCCGCGAGCGCGGGCAGGCGTGCCGGAATCGCGTCGAGCCCGTGGGTGCGCAGGAGCTCTTCGTAGACGTCCGCCGGCCAGGCCTCCTGCCGGCGCACGCCGCGCCGCTCGATCTCGCGCGGCGCGAAATCGACGGCACGCCAGCTGGGGACGATCCCCTCCCAGACGCCGGGCTCGGCGGCGCGCGGCGCGAAGCCGAGCCGGCCGAGGCGTCCCGTGATCTCGGCCGCGGAGAGCGCCAGGCCGGCGAAGTCGGCCAGCCGCTCGCTCTCGATCCGCCAGGGGATCTCGGGGACCGCGGTGCCTCGCGCGTCGATCGCCGGACCGAGCGGCCGGCCCCCGGCGAACTCGGCGAGCAGCCCGGCCGCGCGCTCGGCGGCGAAGCGGCAGATCGCCGGATCGCTCCCCCGCTCGAAGCGGTGAGAGGCATCGGTGTGCAGGTCGACGCGCCGGCTGCCGCGGCGCACCCGGCGCCGGTCGAAGTGCGCGCTCTCGATGAGGATCCTCCGGGTCTCGCCGCGGACCTCGCTGTCCCGACCGCCCATGATCCCGGCGAGCGCCAGCGCGCGCTCGGCGTCGGCGATCACCAGCACTTCGGAATCGAGCTCGCGCTCGACGCCGTCCAGAGTGGTGAGTTTCTCGCCCGGAGCCGCCCGGCGGACCCGGATCTCGCCGCCCGCGATCCGATCGAGGTCGAAGGCGTGCAGCGGCTGACCCAGCTCCCAGAGCACGTAGTTGGTGACGTCGACGACGTTGTTGACCGCGCGCTGGCCGATCGCCTCCAGCCGGCGCCGCAGCCACTCCGGGCTCTCCCCGACCGCGAGGTCCGCCACCGCGACACCGACATAGCGCGGGCAGCCCTCGCTGTCGATCAGCGTGATGCGCAGCGGCGCCGCGCCGGCGCTCGGCGCGACGCCGGCTCCCGGCAGGCGCAGCTCGCGGTCGAAGAGCGCCGCGAGCTCGCGCGCCACTCCGACGTGGTTCATGCAATCGGGACGGTTGGGCGTGATCTCGATCTCGAACACCCGGTCGTCGCCCACCGCTTCGATCGCTTCGACGTGGAGGCCGGCGGCGGTCAGTCGCGACGCGATCTCGGCGGCCTCCTCGGGGAGCTCGACGTAGTCGCGCAGCCACTCGAGCGAGAGCTTCATCGCGCCCGCACCTGACGCAGCAGCCGCTCGTCGTTGTCGAACAGGATGCGGATGTTCGGGATCCCGTAGCGGATCATGGCGACCCGATCGAGCCCCAGGCCGAAAGCGAATCCGGTGTAGCGGTCGGGGTCGATGCCGCAGGCCTGCAGCACCCGTGGATCGACCATGCCGGCGCCGAGGATCTCCATCCAGCCCGTCCCGGAGCAGGTCGGACAGCCGCCGCCGGCGCAGAACGGACAAGTGATGTCGACCTCGCACGAAGGCTCGGTGAAGGGGAAGAAGCTGGGCCGCATGCGCACCCCGGTCGAGGGCGAGAAGAGCCGCTTCAAGAAGGCCTCGAGCGTCCCCTTGAGGTCGGCCACCGAGATCCCCTCGCCCACCGCCAGCCCCTCGATCTGATGGAACATCGGCGAGTGGCGCAGATCGTTGTCGTGGCGGAAGACCCGCCCCGGGCAGATCACCCGGATCGGCGGCTGCCGCGCCAGCATGGTGCGGATCTGGACCGGCGAGGTGTGGGTGCGCAGCAGGCGACCGTCGGTGAGGAAGAAGGTGTCCTGCATGTCGCGCGCCGGATGGTCGTCCGGGAAGTTGAGCAGCTCGAAGTTGTAGTGGTCCTCCTCGACCTCCGGTCCCTCGGCCACGCTGTAGCCGAGCCGGAGGAAGATCTCCTCGATCTCGAGCGCGATCTGGGTGACCGGATGCAGCGATCCGAGGTGCGTCGCGCGGCCGGGCAGCGTGACGTCGATCGCCGCCGCGCGCCGCCGCGCCTCGGCTTCGGCCCGTTCGAGCTCGCCGCCGCGCGCCTCGAGGGCGGCTTCGAGCCGCCGCTTGAGGGCGTTGAAAGCCTGGCCGAAGGCCCGCTTGTCGGCGGCGCGGGGGATCATCTCCTGCAGCTCGCGGAGCTTCCCCTGGCGCGCCCCGAGCCAGGCGACGCGCACGGCTTCCCACGCCGCGCGGTCGCCCGCGGCGGCGATCGCCGCTTCCGCCCCGCTCGCCAGCCGCTCGAGCTCTTCGAGGGTCGGGACCGGGACGCTCGTCGGACCGGACCCGCTCAAGGCGTCAGCCCTTCGCGACTTGCTGGGCGAGCGCCTGCTTGGCGAGGTCCGCCAGACCGGCGAACGGCTTCGGATCCTCCGCGGCGGCGAGCTGCGCGAGGACCTTGCGGTCGAGGTCGCAACCCGCGAGCTTCAGACCCGAAATGAAGTGGTTGTAGGAGAGGCCGTGCTGGTGCGCGGCGGCGTTGATGCGGACGATCCACAGCGAGCGGAACTGCCGCTTCTTGGCTCGCCGGTCGCGCGTCGCGAACTTGCCGGCGCGGTCGACCGCCTGCATCGCCATGCGATAGGCGTTCGACTTCGTGCCGAAGAAACCGCTGGAGAGCTTGAGTACCTTCTTGCGCTTTTGGGCGCGCTTCGGACCTCGCTTGGCGCGGGGCATGGCATCGAACCTCGTTTCTCGTCCCGCGCTCGGGCTCGGGACGGATCAGGCCGCAGCACGCCCTCGACGGGGCCGCGGCTTCCGCTGGACGGGACAGGTTCGATCCCGCCTCCGCGGAGGGTGGATTGGACCTACGACAGCAGGTTCTTGACCGACCGACCGAGGCGACCGAGCTGCTCGACCTCGCGCCGCAGCCGGCGCTTGCGCGAGCGGGTCTTCTTGGTCAGGATGTGCCGCTTCATCGCCTGGGTGCGCAGCACCTTGCCGGTACCGGTGATCTTGAAGCGCTTGGCGGCGCCTTTGTGCGTCTTCTTCTTCTGGGCCACGACCGACCTCTTTCCTACGAAGTTTTCGCTGCGGCTTCGGCGCCCACGGCCTCGGCCGACCTTCTCGCCCCCTTCTTGCCGGGGCCGAACACGAGGTGCATCCGGTTCCCCGCCATCTCCGGGGTACTCTCCGCCGCACCGCCTTCGCCGATGTCGGCGATCAGCTTCTTCAACAGGTTCAAGCCGAGCTCCGGCTTCGACATCTCGCGTCCCCGGAACTGCACGGTCGCCTTGACCTTGTCTCCCTCCTCGAGGAAGCGGATGGCGTTGCGCAGCTTGACCGAGTAGTCGTGATCGTCGATGTTGGGCCGGAACTTGACCTCCTTCACCTGGATCGTCTTCTGCTTCTTGCGCGAATCGTGCGCCTTCTTCTTCTGCTGGTACAGGAACTTGCCGAAATCCATGATCCGGCAGACCGGCGGCCGCGCCGTCGGGGCGACCTCCACCAGGTCGAAGTTCTGCTCCTTGGCCATCCGCAGCGCCTGCTCGGTCGGAACCACGCCGACCTGCGTGCCGTCGGCGTCGATCAGCCGGACCTCGCGGACCCGGATTCCCTCGTTGGTGCGTGCCGTTTTGTCGATGCGCCGCTCACCTCCCGGTGGAGCGTTGGGATCGCGCTTCACGAACTCGCGGGGCGGCCGATCCGCCCCGGGTACGCGGTCCCTGACCAGCAGAGATCCGGCAGTCTACCCGATCCTCAGTCCGGCGGCAAAGCCGCCGCCCGGCGGTCGGCCTGCGCGCGCAGCCGGCGGGCGAGCGGGCCGATCGCGACCGCGCCCAGATCCTCGCCGCTGCGCAGCCGCACGGCGAGCGCGCCGCTCTCGGCTTCGCGCGTCCCGGCGACCAGCATGTAGGGAACCTTCTCGAGCTGCGCCTGGCGGATCTTGTAGCCCAGCTTCTCGTTCGACTCGTCGAGCTCGACCCGCAGGCCGGAGGCGAGCAGCTGCGCCGCCGCCTCGCGCGCGAAGTCGAGCGTCTTCTCCGAAACCGGGATCACCTTGGCCTGCACCGGCGCGAGCCAGAACGGAAAGGCGCCCGCCGTGTGCTCGATCAGGATGCCGAGGAAACGCTCGACCGAGCCGAGCATGGCGCGGTGGATCATCACCGGCCGCCGCATCGATCCGTCGGCGGCGACGTACTCGAGGTCGAAGCGCTGCGGCAGCTGGTAGTCGAGCTGCACGGT
>CAYZWR010000161.1:0-5779 GCA_964481735.1 uncultured Thermoanaerobaculia bacterium
CTCCTGGTGGTCGATACCCGCAATCTCGACTTCCCCGGCAACAAGCACGATTTCGAAGAGCTCGTCTCGCAGCTCCAGCGCCCGGTGCGCGGCACCGAATACTTCGTGCCGGCGAGGAAGCGGTAGCGGTACAGATTTCGCGAGGGGCCGCAGCGCGGCTCGGGTCTCCTCGCGCCCGCCACACCCCACGGTTCTCGGACGTTTTTCTCAGGCGGCGTGGGGCCCCTGTCGCTGCGCTGCGGGGACGCGATCCGCGCTGCGGCCCCTCGCTCGCGCGGCTCGGGTCTCCTCGCGCCCGCCACACCCAAAGTCAGCCGACGTCTTCTTCGGGCGGCATGCCGAGCGCGGCGCGCCGCGCGGGATCGCCCGGTCGCTGCGGCAGCGGTGGGACGTAGAGCGTCGAGGCGAGCGTGACCGGCGCCCGGGGGAGCTCGCCGAGCGGAAGCGCGAGCCGGAGCGGATCGGCGATCGGGTAGAGCGCCGCCTCGTAGACCACCACCTCGTGCGCCGCGCCGTAGGTGCGCTCCAGCTCCTCGGTCAGGATCGCCAGCCCCCGCGGATTCCACAGCTCGCCCTCCCGGAAGTCGCTCACCCCGATGCCGCCGATCTGCCAGAGGATCAGGTGGCTCGTCGGATCGAAGCGGCGCCGCCGGACGAGGAAGTCGGTCGCCTCGAAGCTCTGGCAGCCGCCGTCTCCCGGATCGAATCCGAGGTCGGCGATCATGCAGTCTTCGGCCGACACTCCGGGGAGCATCTCGGCGGCGTACCCCTCGCGACGCGCCCGGTGGATCGCCTCGTGCGCTGGTCGCACGAAGACGCCGGGATGACCGTAGAAGGCGACGCAGACCCGCCGGCCAGCGCGGACCGGGGCGAGGACGCGCTCCACCATCTCCTCGTAGCTCTGTTGGCGGCTCCGCCCGGGGACGTAGGCATCGGCGAGCGACTCGGCGGCGGGCTGGAGCTCCTCGAGCCAGTGTTGGGTGACGACGTCCTGCAGGAGGTGGAACACCCGGTCGGCGTGCACGATCGCCGAGCGCGCTTCGGCGGTGATCTGGCCCTCGAGCCGCAGGCCGGTACCGACGATGACGAGTGCGCCCTGTTTCATCGGAGAGCCCCTTGCTGTCTCGACGGCATGCGGCGGTCGGGAATCGGTGTTAGTTTTTCGCCCATCGATCGCGCAGTCCAGGGGGAGGGTTCGGATGGCCTATCGTGATCTCGAGCAGTTCCTGCGCAACCTGTCGAAGCACTCGCACCTTCGCGACGCCTTCAAGAAGGATCCCGAGAAGGTGATGCGCGAGGCCGGGCTGACCGCGACCGAGAAGGCGCTGGTCCGCGGCAAGGACAAGGCGGCGCTCAAGAAGTACATCAGCGACAAGTACGCCGCGGCGCTGCTGGTCAACATCCCCTAGGCGCGTCGCAGGGCGCGGCGGTCACGACCCCGGTTCGGGCAGCCGCATCTGGCGAACCAGGGCCCGGAAGTCCTCGCGGCCCCACAGGCTCTCGAGGTCGGGCATGGTGGCGAGCCAGCCCATGTGCCAGTCGCGCTCCCGGTAGCTGCGCTCGAGCCAGCGCATGGCGCGGTCCGGCTCGCCGGCACAGGCCAGCAGTCCGGCCGCGAAACCGGGCTTGACGCGCGGGTCGCCCGACATGGCGTCGGCCTGGAGCGCCGTTCGGTGCAGCGCCGCCTCGTAGCCCTCGCTGGCGAGGCGGCGCGCGAACTCGGCGTCGAGCTCCGGAAGGCCCTGCGTCACGAGATAGCGACGGAACTCGTCGGCGCGCTCGGGGTCCTTCCCGCGCTTGTGGTGGAAGAACCAGGCATAGGCGTGCACCAGGCCGAAGTCGGGCTCGATCTCGAGAGCGTGCGCGAACTCGGCGAACGCCTCGTCGTAGCGCCCCATCATGCCGAGCTGGAACCCGAGATTGGCCGCGATGTTGGCGGAGAGCGGATCGAGATCGCGGGCCCGCTCGATCGCCCGCAGCGCTTCGTCGAAGCGTCGCAGACGCATCAGCAGCCGCCAGTGGATCAGGTAGGCCTCGGCGGAGTTCGGCTCGAGCTCGATCGCCCGCCGGATCTCGCTTTCGGCGCGTGGCCAGTCCCAGCGCGCGACCTGCAGGTCGCCCAGGGCCGCGTGGGCCGTTCCCGACTCGGGGTCGAGGGCGAGGGCGCGCTTCACCGCCGTCTCGGCCTGGGCCAGGCGCTTCTCGAGGCCCTCGAAGAAGTAGCCCTGCTTCTGGTGGACCCGCGCCAGCTCGGCCCAGGCGGGGGCGAACTCGGGATCGATCGCGATCGACCGTTCGAAGTACCCCTGGGCCCGGCGGAAGTCCTCGGGGCTGAACTTGCCGGCGAAGAAGCGCCCCTGCAGGTAGGCCTCGTAGGCGGCCGGATCGACGGGTTTCGTGGTGGCCATGCTGTCTCGCTCGGAGGAGGTCAGGCGGACGTCGATGGCGCCGGCGATCGCCGCCGCCACGCTGTTCTGCAGGCTCAGGATGGCGTCCGTCTTGCGCTCGAAGCTCTCCGACCAGAGCGTCCTCTCGGGCTCGGCCTGGACGACCTGGGCGGAGATGCGGACCCGGTCGGCCTCGCGGGTGACCGAGCCTTCGACGACGTAGGTGACTCCGAGCTCGCGGGCGATCTCGGGCAGGAGCTTCGACGATCCCTTGTAGTGCATCGCGGACTGACGGGAGATGACGCGCATCCCTTCGATGCGCGCCAGGGCCGAGATCAGCGCGTCGGTCATGCCGTCGACGAAATACTCGGGCTCGCCCGAGAAGTTGGTGAGCGGCAGCAGCGCCACGCCGGGCGTCGCCGTGGCTGCGGCGACGGTGCCGCCTTCCGGCGCCGGCGGGGGGCGGAGGCGCGCCAGCACGTAGCCGCCGAGGAGCAGCAGGGCCGCCGCCGCGGCGGCGATGGTCCAGGGGTGGAGCTGACGCAGGCCGCGCTGCATCCGCGGGAGGGTGCGCGCCATCAGGCTCGCGGTCCGGCCGGCCGAGACGTCGCGCGCGACCGCGGCCAGCGCGTCGCGCAGCTCGGCGGCCGAGGCGAGCCGCTTCGCCGGATCCTTCTCGAGGCAGCGCCGCAGGGCCTGATCGAGCCCCAGCGGCACGCTCTCGTTGCGCTCGTAGACCCGTTCCGGTTGGTCGCGCAGGATCGACGAGATGACCTCCGCGGTCGACTGGCCGAGGAAGGGGCAGCGTCCGGTCGCCATCTCGAAGAGCACGACGCCGAGCGAGAAGATGTCGGAGCGGTGGTCGGCCGACATCATGCGCAGCTGCTCGGGCGCCATGTAGGCGAGGGTGCCGACCGCGAGCCCTTCCTGGGTGAGCGTCGTCTCCGGGTGCACGCCGAGCATCTCGGTCGCCTCGTGCTCGCGCAGCTTCGCCAGGCCGAAATCGAGCACCTTGACCCGCCCCTCGGAGCTCACCATGACGTTGCCCGGCTTGATGTCGCGGTGGGTCACCCCGCGGGCGTGGGCGGCCGCGAGCGCATCGGCCAGCGGGACGGCGATGCGGAGGAACTCGCGAAGCGGCAGCCCGTCCGGCGGGATGAGCTGGGAGAGGGTGCGGCCCTCGACGTGCTCCATGGTGAAGAAGCGGTAGCCGTCCGCCTCCTCGACCGAGTAGATGGTCACGATGTTGGGATGGTTGAGCGCCGCGACCGTCTTCACCTCGCGCTCGAAGCGCGCCAGGCGATGCGGGTCGTTGGCCAGCGAGGGAGGCAGCATCTTGAGCGCCACCTTGCGCTTGAGCCGCTGGTCCTCGGCGAGGTAGACGATCCCCATGCCCCCTTCGCCGAGCTTGTCGAGGATCCGATAGTGCGCCAGCGTGCCGCCGATCACCGAGACGTACTCTACCGTCGCGGGCGCTTGATTCCGCTCCCGGCCGGCCGTAACATGAGCTCGCCGCTGGGATCCCGCAGGTGCGGGACCGAGACGGGAAGAGTAGCTTGCCTCGCAAGGCCCGCCTGCGTCGGGGCTCGATCCTCCCGGAGGACCCGGAGGACGGACACCCGAGGAGAGTTCGGCGCGAGCCTCCGGCACCGCGAAACCCTTCCGTCCCTCTTCGAGCGGAAGGGTTTCGCATAGGGAGGTGCCGGATGGCCAGCCAGCCCAAGAAAGTCTCCGTGCCGCAGGTCCGCGAGGCCCCGTCGCGGGGCGAGCGCCTCGTGATGGTGACCGCCTACGACTATCCGCAGGCGCGCGCCGCCGACGCCGCCGGGGTCGATCTCGTCCTGGTCGGAGATTCGCTCGCCATGGTGGTGCTCGGCCACGCCGACACCCTCTCGGTCACGGTCGACGAGATGCTGCATCACGTCAAGGCGGTGCGGCGTGGACTCGCGCGCGCGCTGCTCGTCGCCGACATGCCCTACGGCTCGTTCCACCTCTCGCCGGCGCAGGCGGTCGACAACGCGCTGCGCTTCGTCAAGGAGGGGGGCGCGGCCGCGGTCAAGATCGAGGGGGCGCGCATCGACGTCATCGAGGCGCTGGTCGCCGCCGAGGTACCGGTGATGGCGCACCTCGGGCTCACGCCGCAGTCGATCCACAAGTTCGGCGGCTTCAAGGTCCAGGGCCGCGGGCTCGAGGCGCGCCAGGCGCTGCTCGCCGCCGCGGAGGCGGTGGAGGCGGCGGGGGCCTTCTCCCTGGTGCTCGAGTGCATCCCGACGGCGCTCGCGAGCGAGGTCTCGGAACGGCTCGAGATCCCGACCATCGGCATCGGCGCGGGACCGGGCTGTGACGGCCAGGTGCTGGTCTATCACGACCTGCTGGGGATCGAGGAGCGCATCGCGCCGCGCTTCGTCCGCCGCTACGCCGAGCTCGGCCGCACGGCGCGCGAGGCGATCGCGGCGTTCGCCGAGGACGTCCGCGCGGGGCGCTTCCCCTCGGCCGGCGAGAGCTTCGAGGACCCGAGCGTGCCGGCGCCGGTCGAGCGGCTCTACGGCGGATGAGGACCGTCCGCGCGGCCGACGAGCTCGCGGCGGCGGTCGCCGCCTGGCGGGCCGCGGGCGAGCGGATCGCCTTCGTCCCGACCATGGGTGCGCTCCACGCCGGGCACCTCGCCCTGATCGGCGAGGCGCGCCGTCAGGGCGACCGGGTGGTGGCGTCGATCTTCGTCAATCCGAGCCAGTTCGCGCCGCACGAGGACTTCGACCGCTATCCCCGCCAGGAGGCGCGGGACGCGGAGCTGCTCGCGGCGGCGGGCTGCGATCTGCTCTTCCTGCCGGAGCGCGCGACGATCTACCCCCCGGGCTTCGCCACCTGGATCGAGCCGCGCGGCGCGGCGCTCGGCCTCGAAGCGGAGATCCGGCCCCACTTCTTCCGCGGCGTCGCGACCGTGGTGGCGCGGCTGTTCGGCCTGGTCCGCCCGGACGTCGCGGTGTTCGGCGAGAAGGACGCCCAGCAGCTCGCGGTGGTTCGCCAGCTGGTGCGCGATCTCGCCCTGCCGGTCGAGATCGCCGCCGGCGCCACGGTGCGCGAAGCGGACGGCCTGGCGCTCTCGTCGCGCAACGCCTACCTCTCGTCGGACGAACGCCGGCGGGCGCCCACGCTCTTCGCGGCCCTGCGCGCCGGCGAGGTCCGCTATCGCGCCGGCGAGCGCCACGCCGAGGCGATCGTCGACGCGGTCCGCGCCGTGCTCGCGCGCGAGCCGGTGATCGCGCTGCAGTACGTCGCGCTGGTCGATGGCGACAGCTTCACGCCGGTCGAGACGGTCGAGCGCGAGGCGGTGCTCGCGCTGGCCGCCCTCCTCGGCTCGACGCGGCTGATCGACAACGTGCGACTGAGGT
>CAYZWR010000162.1:0-5717 GCA_964481735.1 uncultured Thermoanaerobaculia bacterium
TCGGTGCCGCGAACCTAAGGGACGCGCCGGCGAGGGGGGAATGACGGCCGTCATATCGGGGCGCGTCGAGGGCTGGTTTTTTGGCGTAGGGTTCGGCCCGGGAAAGCCGTGGCAGAGGACCTGGAGCGCCTCGTCCAGCGATTTCGCTCGGGGCTCGAACGCGAGGAGAGCGCTCGGCGCCTCGATGCCGAGTTGCGCCCGCGTCTGAGGCGCTACTACCGGGCGACCGGATTCGCCGATTCGGAGATCGAGGATCTGGTACAGGAGGCGCTGTTGCGAGTCTTGCAACATGTCGGCGCGCTGCGGTCGGAGGAGCGGTTCGTGCCCTGGTTGTTCATCGTCGCGCGGAACGTCGCGCGCACGGCGGGCCGGAAAGTCTCGAACGAGCGTGCCCGCCGCACCGCCAATGTCGATCTCGAGGCTCTGCCCGGGAGCGTGACCACTGGGCACGACCGCGAGATGCGGCACCAACTGGCGGCGGTGGAGAAGGCGATTCGCTCCCTGCCCGAGCAGCAGCGCCGCTGCCTCGTGCTGGTGGCCAGGGACGAGCTGAGCTATCGGGATGTCGGCGCTCTGCTGGGGCTGAGCCCGTTGACCGTTCGCAACCACCTCGCGCAGGCGCGTCGACGCCTGCGGCAGTTGGCCGGGCAGGAGGTGAGCAAGCCGTGAGACCCGACGACGATCTCGACGAGGCGTTGCGCGACGTCCTTCGCGCCACGGCTCAGAAGAGCAGCGAGTGCCCACCGGAGGCCGGCTGGCTCGACCTGCTCCAGGGCAAGCTCGAGGCCGAGCCAGCCGAGGCGCTCCGCAGGCACCTGGCCGAGTGCCCCGACTGCGCGGCGACGGCGCGCGACGCGCGGCGATTCCTCGCGGCGCTCGGTGAGCCCATCGGGCAAGAAGCTCGAGCGCCCGGCAGGCGGTGGCTGGCGCTCGCTGCCGCGGTCGCGCTGATGGCCGCCGGTCTGGGACTCTGGTCGGCGCGGGTCGAGCGCAGGGCCGACGACCCGGTGGCGCGCCTGATCGCCGAGCTGGAGACCACGGTTCCGGCGGGCCCCTTGGCCGAGGCGGGGGAACCGGACCTGACCTATCGGGGGGTGGAGAGCGACTCCGCGCAGCTTCGTGCGGCGGCGCTGAAGGCCTATCGGGAGCGTCGCTGGAGTACGGCGTGCGAGGCGTTGGAGCGCGCCGGGAGGGGCTCGTCGGACGAGCGCGAGCTGCGCTTCCTGGCGGCTGTCTCCTGCCTCAGGGCCGGCGACCTCGATCGCGCCGACGCTCTCCTCGCCTCGCTCGCCGCCCGCGAAGGGGACCGGCACGAGGCGGCTCGCGAGCTGCTCTCGAGACTCCGCCGCGCGCGGTCGGCTGGCGAGCCTGGAGCGCGGCGTTGAGAGGGAATCTGGCGCTGGCGGTCTCCGTGCTGCTGGCCGACCCCCTGGCGCCTGGCGCGGCGCCGACCGGCGCGGATCCGGTGGAGCTGCTCGAACGGGGAGAGGATCTGCTCGCCGTCTCCGCGGGAAGCTTGGCGGTCGCGGCAGCGCGAGCGGCGCTCGCGGCGGCCGAGGCGGAGAGCGACGTCGAAGCTGAGATCGCCGCGCACGCTCTGCTCGGCGCGGCGCTCGACGCCCAGGGAGAACGGGAGAGGGCACAGGCTGCCTACGCCCAAGCCGAGGAGCTCGCGGAGGAGTCGGGGAGCCTGACGGGCCGGGCCATCGTCTTGATCCGCCGCGCCGGAGGATTCTGGCAACGGGCGGACTATGCACGAGCTTCGGCCGACGGCGAGCGGGCGCTGGCGCTCGGCGAGGAGGCGAGGGATCAAGCCCTGGTCGCCCGGGCGCTGGCCACCCTCGGGCAATGCGACGCGAAACGGGGGGCCTACGACGCCGCGGTCGCGCGCTTCGGGCGGGCCCTGGCGATGGCCGAGCTCGCGGGTGATCGAGCGCTCCAGGCGCGAATCGAGGAGCATCTGGCCTACGTCGATCTGGATCGGCGGCGCTTCGCCGACTCGTTCGCGCACTCCTTGCGAGCTCTCGACCTCCACGAGTCACGCGACAGCGTGGCGGGGCAGGCGCGGGTGCTCGAGGATCTGGCGGTGCTCCACCTGTTTCAAGGAGATGCGGAGAGCGCTCTGGAGGCGGCGGAGCGGTCACTCGGGTTGGCCACCGGGGTCGGCGGCGATCCGGCTTCGGAAGCGCTGGCCCGCCAGGCGCGCGCCGGCGGACTGCGCCTCCTGGGTCGGCTGGACGAGGGGCGCGTGGAGCTCGAGCGGGCGCTCGAGCTCCGCCGGGAGATCGGGGATCGGAGCGAGGCCGCCTGGTTGCTGGCCCGGCTAGGTCGGCTGGAGTCGGATCTCGACCGGCCAGCGGCGGCTCTGGCGCGCTACCGGGCGGCGATCGAACTCTGGACCAGTCTCGAGGAGTGGCGGCCGGTCGCCTGGTACCTGCTCGAAGAGGCGCGGGCGAGCGAGCGGCTCGGGCTCGACGACGCGGCACGGGTGCTCTACCGCTCGGCGATCGAGCTCGCCGAGCGGATCGATCTGCCCTACAAGAGCATCGCCTTGGGAGGATTGGCGCGGCTCGAGGCGCGGACGGGCGATCGCGCAGCGGCGCTCCTGGACGGGCGGAGGGCAGTCGAAGCGGCGCACCGGACGGGCAATCTAGCGATGATCTGGAATGCGCTCTCCGACCTCGCGGAAGTGGAGCTCGCCTTCGGTCTGCGCGGCGAGGCGCTGGATCACCTGCGCGCAGCGCTCGCGGCGATCGAAGCGCTGCGCTCGGAAGCGCTGCCGAGCGATCGCTCGAAGCGCGCCGAGGCGGCGGACCGCCAGCGGGTCTTCAGCCGGACGATCGGGTTGCTCGTCGATCTGGGCCAGACTGCCGAAGCGCTGGAGGTGGCTGAGCGGGCGAAGGCTCGCGCCTCGCTCGATCTGTTCGCCAGCGCCGGCGCCCGCGAAGCCTCGCAGATCGCCGCCGAGCTCGAGCGGGCCGGAGCCGAAGCGGTGCCGAGCCCGCGAGTGGCTTCCGTACCGCCGACACCGTTGCTGATCGACGAGGTGCGCCGGAGACGGGTGACGGCCGTCGAATATTTCGCCGGCGACGGTCGTCTCTTCACCTGGGTGATCGCCGCCGATGGGACTCTCCATTCCCGTGCGGCGCCGCTCTCGCTCGGCGATCTCGAGACCTTCGTGCGGGCGGCACGCGACTCGCGGGACCCGGCGCCGGCCCTGGTCGAGCTCCATCGCCGGTTGATCGAGCCGATCTCCGAGTGGTTGCCGCTCGATCCAGCGGAAACTGTGATCTTCGTGCCGCACGACCGTCTCTTCCTGGTCTCCTTCGCCGCGTTGCGCGACGACTCTGGACGCTACCTCGCGGAGCGCCACGCGATCGCCTACACGCCGTCGCTCGCGCTTCTCGCGTGGTCCGGTCGCGGACCGAGGGCTCCGCTTGACGAAGCGCCGAGCCTCGTGGTGGGGAATCCGCGCATGCCGGCACTTCGGCCGGGTGGCCAGCCGCTGCCGGCCTTGGCCGAGGCCGAGCTGGAAGCGCACGCGGTCGCCTCCGCGCTGGGGCGGCGGACCGAGCTCCTGGTGGGCGAAGCGGCGAAGGAGTCGACGGTCCGCGAGCGTGCTGCGCTGGCCCCGATGATCCACCTCGCAACGCACGCACGGTTGGATGGCGCAGATCCCCTGGCCAGCTTGGTGGCCCTCGCGCCGGACGGTGCGGCGGCAGGCCAGGACGGTCGCTGGACGGTGGGAGAGATCCAGAGCGCGAGACTCGCCGCCAGTCTGGTGACGCTGTCGGCCTGTGACACGGGCCTGGGCCCGATTTCGGCGGATGGCGTGCTCGGCCTCTCGCGCGCCTTTCTGGTCGCCGGCGCACGCAGCCTGGTGGTCAGCCTGTGGCGCGTGGCTGACCTGCCGACTCGCTTCCAGATGGAGCGCTTCTACGGTGCGTTGGCGAGGAACGGCGGCGACCGTGCCGGGGCGCTCCGCGAGGCCCAGCTCGCGACGCTGGCGGCGCTTCGCCGCGGCGATCTGGTCGCTCCGTCCGGCCGCCCGATTGCGGATTCGCCAGCCCACTGGGCGGCCTTCGTGCTGGTCGGCGAGCCGCGTTAGGCCTCGCGCACTGGTACACCGGCCGCATTGCGCGGTCCCTCTGCCAGGAGTCTGTCTGCCGGAGGAGACCCGCCATGTCTACCGAGCTCCGTCTTGCGCCTCTCGTCGTCGCGCTGTGCCTGGCCCCTCAGGTCGCCGCTGCCCAGGGCCTCTCCGCCTATCGAGCCCAGATGTGGGACGAGACTCAGATCGGCCTGCCCGACGCCGCGGAAAGCGTCGATCAACTCGGCAGCGCGGTGGCCAGCGGGGACTTCGACGGCGACGGCTTCTCAGATCTCGCGATCGGCGCTCCCTACGAGAGCCTGCCGGTCGAGGGAGGTGAGGCCAGCGAGGCGGGAGTGGTGCTGGTGCTCTATGGTGGGGCGAGCGGTCTCGCGCTCGCCGGAGCCCAGGCGTGGAGCCAGGATTCGCCGGGTGTCACCGAGGCGGTCGAGGAAGGCGACCTCTTCGGCTGGTCGCTCGCCAGTGGCGATTTCGACGGCGACGGCTACGACGACCTCGCCATCGGCGCCTACAACGAGGACTTGCCGGGAGCGACGGGAGCTGGCGTGGTGCATGCGCTCTACGGCGGCCCTGGGGGTCTCGGGGCGGCGGGTAGCCAGCTCTGGAGCGCGGGCGATCCGCTGGTCCTCGGCGACGCCGACGCGAGCGACGGCTTCGGATGGAGCTTGGCCGCGGGCGACTTCGACGGCGACCTCGTCGACGATCTGGCGATCGGCGTGCCCAACGACGGAGGGGGCGCCCCGGGCCGCACGGGAGGAATCAACGTGCTCTTCGGGGGTGTCACCGGCCTCACCGTCACCGAGAACCAGCACTGGTATGGAATCGAGGTCGCGGCGTCCTATGAGGACGGCTGCCGATTCGGAGAGGCGCTCGTCTCCGGCGACTTCGACGACGACGGCTACGTGGACCTGGCCGTCGGTGCTCCATGGGACGACTTCGTCGATCTGTCGAACGTCGGCAGCACGCGCGTCCTCTTCGGTTCCGCCCTCGGTCTGGGCACCGACCGCGACATCTACCTGCTCGGGCCGGAGGCCCTGGGCTGGCAGGGGAAGGCCCTGGCGGCGGGGGACCTCGACGGTGACGGCGACGACGACCTCGCGATCGGCATTCCGGGGCGAACCGTCTCGGGCCACCAGCGGGCCGGCTCGGTCGCGGTGAAGCTCGGCGACGGTGGCGGCTTTCTCGACGCCGGCGAATGGAACCAGGATACGGCTGGCGTCCTGGGGGGCGCCGAAGGCGACGATCGGTTCGGCAGCGCGCTCGCCTGCGGGGATTTCGACGGGGACGGCGACGCCGATCTCGCGATCGGCGTGCCGATGGAGACGGTCGTCGATGCCCAGGACGGCGTCGTGCACGTCCTCCCCGGCACTCCCTCCGGGCCGACCGCGACCGGCGACCAGCTCTGGACGCGGGCCGCCGTGGCGGTCCCCGATCCCTCGCCGGGCAACGGCGGGGATCATCTCGGCTTCGCCCTCGCCGCTGGGGACTTCGATGGCTCGGGCCACGCGGACCTCGCGATCGGCGTGCCGGGAGAGTCCCTCGCCGTCGGCGGCGATCCCGGGGCTGTGCTCGCGCTCTACGGTGTTCTCTTCGGCGACGGCTTCGA
>CAYZWR010000163.1:0-5694 GCA_964481735.1 uncultured Thermoanaerobaculia bacterium
CATGCGCTGGCGCGGCGAACGGCAGAGCGATCGAGTCGAGGACCGGCGAGGCCGGTCGGTAGCGCGCGGTGGCGCGGCGATCGGCGGCGGAGCCCTGCTGCTCGCCCTGCTCTACTCCCTGCTCACCGGCGAGGACCCGGGCCAGCTCCTCCAGGTGCTGGGCGGCGGCCCGCAGGCCTCGGTCGACGCGGGACCGGTGCCCACCGGGGCGCCGGCCGACGAGGTCGGCCAGTTCGCCGCGACGGTCCTGGCGTCGACCGAGGACGTCTGGGCGGGAGTCTTCTCGCGCCAGGGCCTGACCTACGAGCCCCCGACCTTGGTGCTGTTCCAGGACAGCGTGGACTCGGCCTGCGGCAGCGCCTCCTCCGCGGTCGGACCCTTCTACTGCCCGCCGGATCGCAAGCTCTACCTCGATCTCTCCTTCTTCCAGCTGCTCGACCAGCGCTTCGCGGCGCCCGGCGATTTCGCCGCCGCCTACGTCATCGCCCACGAGGTCGGACATCACGTGCAGAACCGGCTCGGCATCGCCGACCAGGTGCGGGAGGCCGAGCAGCGGCTGGGTCGCGAGGAGGCGAACGCGCTCTCGGTCCGCATGGAGCTCCAGGCCGACTGCTTGGCCGGCGTCTGGGGGCATCACGCCAACCGCGAGAAGAACTGGCTCGAGCCGGGCGACGTCGAGGAGGGGCTGCGCGCCGCCGCCGCGATCGGCGACGACATGATGCAGCGGCATGCCGGGGGCGAGGTCCAGCCCGAGAGCTGGACCCACGGCTCGTCGGAGATGCGGGTGCGCTGGCTGCGGGAAGGGCTGTCGACCGGCGACGCCGATCGTTGCGACACCTTCCGGACCGAACGGCTCTAGCCTACTTGACGAGCAGCACCGGGCAACGGGCGAGGATCGCCACCTTGTAACTGATGGTGATCCAGTCGGCCGCCGGCCGGTCGCGGTCGACCCGGTGCGAGCTCATGACGATGACGTCGATCTCCTCGCGTTCCGCGAAGTCGACGATCGCCTGGGGGCGATGGCCGAAGATGATCGCCGAACGGCGAGCGAAGCCGTTCTCGCCGAGCTGGGCGAGGCTCTCCTGCATGTGGTCGGCGGCTTTTCGCTCGAGCCGCTGATAGAAGGACTGGAGCTCGTCGTCCGGGAGCTCCTCGATGGTCTCGATGACGTGCACCAGGACGACCTCGCCGTCCACCAGCTCGGCGAGCTCGCGCGCCTTGCGCAGGGCGTTCAAGTTCTTCGCCGAGAAGTCGACCGGGACGAGGATCTTGCGGAACATCGGCTCTCCACCTTAGAGCCCGCCGCGGCCTCCTGCACCACCCGACGGGGCGGGCGGCTGGCGCGCCTGCCGGCGGGTCGGCGACCTCCCATCCCGGGTAACATCCGAGACGGGAAGTCGTGCAGCACGCTAGGAGTCTCGAATGAAGATCGCGGTGCTCGGAGCGGGACGGGTCGGTGGCGCCATGGCGCTCGACCTCGCCCGGGACGGAGAGTTCACGGTTCGCGTGGTCGACGCCTCGTCGAGCGCGCTCGAGGGATTCGTCGGGTTGTCGGGTTGCGAGACGCTCATCGCCGACCTCGCACGACCCGAAGAAGTCGCGCGCGCGGTCCACGGTTGCGACCTGGTGCTCGGCGCCGTCCCTGGATTCATGGGGTACGCCACGCTCGAAGCCGTCCTGCGCGCCGGCAAGAACGTGGTCGACATCTCGTTCTTCCCCGAAGACCCCTTCGGGCTCGACGCGTTGGCGCGCGACCGCGGTCTGATCGCGATCGTCGACTGCGGCGTCGCCCCCGGACTCTCCAACCTCCTGCTGGGCTACCACCACGCCCGGCTCGACCGCGTGGACCGCTTCGCCTGTTACGTCGGCGGGCTGCCCGAGGTACGCCACTGGCCCTACGAGTACAAGGCCGGGTTCTCGCCGATCGACGTGCTCGAGGAGTACACCCGCCCCGCCCGGCTGGTCGAGCACGGCGAGGTGGTGCTCAAGTCGGCCCTCTCGGAACCCGAGCTGCTCGATTTCCCGGGCGTCGGCACGCTCGAGGCCTTCAACACCGACGGCCTGCGGACGCTCATCCGCACGATCGACGCGCCGTTCATGAAGGAGAAGACCCTGCGCTATCCCGGGCACATCGAAGTGATGCGCCTGCTGCGCGAAACCGGCTTCTTCCGCAAGGACGAGGTCGAGGTGGACGGGGTCAAGGTCCGGCCGCTCGACCTGACGGCCAAGCTCCTCTTCCCCATGTGGCAGCTCGAGGAGGGCGAAGCCGATCTCACCGTGATGCGCATCGAGATCGAGGGCTGGCGCAACGATCGCCGCGAGCGTCACGTCTACGAGCTGCTCGACCGCTACGATCCGGCGAGCCAGACCACGTCGATGGCGCGGACGACCGGCTACACCGCGACCGCCGCCATCCGCCTGCTCGCCCACGAGCACTTCGATCGCGCCGGAATCTGCCCGCCGGAGTACCTCGGCCAGAACGAGGGATGCGTCCATCGGCTGCTCGCCGACCTCGCCGCGCGCGGCATCGAGGTGCGCAAGAGTTGATAGGGTCGCCGGCGATGCGGGCCCCGGACGAGCGCGAACACCTGCAGTTCCTCGGCATGATGCATTACCTCGCGGGCGGGCTCGCCATGATGCTGGCGCTGGTCCCCGCGCTGCACCTCTACGTCGGGGCCCTGCTCGCGAGCTCCGGCGCGCCGATCGACTCCTGGATCACGCGGGCGCTCGGCTACGGCCTCGGCGCGTGGGTCGCCGGGACGGTCCTGGTCTTCGGATTCGCGCTCGGCGTCTGGTTGGCCGTCGCCGGCTTCCACCTCGGCCGTTGCCGCCGCTACCGCTTCTGCCTCGCCGCCGCCTGGGCCGGTTGCCTCTTCGTGCCCTTCGGCACGGGGCTCGCGGCGATCACCATCCCGCTGCTCAAGCGCCCTTCGGTCCGCGCTCTCTTCACCGACTCCCCGCCGCCCCACCCGCCCGCTTGAGGCCATGGCCGACTCGAGCTTCTCGTTCTGGAACCGCGAGGTCCGGGCACCGACCCACTCGGAGTGGATGGCGCTGCCCGCCGTGCGAAGCCGGATCAACCGCAGGATCGGGGGGCGCGAGGAGACCTGGCCGCTCGACTGGTTCGCCGAGGCCTACCCGGGTCTCCACTTCGCGCGCGCGCTGAGCATCGGTTGCGGTGCCGGGGCGCTCGAGCGCGACCTCCTGCGGCGCGGGCTCTGTGACACCGTCGACGCCTTCGACGGCTCGCTCGCTTCGCTCGCCGTGGCGCGAGCGGCCGCCGAAACGGCCGGGCTCGGCGGGCGCGTGCGCTACTTCGCCGCCGACTTCAATCGCCCGGCGCTGCCCAGCGGGCGCTACGACGCGGTGTTCGTCCACCAGGCGCTGCACCACGTGGCGAAGCTGGAGAAACTCCTCCGCGCCGTCCGCCGGGCGCTCGGTCCGCGGGGCCTGCTCTACCTCGAGGAGTACGTCGGTCCCTCGGCCAGCGACTGGACGCCGGCGGCGATCGCCCCCCTCGCCGCGCACTACGCCCGCCTCCCCGCCGACGTCCGGCTCTACGACGAGCTGCCACCCCCGATCAACTCGGCCGACCCCAGCGAAGCGATCCGCTCGCGGGAGATCCGGCAGCAGGTGGGAATCGGCTTCTCGGTCGAGCACGAACGCGGCTACGGCGGCAATCTCCTGGCCGTGATCCTGCCCGCCCTCGACCTCGCCAGGCTCGACGACGCGCTGCTGGAGCAGCTCCAGCGCGACGAGGACGCCCGACTGGCGCGCGGCGAGCCGGACTTCTACGCCATCCTGGTGGCCCGGCCACGCCGCGGCCTGCGCGGCGTCCTCGCCGACCTGCGCTACTTCGTCGAGCCCAAGATCAAGCGCGTCGGACGAGAGCTCGCCAAGTTCTTCGGCCGCGCCTGAGCCGCCTCCCGGTGGACGCGATCAGGGCGGTTCCGGACCGCGCTGGCGGCGACTGAAGAGACGCTTCAGCCAGCTCGCGATGCCGCGCTCCCCCTCCGCCTCCCGTTCGGCGCGGACCTGCGGATCGAGCGCTTCCGAGCCCCGGCGGGCGTGCAGGTGGCAGAGCGCGACCGGAACGCGCTCCTCGGTGAAAGCCTCCGAGAGGATCTCCGGGCAGCGCTCGGTCGCCAGCTCTCCGCTCGCCGGGTCGATCAGCACGATGCGGATTCCCGGTGGCGGGGCGAAGCGCCCGTAGCCGCTCGCGGGTCGCACGGCGATCATGAAGCGCGCCCAGATCGGCAGCGCCGCCTTGGAGCCCGAGAACGGGGTGGGCGAATCGTCGTCGAACCCCACCCAGACGACCGTCGCCCGTTCCGGGGAGTAGCCGACGAACCAGTTGTCGCGCCGGTTGTTCGAGGTCCCCGTCTTACCGGCGACCGGGTCGACGAGTCCGAGTTCGCGCGCCCGGCGGCCGGTGCCGTAGTCGATCACTCCCTGCAGCAGCGAGGTGATCAGGAACGCGGTGCGCGCCGAAAGCACCGGCGCCGGGTTGGGCTGCGCCCGGCCGGCCACTGCCGTGCCATCGGCGCCGAGCACTCCGTCGAGCAGCCGGGGCGACGGCCGGACGCCGCGATTGGCGAACGTGGCATAAGCCGTCACCAGCTCGAGCGGGGTCAGCTCGAAGGCGCCGAGCGCGATCGCGGGGACCGGTCGGAGGCGGGCCTCGACGCCGAGCGCGCGCGCCGTCTCGACGATCGCCGGCAGCCCCGTCTCGAGCGCGAGCCGGACGGTCGGCAGGTTGTAGCTCTGCTCGACCGCGGTGCGCGCCGTCACCCAACCGTGGAACTCGCCATCGTCGTTCTGCGGGGTCCACTCGCGGCCGCCCGAGGTGAGAGTGAGCGCAGCGTCTTCGAGCAGCGTCGCGGGCGTCGCCACCCCCAGCTCGAAGGCGGTGGCATAGACGATCGGCTTGAAAGCGCTGCCGGCCTGGCGCTTGGCCGAGCCGGCGCGATCGAACTGACTCTGCCGGTAGTCCCGCCCGCCCACCCAGGCGCGCACCGCGCCGCTCGCCGGCTCGAGCGAGATCAGCGCCGCCTGCAGCGGCGCGCCCTTCTTGCGCACCCGGGCGCTCTGCTCGGTGAGCTCACCCAGGCCCGCCTCGACCGCCGCTTCGGCCGCCTCCTGCGCCGGCAGGTCGAGCGTCGAGAGCAGCGCGAGCCCGGCGCCGGCGAGCTCGCCGGCGCCGAAGCGGCGCCGCGCCTCGGCCGCCGCGGCATCGGCGAAGTAGGGCGCCAGGCGGCGGGTCAGCGGCGGCTGCTCGCCCGGCAGAGGCTCGGACTTCGCCAGGTCGATGGCCTCACGCGTCGACCAGCGGAGCTCCGCCAGACGCTCGAGCACGGCGTCCCGCCGGAGCTTCGCCGCGGCCGCGTCGCGCACCGGATGGAGATTCGCCGGCGAGCGGATGATGCCCGCGAGCAGCGCGCTCTCGGCGAGCGTCAGATCCCGCGGCGCTTTGCCGCAGTAGGCAGCCGAGGCGGCGCCGAGGCCGATCAGGTTGGCCGACCCGCTCCGGCCCCAGAAGATCTGGTTGAGATAGGCCTCGAGGATCTCCTCCTTCGAGTAACGCCATTCGAGCATCAGCGCGAGCATCGCCTCGCGGAGCTTGCGGCTCACCGTCCGCTCGGAGGTGAGGTAGAGGTTCTTGGCGAGCTGCTGGGTGACCGTCGATCCCCCCTG
>CAYZWR010000164.1:0-5645 GCA_964481735.1 uncultured Thermoanaerobaculia bacterium
GCGAGCAGGATCTCGAGCGCGCCGGCGAGAGCGAAGGCGAGCGGGAAGCCGCCGGTCGTCTCGGCCCAGGCGCCGAAGAGGGGGCCGATCGCGAAGCCGAGCGAGCCCGCGATGTTCAGGCCCGCCACGGCGCTGGCGCGCGAGGTCGCGGGGGCGAGCTCGGCGTTGAGCGCGAGGGTCGGCGGGAACATCACCGCGGCGAGGATCCCGAGGCCGAGCATCACCCCCCAGAGCCCCGCCAGGCTGCTCCAGCCGACGGTCGAAAGGAGCGCGCCGTAGCCGATCGATCCGGCGAGCAGCATGCGGAGCGCCCCGAAGCGCTCGACCAGCCGGCCGGCCGGCACCTGCAGGAAGGCGAAGGGGAGCAGGAAGACCGAGAGGTAGCGCCCGCGCAGCACCGGATCGTCGGCCCCGAGGCTCGCGAGGTAGAGCGGGAAGACGACGATGAAGAGGCCGACCGTCAGCCGTTCGAGCGCGTAGAAGCCCCAGGGGAGGAGAAGGCGCGGCGCGGCGCGCAGCGAGTCGACGATCGCCGCGAGGCGCACCCGCGCCGCGTGGCGGCGCGGCTCGGTGAGCAGCAGCGCCACCAGGCCGAGCAGCAGGAAGAGCATCCCCGCGGCGACGAGCGGCGCGCGCGGTCCCGCGGCGCGGGTCACGTAGCCGCCGAGCGGGGCCCCGAGGGCGACGCCGAGGATCAGCGAGCCCCCCATCCAGCCGGCGATCCGTCCGTGCCGGGAGTCGGCCGCCGCGTCGAGCATCAGGGTCATGGTGGTCGACCAGCCGGCGACCGCGCAAGCGCCCTGGACGAAGCGGAGCGCGAGCAGCGCGGCGATCGTCTCCTGCCGGGCGAGCGCGAGATAGAGCAGGCCGCTCGCCAGGAAACCGGCGACGATGAAGGGCTTCCTCCGCCCGAGACGGTCGGAGGCGAGCCCCCAGAGCGGCGCCGCCACGACGTAGGCGGCCATCTCGACGGTGAAGAAGAGGGCGGCATCGGCGAGGCTGCCGCCGAGCTCGACGACCACCAGCTCCTTCAAGCCCGCCACCACCAGGGTCAGGTTGAACATGGCGACGAAGAGCAGCGTCGCCGGCAGGAGAACCGCCTGGACGAAGGGGTTGGTCGGGGTCGCTGGTTCGTGCATCGGGTCGCTCTCGCCCCCGGGGACGGCGCCACGAGGCAAGGCGGGCTAGAATAGCCGAGCTTTGATCCAGTGAGGGCAACCGAGCGCGGTGACCGAGCGCAGCAGCGGGTCCATTCTCGACGGCAAGTACGAGATTCTCGACCGCCTGGCGACCGGCGGGATGGGAGAGGTCTGGAAGGCCAGGCACCTCCACCTGCACGAGCTCAGGGTGATCAAGATCCTGCGTGCCGACCGCGCCACCGACCCGATGGCCTTGCAGCGCTTCGCCCAGGAAGCGCGCATCGCGACCCAGATCAAACACCCCAACGTCGCCATCCTCTACGACTTCTCCCGGCTCTCGGACGGCAGCTTCTACATGGTCTCCGAGCACATCGAGGGCGAGGACGTCGGCACCTGGCTGCGCAACCGGGGGGTCTTCCCGATCCCGCTCGCGGTCGAGCTGGCGATCCAGGCGCTGCGCGGCCTCGAGGCGGTCCACGCCGCCGGGGTCATCCATCGCGACATCTCGCCCGACAACCTGATGATCACCCGCGACCGGCGGGGGCGCTACCAGCTGAAGATCATCGACCTGGGGCTGGCCAAGAACCTCGAGGTCCAGCAGGGGCTGGAGATCACCCAGGCGGGGATGTTCATGGGCAAGCTCATGTACTGCTCGCCCGAGCAGGCGGGAGCGATCAAGGACGAGCCGCTCGACCACCGGAGTGACCTCTACTCCCTGGCGGCGGTGCTCTACGAGATGGTCACCGGCCGGCCCCCCTTCGATTCGGAGAACCAGCACGGCTTCGTCTTCAAGCGGCTGACCGAGCCACCGCTCCCGCTGATCGGCCGCAACCCGGCGGTCAAGGTCCCCGCCGAGCTCAACGGGGTGATTCTCAAGGGTCTCGAGAAGGACCGCGCGGCGCGTCATCCGGACGCCATCAGCTTCCTGCAGGCGCTGGTCAGGGTGGCCGACCAGCTCCGCCAGGTGGCGACCCAGGAGGTCGCGCTTCCGGCCGGCGCCGCCGCGCCGCCCGCGGCCTCTTCGCCGCGCACGGCGAGCCGTTCGGGCTCCTCCTCGGAGCTCTCGCGCGAGGAGCGCAACGAGCTCTTGGCGCAGATCGAGCGCGCCGCGAAGAAGGTGAGCGAGAGCTCGCGGCTGCACGAGCTCGCCGTGGCGGCGGTCGCGGCGAAGCGCTACGACGACGCCGCCGGGCTGCTCACCCAGCTCGAGGCGGTCTCGCCCCGCCACCCGGGCCTCGCCCCGCTGAAGGAGCAGCTCGCCGCGGTCGGGCAGGCGCTGCAGTCGCAGGCGGTGGCGCGCAAGGCCGCCGCGGCGCCCCGGCCGGCGCTTCCCGCGCCCGCCGCGGGGGTCGCGCCGCCGGCCCCCGCGAAGCCCGCCCCGGCCCCGCCGCCGCCCCCCGCGCCGCCGACCGCCGAGCAGCAGGAGCTCGCGGCCAAGGTGGCGGAAGCGGAGCGGCTGCTCGAGAACTACCTGCGCGACCGCAAGCAGTCGCTCGCCCGTTTCGCTCTCGACACCCTGCTCGAGCTCGCGCCGCTCCACCCGCGGCGCGCCGACTACGAGAGCTGGGTGGATCTGCTGAGCGAGGAGTCGCGCGAGCTCGAACGGGCCCGCGCCGTCTTCGAGGAGGGCCGGCAGGCGATCCGGCGCGGCGACCTCAAGGCGGCGAAGAAGCAGGTCGAGGCGGTGGCGAAGGTCGATCCCTCGCATCGCCTCGCCGAGGCGCTGCAGCACGAGGTCGAGCTCGCCGAGAGCCAGCTCGCCACGAGCCAGCAGGTCGACCGCCAGCGCCAGCGGCTCGAGGATCTGCTCGAGAGCCGGCGCCTGGGCGAGGCCGAGCGCGAGCTCGAGCGTCTCTCCTCGGGCGGGCTCGCCAAGGTGTCGGTCGAGAGCTATCGCCTGCGCATCGCCGACATCGCTGCGCTCGCCGAGCGCGAAGCGAAAGCGCAGGAGTTCGAGCGCCGGTTCAAGGAGAAGGTCCAGGCCAAGGACTGGTACGCGGCCCGCGAAGTGGTGCTCGAGTTCGAGCGCGCCCTGCCGGACAACCCGCGGGGCGCGCAGCTCTACAACGAGGTCAGCCGCTACGAGGAGGTCCACCGGCGACAGCAGGGCATCGAGCAGGGCGTCCGACAGCTCGAGACCTTCCTCGCCGAGCGCAAGCGTTCCGAAGCCGAGCTCGCCTTCCGGATCCTCCTCCAGATGGAGCCCGAACACCCGCGGCGGGCCGAGTTCGAGAGCAAGATCGCCAACCTCCTGCGCTGATCGCCGGCGGCGGAATCGCCTTGCCCGCCCCGTTCGCGCCGCCGTAGACTCCGCCGATCGTGACGACCCCGAAGGAGCGGCTGCTCCGCTACGCCTTCATGAAGCTGGCGCGCGAGTTCGACGCGCGCTTCGAGTCGATGCTGCTCACCGGGCGGATCTCGAAGTGGTACTCCGCGATCGGTAACGAGGGGATCACCGTGCCGGCCGGCCTCGCCCTCGAATCGGGGGACGTCCTCTGCTCGCTGCACCGGGACGTCGGGGCCATCCTCGCCTACTACCTCGATCCGGCGCGCGCCTTCCCCGGCTTCGGCTTCGGCGCCCACGACGGTCGGCGGCCGGAGCCCGAGGCGCTCTTCTACCGCCTCGCCTGTCAGGTGCTCGGCCGGCACGACGGCTTCTCGCGCGGGATCGAGCGCTCCTACCACTACGGCTACTTCGACGACGAGGCCGGGCTCGCCCACGTCGGCATGATCAGCCACCTGGGGGCGATGATCCCGGTCGCCGCCGGCTGCGCCTTCGCCTTGAAGAAGAACGGCAGCGACCGGGTGGCGATCAACTTCATCGGCGAGGGAGGGACCTCGACCGGCGACTTCCACGAGGGGCTCAACCTGGCCGCGGTCTGGAAGCTGCCCCTGGTCCTGGTGATCGAGAACAACCGCTACGCCTTCTCGACCCCGGCGCGCCACCAGTACGCCTGCCTGCAGCTGTCGGACCGCGGACCGGGCTACGGCATTCCGGCGCTGACGGTCAACGGCAACGACCCCGACGAGGTGGCCGAGGCGCTCGCCCGGGCCATCGCGCGCGCCCGCGCCGGCGCCGGACCGACGCTGCTCGAGGCGGTGGTCGGGCGACTGCGCGGCCACGCCGAGGGCGACGGCTCGATGAAGGTCGTGCCGGCCGAGGAGCTCGAGCTCTACCGCAGCCAGGACGCCGTGCCGGCCTACGCGCGCCGGCTCGAGGTCGACGGGCTGCTCGACCCGGAGACCTCGGCGCGGCTCGATCGCCGGGTGACCGAGCTGGTCGAGACGGCGATCGAGCGCGCGCTCGCCGCGCCGTTGCCCGAGGAGGCAACCGCGTTCCGGCCGGTCTTCGCGCGCCCGGAGCAGCGGGTGATGCCGATCCTGGTCGCGCAGCCGCCTCCGCCGGTAGGGGAGATCGACCCGGCCGAGGACGCGACCGTGCTGGTCAGCGGAGCGGCGCTGCAGGCGATGGAGGACGTCGACGAGCCGGCGGCGATGGTCGCCTTCACCGGCGCCGCGACGACGCCCCGGGAGGCGGGCGAAGTGACCTACCTCGACGCCATCCACCAGGCGCTGCGCGAGGAGATGGAGCGCGACCCGGAGGTCGTCCTGCTCGGCCAGGACATCGGCGCCTTCGAAGGGGCCTTCCGGGTCACCAAGGGGTTCCACGCCCATTGGCCCGACCGGGTGCTCGACACGCCGATCTCCGAGTCGGGGACGCTCGGCCTCGCCGCCGGCGCGGCCCTCCTCGGCTACGTGCCGGTGGTCGAGCTGCAGTTCGCCGACTTCGTCACCTGCGGTTTCAACCAGATCGCCAACGTGATCGCCAAGCTCTTCTACCGCTTCGAACGCCCCTGCCCGGTGGTCATCCGACTCCCCGCGGGGGGCGGGGTCGGTGCCGGGGCGTTCCACTCGCAGAACCCCGAGGCCTGGTTCGCGCACGTCGCGGGGCTGAAGGTGGTCTGCCCGGCCACCCCGACCGACGCCAAGGGGCTCCTCAAGGCGGCGATCCGCGACGCCAACCCGGTCCTCTTCTGCGAGCACAAGTTCCTCTACCGGCGGGTGAAGGAGATCCTGCCGCCGGGGGACTACACGACGCCGATCGGCGAGGCCCGGATCGCCCGTCGCGGCGCCCAGCTCACCTTCGTCGCCTACGGCGCCACGGTCTGGACGGCGCTCGAGGCGGCGACGGATCTCGCCGGCGAAGGCATCGAGGCGGAGGTGATCGACCTGCGGACCCTGGTGCCGTTCGACGAGGCGACGGTGCTGGCGAGCGTCGAGAGGACCAACCGCGTGGTGGTGGTGCACGAGGCGCAGACCACCGGCGGCTTCGGCGGCGAGATCGCGGCGCGCATCGCCGATCGGGGCTTCCCCTTCCTCGACGCCCCGGTCAAGCGGGTCGGCTACCCCGACCGCCCGAGCCCCTACGCGCGTACCCTCGAGCACGCCCTCCTGCCCGACAAGGCCAAGCTCCTCGCCGCCGCGCGCGAAGTGCTGGCGTTCTAG
>CAYZWR010000165.1:0-5584 GCA_964481735.1 uncultured Thermoanaerobaculia bacterium
GTGCGCTCGAGCGCCATGCGCACCGCGTCGACGATGACGTTGACCGTCTCGGCCAGGGCCTCGCGGATCTCCTCGTCGGAGATGGTGAGCTCCTTGGGGATCCCTTCCACCAGGTCGCGCCCCTTGATGACCATGGTCAGGCGCTCCTTCAGGGGGAAACCCGAGCCGAGCTCGCACTTGATGAGCTCGGCGGTGCGCTCGCCGATCAACAGGTTGTACTTGCGCTTGAGGTAGTTGATGATCGCCTCGTCCATCTCGTTGCCGGCGACCCGCACGGAACGCGAGTAGACGATGCCCGAGAGCGAGATCACCGCGATGTCGGTGGTGCCGCCGCCGATGTCGACGATCATGTTGCCCGAGGGCTCGGTGATCGGCAGCCCGGCACCGATCGCCGCCATCATCGCCTGCTCGACCAGGTAGACCTCGGAGGCGCCGGCCTTCTGCGCCGAGTCGCGGACCGCTCGCTTCTCGACCTGGGTGATCTCGCCGGGCACGCCGATGACGATCCGGGGATGGACGTACATCTTGCGCCCGTGCGCCTTCTTGATGAAGTAGTCGAGCATCCGCTCGGTCACTTCGAAGTCGGCGATCACGCCGTCCTTCATCGGGCGGATCGACTCGATGTTGCCGGGCGTCCTGCCCAGCATCTCCTTGGCCTCGCTGCCCACCGCCTCGATCCGGTTGTTGAGCTTGTTGATCACCACGATCGACGGCTCGCGCACCACGATCCCGCGATTGCGCGCGTAGACCAGCGTGTTGGCGGTGCCGAGATCGATCGCGAGATCGTTCGAGAAGTAGCGGAGGATCGAGCCGAAGGCCATAGTTCCCTTTGTCCGAAGTTCCTGCGACCGGTCGCCGCGGCCGCGCCTACAACGTTTCGACGAAGACGCGCTGGCGGAGCGCGGATTCGTTGCCGGAGCTGTCCATGGACTTCACCTCCAGGATGCTCCATCCTTCGGTGGTCAACAGAACCGTCTTGGTGAACGTGCCGTTGGCCGCCACTGCGACCGGCTCGCCGTTGAGCCGGAGCGTCGCTCCGGCCTCGGTGCGCCCGGCGACGATGAAGATGTTGCCATAGGCCTGCACCTCGTCGATCACCAGGTCGGGGGGCGTCATGTCCCCCTGTTCCCCCGGCCGCTCGCCGGCCAGCACGCGGAACGTGCGTGGCTCGCTCCAGGGTCCCTGCAGGCCGTCACGGCCGATCGCCGCGACCCGCCACTCGAAGGTGCCCTCGCCCTTCAGCCCCAGGGTGGCGAGGGTCTTGGCGCGGGATGCGACGTCGATCACGTTGTCGACGAAGAGACGATTGCGCGAAACCTGCAACGCGTAGCGCGCGGCGCCGGGAACGGCCTCCCAGGAGAGCACGACGCTCTTCGCGGCGTCAAGCGTCACTTCGAAGTTGTCGGCCGGCCGATCCTGCACCGGCGCCTGCGGCAGGCGGCTGGCCGGGGAGAGCAGGTCGCCGGTCTGGGTCACCTGCTCGAGCTCGCCGACCTCGCGCCGCTGCCCACCGAGCGTCGCGACGGCGAGCGACCCGCGAAAGGCGGCGAAACGCCCGGTCGAGGTGTCGCGGTCGTACGAGACGACGACATCCGACTCGCGGCCGACCTGGGCCTCCGAGCGGGGGGTGGTGACCCGACTGCCGCGCTGCGCGGTGTTGAGGTTGACCCAGCCGTACTCCATGGCGATGGTCTGGCCGCCCTCGTTGCCGCCGGAGCCCTGGCCGCGGGTGACCAGGAAGAGGGTGTTGGGGCGCACCGTGTAGAGCGTGCCGTCCAGGAAGACGATCTCCGCCGAGCCGTTGAGCGCCGTCTTCACGTAGTCGCCCGACTGCAGGACGACGCGGCTGCGCGCCTCCTCCCACTCGCCGCGCTCCCCGCGCCGGTACTCCACGCTCCCCTGGACCGCGATGAACTGGGCTTCGCCGGTGGTCGCGCGACTGGCCACCGCGTCGAGGATGGCGAACAGCAGGGCGCGGCTCCGCTTGCCCTCGCTCACCGCCTCGCGAAAGGCGCGGGCGCCGTAGGCGGCCCGGGCCGCCGCCTGGCCGCGGCGCGCCGACTCGAGCTCCTCCACGAACGCCCCGGCCGGCGGCTCGGCGCCCGCCCGAACCAGCAGTCCTTCGACCTCGTCGAGCAGCAGGGTCGCCTCGCGCTCGAGGGCCCGCTCCTCCCATTGCCGGAAGATCGCGAACCCGGCGAGCGCGAAGATGGCGAACGCGGCGAGGATCGCCGCGCTGCGCACGGTGTCGACGGACACCGTGTACCAGCCGCGCGTCCGTTTGTTGAATGGGTTGGTCGGCAACTAGGGGTCCCCTGTCCCGCGCCTCGCCGACAGGCGAAGGAATTGATTCTACAGGAAGTTACGACAACCTGGCGGAAGCCCCCGGGGACGCCTTCTTGTGCCGGGTGCCGCGCGCTTGGTATCTTGCAGCGTTCTCATCCGCGCACTGCGCGGCCCTGGAGTTCCCTATGCTGAAGATTCTCCGCGACAACCTCAAGTACTTGAGCTGGATCCTCTGGCTGGTGGTCCTGGTCTTCATCGCCTTCGTCTTCGTCGACTTCGGGGGAGCTCTCGGAGGCCGGGGTGGCGGCGCCCGCACGGCCGCGGCGACGGTCGGCGGCGAGGAGATCTCCTACGCCGATTTCCAGCGCGAGTATCAGCGCCTGGAGGCGCAGTATCGCCAGGCCTTCGGCGAGAGCTTCACCCCTCAGCTCGCCGAGCAGATGCGCCTTCCCTTGCAGGCGCTCGACCGCCTGGTCGACCAGAAGGTGCTGCTCCGCGAGGCCGACCACCTGGGCCTCACCGCGAGCGACCGCGAGGTGCGCGATTCCATCCTCGAGATCCCCGGCATGAAGGACGCCCAGGGCGCATTCGTCGGCCAGACCGCCTACGAGCGTTTCGTGCGCGCCAACGGCTACGCCGTGCGCGACTTCGAGGACGCGGTGCGCCGTCAGATCCTGCTCACCAAGCTCTCGGCGATCTTCTCGGCGAGCGTCGCCATCTCGGACGCCGAGGTCGAGAAGAGCTATCGCGACCAGGCGGAGCGCGCCGCGGTCCGCTACCTGGTCCTGCCGGCGCGCAATTTCCAGTCCGAGGTCCAGCTCCAGCCGGCCGAGATCGCGGCCTATTTCGAGAGCCACAAGGAGGACTTCCGGCTCCCCGTGCAGCGGGCGATCAACTACCTCCTGGTCGACACCGTACGCCTGCGCTCCAAGCTCGAGCTCCAGACCGCCGAGCTCCAGAAGTACTACGACGATCACCTCGCCGATTTCACCCAGGAAGAGCAGGTGCGCGCCCGGCATCTCCTGCTCAAGGTCGACGACCAGCGCAGCGCGAGCCAGGCGGAGTCCGAGATCGCGGCGCTCCGGCAGCGCGTGGAGAAGGGCGAGGACTTCGCGAAGCTCGCCAGCGAGCTCTCCGAAGACCCCGCCTCCAAGCCGCGCGGCGGCGACCTCGGCTTCTTCGCTCGCGGCCGGATGATCAAGGAGTTCGAGGACGCCGCCTTCGCCGCGGCACCGAACAGCCTGGTCGGACCGGTCCGCACCTCCTTCGGCTTTCACCTGATTCAGGTGCTCGATCACCGGCCGGGCGGCCAGCGGCCCTTCGCCGAGGTCGAGGGGCAGGTGCGCGCCAAGCTCTCGAGCGAGCGCGCCGACGCCGCGGCCGAGGCCAAGGCGGAGGAGCTCGCCCGGCGCATCGCGGCCGAGACGCTCGCCACCGAGGAGCAGTTGAAGTCGCTCGCCGACGGCGACAGCGTCGCCTTCATCTCCACGCCGCCGTTCGGGCGCGACGAGGTGGTTCCCGGAGTCGGCCGCGGCACGCCCTTCTCCTCCGCCGCTTTCGCCCTCGAGCCGGGCAAGACTTCGACGCCGGTGAAGATCAACCGCGGTTTCGCGATCCTGTCGCTCAAGGAAGAGAAGCCCGAGCGTCTGCCCGAGCTCTCCGAAGTCGAGGGGAAGGTGCGGCAGGCGCTGCTGCGCGTCAAGCTCGACGAGCGCGCGACCGCGCGGCTGATGGCGGCCAAGGGCGAGCTCGCCGCCGGCAAGTCGCTCGACGATCTCGCCAAGGAGCTCGCGGTGGAGGTCAAGGAGAGCGGTGAGTTCGGGCGCGACGGCGCGATTCCCGGCCTCGGCCAGGTCCCGGCCCTGGTCGACGCCGCGCTCGCCGCCCGTCCGGGCGACGTCGGCGGACCGGTCGCGACCCCGCAGGGTCCGGCGCTCTTCGTGGTCACCGCGCGCAAGGGCTTCGACCCCGCGGCCTTCGCCAACGAGAAGGCGGCGACCCGCGAGACGCTGGAGCGCAACGAGGTCAATCGCCTGCTCGGCGCGGTGGTGGAGCAGAAGAAGCGCGAGCTCAAGGTCAACTACGACCGGCCACTGCTCGAACAGCTCGGCCTGCTCGGCGAGTCCGAGCAGGGCGGCTAGCCTCCCCGTCGCGGGGAGGCCGTCCTCGGCCCGGCGCGGGTCTAGACTCGCGCCATGCGCTTCGAGACCCTGACCGTCCACGCCGGCGGCGAGCCGGACGAGGCGAGCGGCGCGATCACCCCGCCGCTCCACCTGTCGACCACCTTCCTGCACGGCCCCGAATCCGAGCCGCTCCACGGCAGGCTCTACCAGCGCGAAGGCAATCCGACCCAGGACCGGCTCGAGAGCGCGCTCGCCGCGCTCGACTCCGGCGAGCGGGCGCTGGTCTTCGCCTCCGGGATGGCCGCGGCGACGGCGCTCCTCATGGCGCAGCCGCCGGGCGGGCGGATCCTCTTCCATCGCGACCTCTACGCCGGCGTTCGCCATCTCGCCGAGCGCTGGTGCGCGCGCTGGGGGCTGGCCGCCGAGCTCGCCGACCTCGGCGACGAGCGCAGCGCCGCCTCGGCTCTCGCGCGCCGGCCGACGGTCGTCTGGGTCGAGACGCCGACCAACCCCGGGCTCGAGATCCTCGACCTCGCTGGCTTGGCCGGCGCGGCCCGGCGGGCCGGCGCGCTCTTCGTGGTCGACGGGACGTTCGCCACCCCGGCCCTGCAGCGGCCACTCTCGCTGGGCGCCGACGTCGTCCTGCATTCGACCACCAAGTATCTGGGCGGCCATCACGACCTGCTGGGCGGGGCGCTCGTCTTCGCGCGCGCGGCGGGGCTCGCGGAGCGCGTCGAGGCGCTGCGCCAGGAGACCGGCGCCGCGGCATCCCCGTTCAACTCCTGGCTCCTCCTGCGCGGCCTGCGCTCGCTCGCCTGCCGGATGGAGCGGCACTCGGAGAACGCGCTCGCGCTGGCGCGCGCCGTGGATGGCCATCCGGCGCTGAGCGCGGTCCTCTACCCTGGACTCCCCACCCATCCGGGGCACGCGATCGCGGCCCGCCAGATGTCGGCCTTCGGCGGCATGGTCTCGCTGCGCTTCGCGGGCGGCCGCGCGGCGGCGCTCCGTGCCGCGGGTCGGGTCCGCCTCTTCCACAACGCGACCAGCCTGGGGGGCCCCGAGAGCCTGCTCGAACACCGCGCCTCGAGCGACGGCCCGGGCTCGACCACTCCCGACGATCTGCTCCGCCTCTCGGTCGGCCTCGAGCACCCCGACGATCTCGTCGCCGACCTCGT
>CAYZWR010000166.1:0-5572 GCA_964481735.1 uncultured Thermoanaerobaculia bacterium
GTCCGGCGATGGTGCGCGCCGCCGCGAAGAACTTCGCCAGCGTCGCCGTGGTGGTGGATCCGGACGACTACCCCGCGGTCGTCGCCGCGCTGGCCGACCAGGGCAACACCCTGCCGATCGGCCTGCGCCGGCACCTCGCCGAGAAGGCGTTCGCCCACACCGCCGCTTACGACGCCACGATCGCCGCCTGGCTGGGCAGGACGCGGGGCGAGCCGGGTCCGCTCTTCCCGGAGCGCCTCGTCCTGCCGCTCGAGCGGGTGCTCGAGCCGCGCTACGGCGAGAATCCGCACCAGGGCGCGGCGGTCTATCGCCTGGCCGGCGGCGCGGGCGTGATGGGCGGGATGCGCCAGCTGCAGGGCAAGGAGCTCTCCTGGAACAACCTGCTCGACGCCGACGCGGCGCGCCGACTGGTCGCCCAGTTCACCGAACCGGCGGTGGTGATCGTCAAGCACAACAACCCCTGCGGCGTGGGGCGCGGCGCCGACCTGGTCACCGCCTATCGCCGCGCCTTCGACGGCGATCCGGTCTCGGCGTTCGGCTCGATCGTGGCGGTGAACCGGCCGCTCGACCGCGCCTTCGCCGAGGCCTCGGCCGAGCTCTTCATCGAGGTGCTGGTGGCCGCGGAGCTCGCGCCGGACGCGGCCCCGCGGTTCGCCGAGAAGAAGAACCTGCGCCTCCTGCTAGCCCCCCCCTATCCGCCGCACGGCGGCGAGATCGAGCTGCGCGGCATCGACGGCGGTTTCCTCGCCCAGGTCGCCGACGGCGGGGTCGACGATCCGGCCGAGTGGACCTGCCCGACGCGGCGCCAGCCGACTCCCGAGCAGCGCCGAGCGCTGATCTTCGCCTGGTCGGTGGCGCGCTACGTGAAGTCCAACGCGATCGTGGTCGCGACCGGCGAGCAGACCGTCGGCATCGGCGCCGGTCAGATGAGCCGCGTCGACTCCTGCCGGCTGGCGATCCAGAAGGCGCGCCAGCCGCTCGCCGGAACGGTGGCCGCCTCGGACGCCTTCTTCCCCTTCCGCGACGGCATCGACGTCCTGGCCGAAGCAGGGATCGAGGCCATCGTGCAGCCGGGCGGCAGCAAGCGGGACGACGAGGCGATCGCCGCCGCGGACGAGCAGGCGATGGCGATGGTCTTCACCGGCCGCCGCCACTTCCGGCACTGAGCGGCGATGCAGCGGCGCCTCCTGCTCGCGACGCTCGCGCTGCTCGCCGCCGGCGGAGCGGCGCGCGGCCTCGCCGGCCCGTCCGCCGAACCGGTAGACCCCTGGCAGGCGCTCGCCCAGCTGCGGCTCCACCTCGCCGCCTCCGGCGCCCTGACCGGCGACTTCGTCCAGACCTTCGTTCCGGCGGGATTCGCCGCGGGGGA
Organism: uncultured Thermoanaerobaculia bacterium; assembly: GCA_964481735.1. Taxonomy (GTDB): domain Bacteria; phylum Acidobacteriota; class Thermoanaerobaculia; order Multivoradales; family JAGPDF01; genus JAGPDF01. The sequence continues at coordinate 1,370 of CAYZWR010000166.1, forward strand.
GGAGGAGTCGGGGCGGGTCGCCCTCGCCGTCCCCGACTGCCTGCGCTGGGACTACCTCACCCCCTATCGCAAGTCCTACCTGCTCTGCGGACCCTGGCTCCACTCCTGGGTCGAGGGCGAGCCGCGCGGCCAGCGCGTCCACGTCGATCTCAGCGAGCAGAGCGGTCTCGACCTGCTGCTGCTGCCGGTCGGCGAGCTGATGCGGCGCTACCGCGCCGCGGCGCGCAGCGAGCGGGGCGAGATCGTCGTCGAGCTCGAGCCGTCCGACGGCGAGCGCGCCCTCGAACGGGTCACGATCGCCTTCGATCCGGCGAGCCAGCGACCGACGGCCCTGGCCTACGGCGACCGGGAGGGCAACGCCACCCGGTTCCGCTTCTCCGGTTTCCGTTCGACCGAGGACGCCGACCTCTTCTCGCCGCCCGGCGAGCTCGAATGGAAGGAGCCCTAGTGTTGGGAGACGCTCGCGCGCGGTATAGGATTCGCCGCGCGCCGCGATAGGCGCTCACCCATGGCCGACAACTCGTTCGACATCGTCTCGCAGGTCGACCTCCAGGAGGTGCGCAACGCCGCGCACCAGGCGGAGAAGGAGATCGCCACGCGCTACGACCTCAAGCGGGTCGGCGCCAAGCTGGCCCTCGAGGGTGAGGAAATCGTGCTCGAGTCGGCCGACGAGTTCTCGCTCGGCCAGGCGCGCGAGGTCCTCGAGACCAAGCTGGTCCGCCGGGGCGTGCATCTGAAGTCGCTGCGCCGCGGCGACCCCGAGCCGGCGAGCGGCGGCCGGGTGCGCCAGAAGCTGACCTTTCAGCAGGGCATCCCCCAGGAGACGGCCAAGCGGATCGTCGCCGAGATCAAACGCCTCAAGCTCAAGGTCCAGGCGGCGATCCAGGGCGACACGGTGCGCATCTCGGGCAAGAGCAAGGACGACCTGCAGTCGGCCATCGCAGCCTGCCGGGCGCTCGAGCTCGACGTCCCGCTCAGCTTCACCAACTACCGGTGACCCTCTTGAACCACAAGCTGGTCGACGCCGCCACTCCGGACGAGTCCTATCGCGCCGCGCGATTCCTCGACCTGATCGCCGACAAGCTCGCCGCGACGGAGGGGGTGTTCCGCAGCCGCCTCGCCTCGGACGTGCCGTTCATCCAGCAGACCGGCGAGTACATCTTCGCGGGCGGCGGCAAGCGCATGCGCCCGGCGCTCCTGCTGCTCTGCGCCCGCCTGCTCGGACGCGACAGCGACGAGGAGGTGACCTACGCCGCGGTGGTCGAGTTCATCCACACCGCGACGCTGATCCACGACGACATCATCGATCACGCGGCGACGCGGCGCGGACGCAAGACCGTGAACGAGCTCTGGGGCAACAGCCAGACCGTGCTGCTCGGCGACTGGCTCTACACCACGGCGATGAAGATGGCCCTCGAGCACGACTCGCTCGCCATCCTCGACCGGCTCTGCGACGCCACCCTGCGGATGACCGAGGGCGAGCTGCTGGCCGAGCGTCGGCTCGGCGCGACCGACCTCTCGGTCAGCGAGTACTTCGAGATCGTCGACCGCAAGACGGCGCAGCTCTTCGCCGCTGCCTGTTCGGTGCCCGCGCGGATGCGCCCGACGGTGGAGTCGGCGATCGCGCCGCTCGAGCGTTACGGCCGGGCGCTCGGCATCTGCTTCCAGCTCGCCGACGATCTGCTGGACTTCACCGCCAACGCGCGCACGCTCGGCAAACCGGTGCTCGCCGACCTCAAGGAAGGCAAGCTCACCCTGCCGCTGATCCTGCTGCTGCCCCGGCTGAGCGACGTCGAGCGCGGCCGCATCGAGACCGTCCTCGCCGACCGTTCGTTCGCCCGCGTCCCGGCGGAGTCGATCCTCGAGCTGGTGCGCCGCGAAGGGACGCTCGAGGAGTCCTCGGCGGCCGCCCTGCGCTTCGCGGCCGAGGCGCGCGAGGCGCTAGCCCCCCTGCCCGAGAACGACGCCCGGGAGGCGCTCGAGTTCGCGCCAGATTTCGTGCTGCATCGCCGCTCCTGACGCCGGCGGCACGAGCCCGAACACGCCGCGCTTCGCGTTTCCACCCGGGACCGCTTCGCCGAGCTCCCGCGGGTCGATCTCCAGCACCTGGGCCGAGAAGAGGCCCGGCAGTCCGACCACCGCAACGTAGCGGAAACGCCGTGGGGCGGCCGACAGCCGATGGCCGGCGGCCGGGATCGGCACCACGACCTCGTCCGCCGGCCAGGGCGCCGGAGGCGCCGGAGACTCGCCGAAGCGCAGCAGGGCGACGCCCGGGCCGGCCGGGTCGGGAGCGTCGCGATAGAGCAGTTGGAGATACCCGACGACCGGCTCGCCGAAGTCGAGCTCCACCTGCGGGCCCAGGTTCGGGCCCCGCCGGCGGGTCGCGAGCGGTCGCCAAGCGGGGCCGTCGGCGGCGATCCGCATCGCCAACGCTCGCCGCGGCTCGCCCCGTAGCCGTTCCTCCAGCGGGGCGCGCAGGGGACCGCCCGCGAGGAGGCTCCACCGCCCGACCGCACCACTCCCCAGCCCACGCAGCGGCGCCGCTTCGACCAGGGGAGTCTCCCGGAAGAGCCCGTGCCAGGCGCCGTCGAATCGCCGCCACGCGTCATCGGTGCGCGCCAGCACCCGCCCCGACGGATCGGCGAGCTCGAGCCAGAAGCCGCCCGCGCCGGTCGAGCTGCGCAGCTCCGCGACCAGACGGTTGCGCCCGGGACGGAGCCACGGCGAGACCGCATAGCGATCGGCGAGAGCTCCCGGCCGCCAGCCGCCGGCTCCGATCAAGGTTCCGTTGAGGTAGAGGAGGTATTCCTCGTCCCCGAGGACGCTCGCGATCGCGCCGTCGGGAACCCGGTCGAGGTCCACCTCGCGCACCGCGAAAAAGGCGGTCGAGCCGAGCGAGCGGAGGTCTCCCTCCCGCCAGATCCACTGCGTGACCGCGTCGTTCCGGAACCACTCCGCGCCAGCGGCGCGGTGGGCCAGCTCGCGGACCGCCAGCGCCACGAATGCCAGGGCGGCGAGCCACGCCAGGGCGCGCTGCGGGCGGGTGAGCGGGGGCAGACGCACGACCGCCGAAAGCTAGCACAGCGCACCGCGACCGATTGACTCCCGTTCGAGCGCGCTGTAAATTGAGTCGTGCACCCTACTGAAAATTCTTCCGCGACGCCTGCGGTCGCCGCCCGGAGAAGCGTGGTCGGCGCGATCCCCGCCCGTTACGGGTCGACCCGACTGCCCGGCAAGGCGCTCCATCCCCTCGCCGGCCGGCCGATGATCGAGCACGTCTATCGCCGCGCCGCGGCAGCCCGGGGACTCGATCGGGTCGTCGTCCTGACCGACGACGAGCGGATCGCCGCGGTGGTGCGCGCTTTCGGCGGCGAGGTCGAGCTGACCCCGGCCGATTGCGCCAGCGGGACCGACCGCATCGCGCACGCCACCCGCGGCTGGAGCTGCGACGCGGTGGTCAACATCCAGGGCGACGAGCCGCTGATGGACCCTGAAGGGATCTCGCGGATCGCCGCCCACCTCGCCGCGGTTCCCGCCGATCCGATCGTCACCCTCGCCGCCGACGCCCTGCCCGGCGACCTCGACAGCCCGAGCATCGTCAAGGTCGTGCTCGACCGCCAGGGCTACGCGCTCTACTTCAGCCGCGCCGCGATCCCGTTCCCGCGCGTGCCCGGCGGCGCCGAGCCGCTGCGCCACCTCGGCATCTACGGCTACCAGCGCCGGGCGCTGCTCGATCTCGCGGCGCGCGAGCGCACGCCGCTCGAGATCAGCGAATCGCTCGAGCAGCTGCGCGCGCTCGAGAACGGCGTGCGCATCCGGGTGCTCACCGGCGCGCGCCCGTCCTGGGGAGTCGACACGCCGGAGGACGCCGCGGAGGCCGACCGCCGGCTGCGCGAGGAAGCGCTTCGATCGGGAGGGAAGCGATGACGACCAAGTACATCTTCGTGACCGGCGGCGTGGTTTCCTCCCTCGGCAAGGGCGTGGCCTCGGCCTCGATCGGCGCGCTCCTCGAGTCGCGCGGCTTCCGCGTCGCATTGATGAAGTTCGACCCCTACGTCAACGTCGATCCGGGCACGATGTCGCCCTATCAGCACGGCGAGGTCTTCGTGACCGACGACGGGACGGAGACCGACCTCGACCTCGGCCATTACGAGCGCTTCACCCACACCGTCACCTCGAAGCTCAACAACTACACCACCGGCC
>CAYZWR010000167.1:0-5554 GCA_964481735.1 uncultured Thermoanaerobaculia bacterium
TCGAGGATCGGGTACTCGCGCCAGTCGCGGTAGTCGAAGTGCCACCACTCGAACGCGTAGACGGTGAAGCCCTCGGCTTCCATCGCGGCGCGCAGCAGGTCGCGGTGGGCACGCTCCTCGGGTGTCCCACCCGCGTAGTCGGGGTGGGCGCGCTCGCTGAAGTCGTCGTAGGGGGAAGGCATGGCGACCGGAGAGCCGGTCGCCAGCTCGCGCAGGGTGAGATCGACCGCGCAGCCGCGATTGTGGCGCGACCCCTTGCGGGGGTCGGCGACGTAGTCCCGCTGCTCCCGCGGGGTGAGCTCCCAGAAGAGCCGGGTCACCGACCAGGGGCGGTAGGCGTCGAAGATCGTCAGCCCGAAGCCCTGTTGGGCGAGCGCGCGCTGGACGCGCACCAGCGCCTCGGCGGCGGGCCGCTGCAGGAAGGCGCGCGCCTCGCGGTAGACCGGGCGGCCGACGAAGTTCTCCGTCGTGGCGTAGCGGATGTCGAGCCGGAACGAGGGATCGAGCGCGACGAGCTCGACGAGCTCGGGCGCGCGGAAGGTCCCGGCCTCGCGCGGCGGACCGCTCGCGCAGGCGGCGGCGAGGAGCAGGACGAGCGCGAGCGCCCGCCGGGAGGGAGCGAGACGACGGTGGTGCAGGGTCCTACTCCGCCCAGCGCAGGCCCGGCCCGGCGGGCCCCAGGCCGAGATGATCGAGCAGGCGCTGCGCGTAGGCGTCGACGAAGCGCTCGAGGCTCTCGCCACCGATGTAGAAGGCGGGAATCGGTGGCGCGACCGTCGCCCCGGCGGCGATCAGAGCGCGCAGGTTCTCGACGTGGACGAGCGAGAGCGGCGTCTCGCGGAATCCGAGCACCAGCGGCCAGCGCTCCTTCAAGGCCACCGCGCCGGCGCGGTGCACCAGGGTGGTCGCCGAGCCGGTGGCGAGCGCGCCGAGCGTCCCCGAGCTCGCCGGCAGGACGAGCGTTCCGGTGAGGCGGTAGGAGCCGGAGGAGATCGGCGCGTCGAGCTCGTTGTCGCGGTGGATGGTCACCTTGGCGCGCGCCGCGGGAGCGAGCCCGGCGGCATCGAGGAGCGCCTCGGCGCCGGAGCGCTCGCGGCCGAGCTCGTGGGCCAACACCTGGCTCGCGCCTTTGGAGACCACGAGGTGGATCCGCTCGAGCCGGGGGAGCGCGGTGAGGACGGCGAGCAGCCGGCGCGGCAGCAGCATCCCGGAAGCGCCGGTGACCAGCAGGGCGACCCGGGGGCTCATCGCGCGCGGCAGGTTGGCCAGAGGATCCGTCGGGCGCTCAGCCCGCGGGGGCGATCGCGACGCGCAGCACCTCGCCCAAGGCGAAGGGGGCCGGAGCGGCGAGCCGGACGACCAGCGGGATGGTGCCCGCGACGGTCGGCTGGGTCCCGATCGAGTCGATGCTGCCGGCGACCGGTGCGCCCCCGCCCTCGGCGGTGACCGTGACCGCGGTGCCGGGCGCGAGCCGCGCCGCGACCTCGGGCGAAGCCTCGGCCTCCAGCCGCACCTTGTCGGCCGGCACGAAGACGACCAGCGGAGTCTTGCGCTTGATCTTGCCGCCGGTGGTCACCAGCGGGCGCACCACGTAACCGTCCGCCGGGGCGAGGATGCGCGACTTGGCGATCTTGGTCTGCGTGTCGAGGAGGTCCTGCATCGCCATCTGCTCCTCGTTCTCGAACTGCAGGGCACGCTGCGCCGCGCGCAGCGCCTCGGCGGTCTGGGCGGTCGGCTGCGAGCTCGTCGGGCGCCCCTCGGTCGACAGACGGCGCTTCTCGGACTGCGCCGAAGAGAGCGACTTGCGGGCGTCCTCCAGGTCCTCTTCAAGCTTGCGCGTGTCGTAGGTGACGATCTGCGTCTCCTTGACGACTGGCCGACCGGCCGCGACCGGGAAGTCGGCGATCACCCCGGTGATTTCGGCCTTGAGCTCGACCTCGCTGCCCGCAGCGGCGACCAGGCGGCCCGCGAGGGTGACCTGGGCGTCCGCCGGCGCCTCGTCCTGGGCCGCCAGGGGAAGGGCGACGAGGCTGGGCAAGGCGAGGAGGGCGAGCGCGAGGAGGGGCGAGCGAGCGAGGCGGATCATGGCGGGCCTCCTGTCCGAGAGGATCCTAGTCTAAACGCTCCGCGGCGTGGCGGCGCGGTCAGGGTGCGGGCCCGAGCGCGACGCGCAGGGGCTCGCCGAGAGCGAAGGGGGGGAGCGCCGCGAGCCGGATCGCGAAGCGGACGGTGCCCCCCGGGGCCGGCGTCGGCTGCCCCGGCGCCACGATCCCCTGGGCGGTCTCGCCCCCGCCCTCCTCTCGGCTGACCGTGACCGCAGCGCCGGGCGGAAAGACGGCGGCGAGGTCGGAGGGAACCTCCGCCTCGAGCCGCACCCGGTCGGCAGGCACGAAGGCGAGCAGCGGGGCCTTGCGCTTGATCTTGATGCCGGTCGAAACGAGTGGACGGAGGACCCAGCCATCCTCGGGGGCGACCAGGCGGGAGCGCGCGATGCGCTCCTGCACGTCCAGCACCTCGGCCATGGCGTCGTGCTCGGGCGAGCGCGGAATAGCGGACGGGGCCGAAGCGGCGCCCCGGTTCGCGCCGGTCGAGGAGCTGCCACCCGAGGTCCCGCCATCGCTGCGCCGCCGCGCGGCGAGCTCCCTGTAACTCCGCTGGGCGCGTTCGAGCTCCGCCTGGAGCTCGCGCAGGTCGTAGGTGACGAGCTCGCTATCGCGGCTGGCGGGGCGGCCGGCCGTGATCAGAAAGGAGTCGATCGTGCCGCTGACCGGAGCGCGCAGCGCTCGTTCGGCGCCCGGTGCGGCGACGAGTTGGGCCGCGGCGACGACCGGCGAGACGCCGGCCGGGGGCATCTCGCCCGACGACTCGCCGGTCGCCGCCAGCAGTCCGGCGAGGAGGGCGAGGCCGGCGAGCGGCGGGCGGCGGTGAGCTGAGCGCATCGGAGCCTCCCCGGTCGAGGCGCCGAGTCTACGCCCCGTGGAAGCGCTCGAAGGCGGCGCGCTCCAGCGCCTCGCGATGGTCCGGGTGGGCGATCGTGATCAGCGCCTTGGCGCGCTCGCGGAAGGTGCGACCGAACAGGTCGGCGACGCCGTACTCGGTCACCACGTAGTGCACGTGGGCGCGCGTCGTCACCACGCCAGCGCCCGGCTTGAGCATCGGCACGATGCGCGTCTCGCCGCGGCTGGTGGTCGACGGGAGCGCGATGATCGGCTTGCCACCCGACGAGAGCGAGGCGCCGCGGATGAAGTCCATCTGGCCGCCGACCCCCGAGTACTGCCGGGTGCCGATCGAGTCGGCGCAGATCTGGCCGGTCAGGTCGACCTCGATGGCGCTGTTGATCGCGGTCACGCGCGGATTGCGCCGGATGACCGCGGTGTCGTTGACGTAGGCGACGTCGAGCATGACCACCAGCGGGTTGTCGTTGACGAAGTCGTAGAGCCGGCGCGTCCCCATGAGGAAGGTGGCGACGATCTTGGTCGGGTGCACCCGCTTCTCGCTGCCGGTGACGACGCCTCGCTCGACCAGGTCGATCACGCCGTCGGAGAACATCTCGGTGTGGATGCCCAGGCGCTTGTGGTGCACCAGGGCGGCGAGCACCGCGTCCGGCACCGCCCCGATCCCCATCTGCAAGGTCGCGCCATCCTCGATCAGGCCGGCGACGTGCTGGCCGATGGCGTGCTCGATCTTGCCGATCTCGGGCGGCGCGTGCGCCGGCAGGGGCTCGTCGCCCTCGACCATGGCGGCGAAGCGCGAGATGTGGATGAAGCCGTCGCCGTGGGTGCGCGGCATGTTGGGATTCACCAGCGCGACCACGCTCTTGGCGGTCTCCACCGCGGCGCGCGACACGTCGACCGAAACCCCGAGGGTGGTGAAGCCGTGACGGTCGGGCGGCGAGACCTGGACCAGGGCGACGTCGAGTGGCAGGACGCCGCGCCGGAAGAGGGTGGGCGTCTCGGAGAGGAAGACCGGCAGGTAGTCGGCCCGCCCGTCGGCGATCGGTCCGCGCATGTTGGGGGCGACGAACATCGCGGTCGAGCGGAAGCTCTTCTCGCGGCCGTTCTCCAGCCAGGGCGCGGGGCCCTCGGTGTGCAGGTGGATGAGCTCGACGTCGCGGATCTCGTCCCCGCGATCCGCGAGGGCGCGGAGCAGCGCGACCGGCGCGGCGGCGGCGGTGTGCACGAAAACGCGGTCGCCGGAGCGGACGAGGGCGACAGCCTCCTCGGCCGAGACGTAGCGATCTGCCATCGGAATCTCCCTTCGGTTCGACGGCGGCCGTGCGGATTGCGTCGGAACCAGGGCCACCGGGACGAGTCGCGGCGGCGGGCGCCGGGAGCTCGCAGAGGGATGTTAGCAAGCGGGACGAGAGCCGCCGCCCGCCCTAGCGGGCGGGCGGCCTCGCCGGCCGGGTCGGATCCGCGCGGGCGGCGTCCCGCTTTCCGCTACATCACCGCCGTGGGCGGCGCCGGCTCGTCGGGAGCGCCGGCCTTCGACAGCGGAACCCGGATCAGGTAGAGCGCCAGAATGGCGAACACCGGCAGGGCCAGCCAGCCGCCGATCGATTCGAAGCCGGAGATCGTCCAGAAGCGCTCGCGGAAGAAGACCACCGCGGCGACGAACAGGCCCATCAACGCCTCGCCGGCGATCAGACCGGAGGCCGCCAGCACCCCGGCGTTCTCCACCCGCGCCTTCTGCGCGTCGTTGTAACCCCGCTTGGTGCGCAGCTTGTCGACGATGCCGCGGATCACGCCGCCGATGAAGATGGCGAAGGTGGTCTCGAGGGGCAGGTACATGCCGACCGAGAAGAGCATCGGGCTCTTCACCCGGATGAGGATGAGGGAGATGCCCATGGCGATCCCGACCAGGACGAGCGGCCAGGCCATCTCGCCGCCCACGATCCCCTGCGAGACCGCGGCCATCAGACCGGCCTGCGGGGCCGCGAGGTTGGGACCGCCGAAGCCGCCGATCTGCGGGTTCGCCTTGAGATCGGAGACGTGCAGGATGTAGAGCGGGAAGAACATCACCAGGCCCGCGACCACCACTCCGATGAGGTCGCCGACCTGCATCTTCCAGGGCGTGCCGCCCAGGATGTGCCCGACCTTCAGGTCCTGCAGCATCTCGCCGGCGACCGCCGCCGAGACGCAGCCGATGGCCGCGACCCCCAGGACCGCGGCCACGCCCTCGATCCCCTTGGCGCCGACGATCACCATGGTGAGCGCGGCGACGATGGTGGTGGCGAGGGTGAGACCGGAGATCGGGTTGTTGGAGGAGCCGATCATGCCGACCAGGTTGCCCGAGACCGCGGCGAAGAAGAAGCCGGTGACCAGCATGACGAGCGCCGCCAGGAGCGCGGCGCCGATCTGGTGGGTGAAGTAGAAGTAGAGGGCGATCATCAGCGCGAAGACCGCGAGGATGCCGACGATCACGGTCTTGAAGGAGAGGTCGCGCTCGGTGCGATCGGTGGGGGCCGCGGCGGCGGCCGACTTCTTGACGTCGGCGATCCCCCGCTTGATGCCGGTCGCGAGGTTCTTGCGCATCCGGTAGAGGGTGTAGCAGG
>CAYZWR010000168.1:0-3580 GCA_964481735.1 uncultured Thermoanaerobaculia bacterium
TTCCACGCCATCTCGTAGGTGGAGCCACAGGGCGACGCGTTGGGGGCCGCCGTTGGAAGGCACTGTAGCGGTTCACCGGCCTGGACCTCGGCCGCCCCTGCCGCCGCGGAGCTCCGTCGCCGTTCGGCGCGAGGGGAGGTATTGTCCCAGGCCTCGAAAGGAGCAGACATGAGACGTCGCGCGGTCGTGCTCGTGCTCTTCCTGGTGGCGACGTGCGCCGCAGCCGCGGCGGTAACCCTCTCGGCTGACCGCAACGATGCCGCAGAGGCGGAGATCAAGGCCCTCGAGATGCACCTTGCCGGGCTGCTCGTCAACGGTGACTTCGACGAATACGAACAGTTCCTGGCATCCGACTACACGCGAATCAGCGCCCAAGGCGTGGTCGAGACGCGCGAGCAGGTCATGGCCGCGTTCCGCGCGTCGCCGCGGGGCGGGTCCATGGAGCCGACCGACCTCACGGTCAAGGTGTACGGGGATGCCGCCATCCTGACCGGAAAGCTGACCATCACCTCTGCGAGCGGAGTCCGCCAGTCCCGTTTCCGGAAAGTGTTCATCCACCGGGAAGGCAGGTGGTTCCTCGTCAGCCTGCAGGGAGTCACCCTCTCGGACGCGCGGTGACCACGCGCCCGACAGATCGTTTCAGCGGGCGGAGCGGCCGCTCTCGCCGCCCCACCGCCGCTGAGCTCCACCGCCGTGGGCGCGCAGGAACCCCCGGGCTCTGGTCCGAAAGCCTGGTCGGGACGACACGGGATCCTTCGCCGCCGCCGCGCGCGGAGGTGTCGCGCGGCATCGTCCCTGGGTCACGCCCCCGATTTCCCGGCCAAGTTCCGTTCCCGCGCGTCGTGGTCCACGACGCTGCACGATTCGAAGCGCTTCGGAGGCTGGCATGAAGAGAGTCACTGGCATCGGCGGGATCTTCTTTCAGGCGCAGGACCCCGTGGCCCTGCGGGCCTGGTACCAGAAGCACCTGGGCATCGACGTGCAGGAATGGGGAGGTACGGCGTTCGCCTGGGCGGATGGCGCTGGAAACCCAGCCCCGGGAACCACGGTCTGGTCCATCGGTGCGGCGAGCGAGAGCCCTTTCGCGCCGAGCCGATCGACCTTCATGGTCAATTATCGGGTCGAGGACCTGGCTGCCCTGTTGCACGCACTTCGGGAGGAGGGCTGCGAGGTCCTCGAGAGAACCGACGACTCCGAGTTCGGCAAATTCGGCTGGGTCATGGACCCGGAGGGAAACAAGGTCGAGCTCTGGGAACCGCCCGCGGGCCAGTGAGACCGGAACCTCCGCGTCGGCGCCCCTGTTCGAGGTCCACCGGGCCGCGCAGTTGCGGATGGCGGCGCGCGCCGCGGGTCGCGGCGGGCCACCCCTCGAGGGGCCGAGGCGGCAGGAGAGCGAACGACGATGAGACTCGGTCGGCTCCTCGTGGCGTCGTAGGCGCTGGGCGACCGGGGGAGGCGCCGTGACTCCCGACCCGGTCTGAGGCCGGAAGGAGGGTTGAAGTGGCGCTCGTGGTGCTCCTGAGAGGGGTCAACGTAGGCGGTCATCGGAGCTTCCGACCCACGGAACTGGCAGCGCAGCTGTCGCATCTCGATGCGGTCAACATCGGAGCGGCGGGCACTCTCGTGATCCGGCGGCCGGTCCGCCGCGCGCGCCTCCGCGCCGAGCTGGTGCGCCGGCTCCCCTTCGCCACCGAGATCATGATCTGCGAGGGGCGCGAGGTCCTCGGGTTGCTGGCCCGGCCAACCTTCGCGGATCATGCGGTGCGATCTGACATCGTCCGATTCGTGAGCGTCCTGTCGAAGCGTCCCCGTTCGACGCCGGCCCTGCCGCTGAGCCTCCCGGCCAACGGCAGGTGGCTGCTGAAGATCCTCGCCCGGGAGGGACGTTTCGTCGTCGGCGTCTACCGCCGCCAGATGAAGGTCATCAGCTACCTCGGCAGGCTCGACCGGCTCTTCGGAGCTCCGGTCACGACTCGCAACTGGAACACCATCACCGCCATCGCCGAGGTGCTGAGTCAGGGAGCGGCGGGGCGCCCGGGCGGGCGACGGCGCCTTGCCCGACCGCCGTTCGACGCATGATGCACTTGGGCGCCGAAGGGAGGAGCCATGGAGAGCTGGAAGTTCTACGACATCACCCACCGCGAGCACGTGGTGTGCAATCCGACGAACGAGGAGAAGGTGGCGCGACTCGTCGCTCTCCTGCGGCTCCAGCGGGGAGCCCGCGTGGTCGACATCGCCTGCGGGAAGGGCGAGCTCCTGCTGCGCCTGGCCGAGGCTTACGGCATCCGCGGGACCGGAGTCGATCTCTCTCCGTTCTTCGTCGCCGACGCGCGGCGCCGATTGCTGGCGCGGGCGCCGGGGGCCGAGGTCGAGTTCCTCGAGATGAACGGGTCGGACTTCAGACCCGAGGCGCCGAACCGTTTCGACGTGGCGGCGTGCCTCGGCGCGAGTTGGGTGTTCGGGGGTCACGCGAAGACGTTGGACGCGCTCGCCGGCATGGTCGCCCCCGGCGGTTGGGTGATCGCGGGGGAGCCCTTCTGGCGTCAGGAGCCCCCGGCTGAGTACCTTGCGGCGTCGGGGCTCTCCCAGGACGCCTTCGGGACCCACGCCGGCAACGCCGAAGCTGGGGAGCGGCGCGGGCTCGAGCTGGTGCACACCCTGGTGAGCAGCCAGGACGACTGGGACCTGTACGAGGGGCTGCAATGGTACGCGTCGGCCGAGTACGCGCGCAGCCATCCGGACGACCCCGACCTGCCCGAGCTCGTCGAGCGCGTGGCCCAGGACAAGGAAGCGTACCTGCGCTGGGGGCGGGACTCCCTGGGCTGGGCGATCTACCTCTTCAGGCATCGACCGCCCGGGAGCGCGCCCTCGGCCTCGGCATCCCAGGCGGTCCCGGGCTCGACCTCCAGCCCTCGAGCGAGGGCCAGGAGCTCCTCTCGGCGGGGAGGCGCATCTTCGGAACGGGGGCCGCGGCGGGCGCGATGACGCGACAGGGCCCGCGGCGGAAAGCGGTGTCATGATCGCCCGCACCTCACGACTCGAGACAGGAGATCGAGCATGACCAGCGCCACCGGAACGGTCCGACTTCACCGCGTCGTGCGCGCCCCGGCCGAGCGCGTCTACCGAGCCTTCCTCGATCCCGACGCCATGGCGAAGTGGCTGCCGCCGCACGGGTTCACCGGCAAAGTCCATCAGATGGACGCCCGGGTCGGCGGCGGCTACCGGATGTCGTTCACCAATTTCTCGACCGGCAAGAGCCACGCCTTCGGCGGGCAGTACGTCGAGCTCGTGCCCAACGAGTCGATTCGCTACACCGACCGCTTCGAGGACGCGAACCTGCCCGGCGAGATGAAGGTCTCGGTCACGTTGCGCCCCGTCGCCTGCGGCACGGAGCTCAGCATCGTCCAGGAAGGGATCCCTGCCGCGATCCCGGTCGAGTTCTGCTACCTGGGATGGCAGGAATCGCTGCTGCTGCTCGCCCAACTCGTCGAGCCGGAGATTCCGGACGGCGCCTAGCCGGGCGTGACCGGATCCCGGCCGACGGAGAGCCGTAGCCCCGCCACGGCAACGGTCTCCACTT
>CAYZWR010000168.1:3680-5543 GCA_964481735.1 uncultured Thermoanaerobaculia bacterium
CCGAACGCGTTGCTGCTGACCAGCGCCGCTCTCTACTTCATCGCCGCCATCGCCCTCCTGTTCGCCCCGCAGGAGCTCGCTTCGCTAGCCGGCGCGGCGGGCGGCAGAGGGCCGGAGTCTCAGCTCCAGGTCCTCGGCAGCGCCCTGCTCGGCTTCTCGATGCTGAATTGGTCGAACCGGTACTCGCGGCTCGGTGGAATCCTGGGCCGGCCGCTCATTCTGGCGAACCTGGCGCACGCGGCCACGGCCGCGCTCCTCCTCGTCCGAGTCGCGGTCAAGCCGCCGATTGTCGTGAGCCTCGTCGGGGCGACGATCGTCTATGCCGGCCTGGCCATCGCTTTCGGAGCGGTGCTGTTTCGCGATCCACCCGGAGAATCCCGGTGAGACCAGCGGTCCCGCGACGCAGGATCATCGTTCGCGACGGTTGCGAGACCCTTGATCGGGGGCTTCACCCCGAGCAACAGGTCGGATGAGTCGGGTCGAGAGGTGTACCATCCGTCTCCGGCGGCACGAGGCGGGGCTTCGGATCCACACCACGACGGAGACACGACATGGGGGCAGACATGCAACTCGGCGCGTTCTCGATCAGCTTGGCGGTGAAAGACCTCGCGGCGTCGCGCAGCTTCTACGAGAAGTTCGGCTTCCGGGCCTTCGCCGGGGAGGCCCAGCGGAACTGGCTGATCCTCAAGAACGGCGATCACGTCATCGGCCTCTTCCAGGGCATGTTCGAGAAGAACATGCTCACCTTCAACCCGGGCTGGGACCAGAACGCCCGGGCCCTGCCGTCGTTCACCGACGTGCGCGAGCTCCAGCGCCAGCTCAAGGCACAGGGTCTCGAGCTCGTGAGCGAGGCCGACGAGAGCACCTCCGGTCCGGCGAGCTTCGTCGCGGTCGACCCGGACGGCAATCCGATCCTGGTCGACCAGCACGTTTGAGCGGCGCGGACGCTGGCGCGGCAGACCTGGAGGGCCACCGATGATCTCGAACCCAGACGTCGCGATGGAGTCCGCCACCCGCTTCGCGCGCCGCACCTTTCTCGCCGCGGGGATCTACGGCCTCTTCGCGCTCGCGCCGCCGTACTTCCTGGAGCCGCAGGTGAGCGCCATGTTCCCGCCCGCGCCGAACCATCCCGAGCACTACTACGGCTTCCTCGGCGTCGCCCTGGCGTGGCAGCTCGCCTTTCTGCTCATCGCGCGGGACGTCGTCCGTTACCGGCTGTTCATGCTGCCCGCGGTGGCGGAAAAGCTCCTCTTCGTGCTGCCCGTGGCCATGCTCTGGGCGCAGGGCCGAGTGGCGGCGCCGACGCTCGGCTTCGCGGCGATCGATCTGCTGTTGGCGATCCTCTTCTTCGTCTCCTTTCGCCGGCTCGGAGCTTCGAATCGCTAGCCGTCCCGCCCAGCATCGAGGAGGCTGCCACGATGTATCGAGTGCGCCAGGAGGACCTGCCGTTTCAGGGGAGCTCGCATCAGTTCGTCGGCGCCGAGCACGGGGCGGTGGGGAGCGGGTCGTGATTCGCATCGTCCGCCTGGGAAGCCCGCGCAGGCGCGACGAGGGGCTGCGGATCGGAACGGTCCGCCGGCCGCCGCGCGGCGTGCCGAAGAGCGAGTTCGCCGAGCAGGACTGGTACGACGTCTGGTTCCCGATCCTCTCCCCGAGCCTCGAGACGATGAAGCTCGGCCAGGCGGCGCGAAGCGCCGCCGAGTGGGCGGGGTTCGCCCGGCGCTACCGCCAGGAGATGTCGGCGCCCGAGGCGGCACGAGCGCTCGACCTGCTCGCCGCGCTCTCGCACCAGACCAACTTCGCACTGGGCTGCTATTGCGCGGACGAGGCGTCCTGCCACCGCTCGCTGCTCCGCCAGCTGCT
>CAYZWR010000169.1:0-5496 GCA_964481735.1 uncultured Thermoanaerobaculia bacterium
GCGTCGGCGGTCCAGATGCCGTCGTAGGTGCCGCTCTGCAGGGAGGCCTTGAAGATCAGCTTGCCGGCATGGAAGGCGGCCGCTTCGCCGAAGCCCGTCGGCACGGTGAGGTTGGCGACCACGCTGATCGGGTTCCCGGTGGTGACGTGGTGCCCGAAGATCTTCATCGGCGCCCCGGGCCGGGCGAGCAGGGTCAGGGCGCCGGCGTCCCAGAGCAGGAAGGCGTTCTGCGAGCCGTCGATCTGCGCGGGGAAAGCGACCCGGCCCGCCTCGTCCATGCGCAGGTCGTTGAGCAGGAAGGCGATGTTGACGGAGGTGGGCTCGGCGTTGGTGACCGGCGTCACCCCTTCGCGCGCCACCAGGGTCAGGCCCTGGCCGTCGACCCAGCGGTAGATGGCGTTCGAGATGAAGGGCTGGGCATCGGTGCCCACGGTCGAGGAGAAGGCGACATCACCCCCCTGGGTGATGAGCGGCGCATTGAAGCTCTTGAAGACGATCTGCGGATCGCCGAAGCCGGGGGCCGTCTGGCCGAGCAGCGCGACGGTGCGGATCGGCTGCGCCCCGGCGCTCGCCGTGGTGGCGAGGACGGCGGCGAAGGCGAGTCCGAGGGTACGGCGGGCAGATTGCCGGGCGGCGCGGCCGGAGGTGCGTCTCATGAGGGATCCTCCCCCCTTCGGGACGAGCCGCGCGAGCGGCACGCCCGGTAGGGCTCCTGGATCCTAGTGCGCCGAATCGAGGGGGAGGCCGCCACCCGGCCGGCGGGTGGCCTCGACGCGCGCCGCTGGAGGCGTCTTCACCGGCTCTCAGCGGCCGGGGCGTTGCCTGGCCTGCTCGCGACGCCGCTCGCGCAGCGCCTGGTCCAGCCGGTCCCGCAGGCTGCGCAGCGCCCGGGCGATGGGGCCGCGCCGCTTGTCGATCACCGAGTCGTCGAGCGCCAGGCGCACCAAGCGGAGCTCGCCCGACTCGAGCGAGATGCGGCGCGGGGCGCTGCCCAGCCGGCGATAGTGCCCCTCCACGACCTCGAGATTGACTCCCGAGGCCTGCAGCGACGCGAGGTCACGGAAGACGGTGCGCTCGGAGATGGCGAAGCGCTCCGCGATCTCGTCGAGAGTGCGGCCGCCTTTGTGGTCCAGAAAGTAGAACAGCTCGAAAAGCCGCTCAGCGCGACCCATCGCGATCCTCCTTCGCGGCGCGCGCGGCGCCGTCAACGCCATGCTACCGCCGATCGGACGGCGCATCGCCGCGCCGGCTAGTCCAGGCGCGTCTCGCGGTGCTCGCCGTACACGCGGCGCAAGGCGTCGGCGATCTCGCCGAGCGTCGCCTCGGCGCGCACCGCGTCGAGGATCGCCGGCAGGAGGTTCTCGTCGGCGCGCGCCGCCCGCTCGAGCGCGGCGGTCGCCGCCGCCGCCCGGCCGGCGCCGCGCGCCGCCCGGAACTCGCGCAGCCGATCGACCTGCTCGCGCTCGGCGCGCGGATCGATGGTCAGCAGCTCGGGCAGGTCCTGGCGCTCGACGGTGAAGCAGTTGACGCCGACCACCTTGTTCTCGCCCGACTCGATGGCCCGCTGGGTGGCGTAGGCCGCGTCGGCGATCTCGCGCTGCTGGAAGCCCTGCTCGAGGGCGGCGAGCGCGCCGCCCATGGCGTCGATCCGCTCGATGTAGGCGCGCGCCCGGCGGGCGATCTCGTCGGTCAGCGCCTCGATCGCCCAGGAGCCCCCCAGCGGGTCGGTGACGTCGGCGACGCCGCTCTCGTGCGCCACGATCTGCTGGGTGCGCAGCGCCAGGGTCGCCGCGGCCTCGGTGGGCAGGCCGAGCGCCTCGTCGCGCGAGTTGGTGTGCAGCGACTGCGTGCCGCCGCACACCGCGGCGAGCGCCTGGATGGCGACCCGCACGACGTTGTTGTCCGGCTGCTGGGCGGTCAGCGTCGAGCCGGCGGTCTGGGTGTGGAAACGCATCCAGAGGGAACGATCGTCGCGCGGCGCGTAGCGCTCGCGGACGAGCTCGGCCCAGAGCCGGCGGGCGGCGCGATACTTCGCGACCTCCTCGAGGAAGTTGTTGTGGGCGTTGAAGAAGAACGAGAGACGCGGCGCGAACTCGTCGATCGTGAGGCCGCGCGCGAGCGCCGCCTCGACGTAGGCCAGGCCGTGCGCCAGGGTGAAGGCGACCTCCTGCACGGCGGTCGAACCGGCCTCGCGGATGTGGTAGCCCGAGATCGAGATCGGATTCCACTTCGGCACCCGGCGGGCGCAGAACTCGATCAGGTCGGTGGTGAGCTTCATCGACGCCTTCGGCGGGTAGATGTAGGTGCCGCGCGCGGCGTACTCCTTGAGCAGGTCGTTCTGCACCGTGCCGCCGACCGCGTCCCAGGCGGCCCCCTGCTCCTCGGCCACCGCGAGATAGAGCGCGAGCAGGATCGGCGCGGTGGCGTTGATGGTCATCGAGGTGGTGACCCGGTCGAGCGGGATGTCGGCGAACAGGCGGCGCATGTCGGCGATCGAGTCGATCGCCACCCCGACCCGACCGACCTCGCCACGCGCCAACTCGTGATCGGAGTCGTAGCCGATCTGGGTGGGCAGGTCGAAGGCGACCGAGAGACCGGTGGTCCCCTGCGCGAGCAGGTAGCGGTAGCGGCGGTTGGATTCGGCGGCGTCGGAGTAGCCGGCGTACTGCCGCATCGTCCACAGCCGCTTCTGGTAGAGCTCGCGGTGGATCCCGCGGGTGAACGGGTACTCTCCCGGTTCGCCGACCGCTCGCGCGAGGTCGAGCGAGGCGAGCTCGCCGGGGCCGAAGCAGGCCGGCAGAGGAATGCCCGACGGGCTCGTGCGAGGTCGCTCCGAGCGTGGCTGGACGGTGGTTTTGGCGGGTCTCACGGTGCGATTCTAACCCCCGGAAGGACCCCAAGCCTGGGGTCGTCGGAAGTGACAGCCACAACATCTTGGGGACAACCCCTTGACAGGGGGGGATAGTTGCCGTACCTTTTGGTACCCAAGAAAACTGCACAAGAAGTTGAGCAGCATGGCTGGGGCGGTGGGGCGGAATTTCGCGGGTCGGGCGGCGGTCAGGGACGAAAACGGCAGGAAGCAGCGGATTCGGGAGGAGGCATGGCGATGGAGAGCACGGTGAACCCCGACGGCACGGTCGCTCGGACCCAGGTCCTGGGCGCAATCGGCGAGACCGAGCCGCAGGCCGGGGCACCGACGCACCAGGGGTTGACCTTCGCGCGCCACTTCACCACTCCGGGGGTCGACCCGTTCGACGCCGTCGAATGGGAGCTCCGCGACGCCGTGATCGGCAACGAGAAGGGCGAGAAAGTCTTCGAGCAGCGTGGCGTCGAGGTCCCGAAGTTCTGGTCCCAGACCGCGACCAACGTCGTCGTCTCCAAGTACTTCCGTGGCCACCTCGGCACCTCGGGCCGCGAGCAGTCGGTGCGCCAGCTGATCGGCCGGGTGGTCGACACCATGACCCTGTGGGGCCGCCAGGGGGGCTATTTCGCCTCCGACGAGGACGCCGCGATCTTCCACGACGAGCTCGAGCACATCCTGCTGCATCAGCACGCCTGCTTCAATTCGCCGGTCTGGTTCAACGTCGGCATCGAGGAGAAGCCGCAGTGCTCGGCCTGCTTCATCAACTCGGTCGAGGACACCATGCAGTCGATCCTCACCCTCGCCAAGACCGAGGGGATGCTGTTCAAGTACGGATCGGGCACCGGCTCCAACCTCTCCAGCCTGCGCTCCTCGCAGGAGCGGCTGGCCGGCGGCGGCACCGCCTCGGGCCCGGTCTCCTTCATGCGCGGCTTCGACGCCTTCGCGGGCGTGATCAAGAGCGGCGGCAAGACGCGCCGCGCCGCGAAGATGGTCATCCTCAACGTCGACCATCCCGACATCCTCGAGTTCATCCGCTGCAAAGAGGTCGAGGAGCGCAAGGCCTGGTCGCTGATCGAGGCGGGCTACGACGGCGGCTTCAACGTGCCGGGCGGCGCCTACGATTCGATCGCCTACCAGAACGCCAACCACTCGGTGCGCGTCACCGACGAGTTCATGAAGGCGGTGATCGAGGATCGCGACTGGACCACCCGCGCGGTGACCGACGGGCGCCCGATGGAGACCTACTCGGCGCGCGACCTGATGCAGGCGGTCGCCGAGTCGACCTGGGTGTGCGGTGACCCGGGCATGCAGTACGACACCACGATCAACGACTGGCACACCTGCCCGAACACGGCGCGCATCAACGCCTCGAACCCGTGCTCCGAGTACATGTTCCTCGACGACACGGCGTGCAACCTGGCGTCGCTCAACCTGCTCAAGTTCTACGACGCGGAGCGCGGCTTCGACGTCGAGAGCTTCCGGCACGCCTGCGAGGTGGTGATCTCGGCGCAGGAGATCATCGTCGACCACGCCAGCTATCCGACTCCCGCGATCGGCCGCAACTCGCACGACTACCGGCCGCTCGGCATCGGCTTCGCCAACCTGGGCGCCCTGCTGATGGCGCGCGGCGTGCCCTACGACTCCGACCAGGGCCGGGACTACGCCGCGGCGATCACCGCGCTCATGTCCGGCGCCTCGTACGCGCAGTCGGCGCGCATCGCCGAGCGCATCGGCACCTTCGCCGGCTACGAGAAGAACCGCGAGCCGATGCTGCGCGTGATGCGCAAGCACCGCGACGCCGTCAAGCGGATCGACGCGGCGCACGTGCCGCTCGACCTGCTGCAGTCGGCCAAGCAGGCATGGGACGAGGTGGTCGCCGAGGGCGAGCAGCACGGGCTGCGCAACAGCCAGATCTCGGTGCTCGCGCCCACCGGCACGATCGCCTTCATGATGGATTGCGACACCACCGGCGTCGAGCCCGACATCGCGCTGGTCAAGTACAAGAAGCTGGTCGGCGGCGGCATGATCAAGATCGTCAACCAGACGGTGCCGCTGGCGCTCAAGCGTCTGGGCTACGACAAGGCCGAGATTCGCGCTATCGTCGAGTTCATCGACGAGCACGACACCATCGAGGGGGCACCGCACCTGAAGCCCGAGCACCTGCCGGTCTTCGACTGCGCCTTCAAGCCGGCCCAGGGCTCGCGCTCGATCCACTACATGGGGCACCTGAAGATGCTGGCGGCGACCCAGCCGTTCATCTCCGGCGCCATCTCGAAGACGATCAACATGCCCGAGGAGTCGACCGTCGAGGAGATCGAGCAGGCCTACCTCGAGGGCTGGCGCCTGGGGCTGAAGGCGGTGGCGATCTACCGCGACGGCTGCAAGCGCAGCCAGCCGCTGTCGACCAAGAAGGACGAGACCAAGACCTCGATCTCGGTGCCGATGCCGGGGCGGCGCAAGCTCCCCGACGAGCGGCGCTCGATCACCCACAAGTTCTCGATCAACGGCCACGAGGGCTACATCACCGTCGGCCTCTACGACGATGGGCAGCCGGGCGAGATCTTCCTCGTCATGGCGAAGGAGGGCTCGACCATCTCGGGCCTGATGGACGCCTTCGCCACCATGGTGTCGCT
>CAYZWR010000170.1:0-5476 GCA_964481735.1 uncultured Thermoanaerobaculia bacterium
TAGCCCGACCAGGAGATCGCCACCGCGATGTTGCCCACCGCGTACTCGATGATCAGGTCCCAGCCGATGATCCAGGCCACCAGCTCGCCCAGCGTGGCGTAGGAATAGGTGTAAGCCGAGCCGGCGATCGGCACCATCGAGGCGAGCTCGGCGTAGCAGAGGGCGGCGAAACCGCAGGCGACGGCCGTGAGGACGAACGACACCATCAGCGCCGGGCCGGCGCCGAGATGGTCGGCACCGCCCGCCGCCGCGGTTCCGACGGTCGAGAAGATCCCGGCGCCGATCACCGCGCCGATGCCGAGCAGGGTCAACGCGGTCGCGGAGAGCTGCCGCTTGAGACCGAGCCCGCCATGGCCCTCCTCGGGCGCGGCGAGGATCTCGTCGAGCTTCTTCCTGCGCATCAGGTCGGAGATCACGTCCTCCCCCTTCTCGGTCGCGGAAAACCGCCCGCAGTCTCGCACAGCGCGGCGCGCGGGCCAAGCCGCCGCGGGCCCGTCAGTCGGTGTAGAGCGCGTCGATCTCGGAGGCGTACTTGACCGCGATCACCGAGCGGCGGAGCTTCATCGTCGGCGTGAGCTCGCCGCCGGCCACGGTGAACTCGCCGCGCAGCACCACGAAGCGCTTGATCGTCTGGTAGCGGGCGAGGAAGCGGTTGCAGGCCGCTTCGATCTGCTCCTCGAGGTGGCGCCGGAACCCGGGCTCGGCGAGCAGCGCCTCGGGGTGGCGGGAGGCGAGCCCCAGCCGGGCGGCGACGCGCGCGGCCGCTTCCCGTTCCAGGGTGAGGAGCGCCGAGAGGTAGGGGCGACTGTCTCCGACCACCACCGCGTGCGCGATCCCTTCGATCGACTGCAGGCGCTCCTCGACTTCGGCCGGCGCGACTTTCTTGCCGCCGGCGGTGACCAGGAGCTCCTTCTTGCGCCCGCTGATGCGCAGGTATCCCTCGGCGTCGAGCTCGCCCAGGTCACCGGTGTGCAGCCAGCCGGCGGCGTCGATCAGCTCGGCGGTCGCCGCCGGATCGTCGAGATAGCCGCGCGTCGCGTGGCGAGTCCGCGCCAGGATCTCCCCCTCCCCGCTCAGCCGGAGCTCGACGCCGGGCAGCGCCCGACCCACCCGGCCGAGGCGGGGCCGCCCGAACGGCGGCGCGGTGAGAACGCCGCAGGTCTCGCTCATCCCATAGACCTCGTGCAGCGGGAGGCCGAGCCCGGCGAAGAAGCGCAGCGTCGAGAGCGCCGCGGGGGCGGCGCCGACGACGGCGAAGCGCACCTGGTCGAGGCCGAGCGCGTGGCGCACGCGATCGATCACCAGCCGGCGCGCGAGCCGGCGGAGCGGCGAGCGCGCCGGCCGGCCGCTTTCGACCTCCCGTTCGAAGGCGGCGAGCTCCAGCGTGGTCGCCCAGCGGAAGAGACGGCGGCGCAGGGGCGGCGCCGCGCGCAGGCGCTCCTCGATGCGCGCGCGGATCTTCTCGTAGACCCGCGGTACCCCGAGGAAGGCGCGTGGCCGGACCTCCGTGAGGTGGCTGACCACCTCGGAGAGATCCCGGCAGCACCAGAGGCTGCCACCCGCCGCGAGCCAGAAGATGAACGACGTCGCCTGCTCCGCGATGTGCGAGAGCGGCAGGTAGCTCACGATGCGATAGGCCTCGGGCGTCAGGATCGGCGCGTAGCCCAGAGCGCGGACCGCCTCGACCAGCGCGTTCGTCGCGACGGTATCGAGCACCACGCCCTTCGGCCGTCCGGTGGTTCCCGACGTGAAGACGACCAGCGCCGGATCGTCCGCGGCGAGCGCGGCCAGGCGGGCCTCGAGCTCGCTCGACGAGTCCCCGCCCAAGGTGAGCAGCTCGCCGAACGACAGCGTCCCCGGCTCGCCCGGCGTGCCGTCGAACGCCACCAACCGCGCGATCGGCGCGAGGTTTCGGGCGCGGATCTCGAGCAGCTTGGGAAGAGCCGCGGCATCGCAGAACACCACCCGCGCGCTCGCCAGGCGCAGCACTTCGGCGGTCTGCTCCGCGGTGAGGGTGGTGTAGACCGGCGCCGAGACCGCGCGCGCCGCGAAGATCCCCAGCTGGGCGAGGATCCACTCGCTGCGATTGGCGCTGACGATCGAGACGCGCTCCCCGTTCGCCACGCCGAGCGCGATCAGTCCGCGCGCCACCGCCCAGGTGCGCTCGCGCACCGCGCTCCACGACAGCTCCCGCCAGCGGCCAGGCGCCAACCGGTCGGCGAGCGCCAGGGCGGCCGGGCGGCTCGCCGCCCGGCTCACGAGCTGGCCGATCAGCGTCTCGGGACGAGGCTCCGGCGTCACGGTGGTCGGAAGTCTCACCGCCCGGCCGGCGACCTGCCAAGCCGCAGCGCGGCGCGAAGCGCCGGGCGCTGCGGGCTCAAGGCCGCGACATCCCGCTGAGCAGCTGATAACCGGCGCCCGTGTCGGTCACCAGGCGATGCGGCGCCGCCGGATCCTCTTCGAGCTTGCGGCGCAGGCGGTGGACGAGCTGCTTCAGGGCCTGGCGATCGCCGTAGCCGCGCACCCCCCAGACATGGGCGATGAGCCGCTCCGCCGGCACCGTCTCGTCGGCGTGCGCCAGCAGGAGCTGCAACAGGCGCAGCTCGAGCGGGGTCAATCGCACCGGCGCACCGCCGTCCACCGAGACGCTGCGCCGCTCGACATCGAGGCGGAAGAGCCCGACGACCTGCGGCTCGGCCGGGCGCTCGCCTCCCGCCCGGCGCAGGAGAGCGCGGATCCGCGCCAGGAGCGTCCGCGGACTGAACGGCTTGGCGAGAAAGTCGTCGGCCCCCAGGTCGAGACCCCGCACCACGTCTTCCTCGCCGCTGCGCACCGAGAGGATCAGCACGGGTGCAGCGCAGGCGCCGCGCAGGCGGGGCAGCAGGTCGAGCCCGTCCTCCCGTCCCAGGTTGAGGTCGAGCACGACGAGGCTCGGCCGCTCGGCCGCCGCGAGGGCCAGGGCACGGGCCCCGTCGGCCGCCTCCAGGGCGAGGTAGCCGGCGTTGCGCAGCGCGAACGCCACGATGCCGCGCAGCTCGTCGTCATCGTCGATGACCAGGATCTTCACGGCGCCGATTCTGACCCAGGCAGGCGGAGGACGACCCGCGTCCTCCCGGAGATCCGCTCCACGGCGAGGCTGCCGCCGTGCCGCTCGGCGATCGACCGCGCGATCCAGAGCCCCAGCCCGCTTCCTTCCTCGCGCGCCTCCGAGCGGCCGTCGGCCGCCGCGCCGCGCCGGAAACGAACGGCCAGCCGGGAGAGCTCGCCGGGATCGAAGCCGGGGCCCGGATCCTCGACCCAGAGGCGCACCTCGCCCTCCTCGACCTCCCCCCCGACGCGGATGGTGCTCTCCTCCGGTGCGAACTTCGAGGCGTTGGCCAGCAGGTTGACCAGCACCTGGGTGAGGCGCTGCGGATCGCCGACCAGCCTGGGCAGCGGATAGGGCAGCTCGCTCTCGATGTGCTGTCCCCGTTTCGCCGCCAGCGGCGCCGTCGTGCCGACCGCGTCTTCGACCACTTCGTCGAGGTCCACCGCCTGCCGGCGGATCGAGAGCTCCCCGGCCTCGATGCGCACGCTCTCGAGGAGATTGTCGATCAGGCGCTGCAGCCGCAACGCCCCCGCCTCGACCCGCAGAACGAGCCCGGCGTTTTCCGGATCGTGGCCTTCGAGTCGTTCGCGCAACAACTCGAGCGAGGCACGCTGCGCGGCGAGCGGCGTCCTCAGCTCGTGAGCGAGGTCCGCCACCACCGCGTCGCGGGCGCGTCGCGCGGCCTCGTCCGAGGTCTCCTCGCGCACGATCTGCACCTGCAGGCCGCCCGACGGCGGCGAGCTCGAGAGCACGACGGTGCGCAGCTCCGCCTCGAGCTCCAGGCGCTCGACGGCCTGCACCGGGCCGCGAAAGCGCGCCTGCAGGATCGGACAGGCCACCTCGCAGGGGCGCTCGCCGGCGACCGCCAAGGGCCGCAGCACGTCACCACAGAAGCGGCCGACGGCGTCGGCCTGGGAGCGGCCGAGCAGGGTCGCGGCGCGCGGCGAGAGATAGCGCACCTTGCGATCGCGGTCGACCGCAAAGACCCCTTCGGAGACGCTCGCCAGCACCGCCTCGAGCTCCGATCTGCGCCGCTCGAGCTCGCCAGTGGTCTCGAGCAGCCGCGTTCGCATGCGCTCGAGCGTCTGGGCGAGTCGGCCCGCATCGCCTTCCGCGATCGCGGGAAGGGGCGTCTCCAGATCGCCCCCGCCGAGGTTCGCCGCCGCGGCGCTCAGGCGGACGATCGGCCGCGCGAGCCGCCGGGCGAGCAGGAGCGAGATCAGCAGGGCGATCACGGCGACCCCCGTGGCGGCGCCGAGAGCGCGCAGGTCGAAGCGACGCACCGGCGCGGCGATGGCCGGGCCCGGGACCCGGGCCTCGACCACCTGCGCGACCGGCGGGGCGCCGACCGGCCGCACGGCGACCGCGCCGAGATCGCCCGGCACGAGGCGGACCCCCGACTCTCCCTCCAGCGCCCCGCGCCAGAGCGCGACGCGCGGGTCGCCGAAGGCCGCTTCGATCTCGCCGCGCGACCGCACGACGATCACGACGTCCGTGCCGCGTTCCAGGGCCCGCGGATCGAGGCCGCCCGCGAGGGCCTCGACCGCGCGCGCCGCGCTGCGCTCGGCGCGCGCCGACGCCTCCTCGCCGGCGAGCCGAGCGGTCTGGCGGTGCGCGATCGCCAGCACCGCAGCCACCGCCGCCGCGACCAGGGTCAGCGTCCAGGCGGCGAGCAGGGTGCGGAATCCGGGCGACCGCATGCCGACAGGGTACCTCAGGCGCCGGCCCGCGCGCGCCGGTCGAGCAACGACTGCGCCGCCAGGGTGGCGATCGCGAGCAGGGTGAGCAACGACGCCACGGCGAAGGCGGCGGCGAACTGGTACTCGTTGTACAGGATCTCGACGTGCAGCGGGATGGTGTTCGTCCGGCCACGGATGTGCCCCGACACCACCGAGACGGCGCCGAACTCCCCCATCGCCCGCGCGTTGGTGAGGATCACGCCGTAGAGCAGTCCCCAGCGGATCTTGGGCAGGGTGACCAGCCAGAAGGTCCGCCACCCCGAGGCGCCGAGCGTCAGCGCGGCCTCCTCCTCCACCGCGCCCTGCGCTTCCATCAGCGGGATGAGCTGGCGGGCGACGAACGGGAGGGTCACGAACAGGGTCGCGAGCACGATGCCGGGCAGCGCGAAGAGGATCCTCACGTCACGCTCGATCAAGAAGGGGCCGAGCAGCCCCTGGGCGCCGAACAGCAGCACGAAGAGCATGCCCGAGACCACCGGCGAGATGCTGAACGGCAGGTCGATCACCGTCACCAGGAGGTTCTTTCCCCGGAATCGGAAGCGGGTGATCGCCCACGAGGCGGCGACCCCGAAGACCAGGTTGATCGGCACCACGATCACCGCGACCAGCAGCGTGAGGCGCACGGCGGCGAGCGCGATCGGGTCGCGGA
>CAYZWR010000171.1:0-5452 GCA_964481735.1 uncultured Thermoanaerobaculia bacterium
CTCGCGCATCTCGGCCTCGCGCCGGGCGGTGGCGGCGTCGAGCAGGTCGGTGGTCTTGACCACCCCGGCGCGGAAGCGCTCCTCGACGATGCGCACCGTCTCGGCGGCGGCGTCGAGGGCGGCCGCGGCGGTCGACCGGCGCTCGACCGCCACCGCGGCGGTCTCGTAGGCGTGCTTGGCCTCCAGCCGGACGCCCTCGGCGAAGCGGTCGACGTCGGCGCGACCGGCCTCGGCCTCGGCCCGGGCCGCGGCCATCGCGGCGCGCGTCCGGCCGCCGTCGAAGAGGTCGAAGCTCGCCAGCGCGACGACGGTCGTCGAATCCCCGTTGCTGCCGAAGAGCTGGTCGTCGACCAGGTCGTAGCGCCCGACCACGCCGATGCGCGGGAAGAGGGCGCCCTTGAGCGCCTCGGCCTCGAGCTCGCCGGCGGCGAGCAGCTTCCTCGCCCCGGCGAGATCGCGGCGGCTCTCGGCGGCGGCGAGCCAGTCCTCGCGGGAGCGGACGAGCGCCGGCGGTGGGTCGAGCTCGCCGAGCGCGTAGCCGGTGCCGATCGGTTCGCCCAGGCGATAGCCGAGGTTGGCCTCGGCGACCCGCTCGTTGCCGCGCGCCTCGGCGAGCAGATCGTCGATGCGGGCGAGCTCGACCTCGGCGCGGAGCAGGTCGGAGCGCACGATCATCCCCTGGGTGGAGTAGTTCCTGGCCAGCTCGACGTGGGCGGCGACCGTCTCGCGCGACTTCTCGAGCAGCGCCACCGCCTCGCGCGCCTGGGCGAGGCGGATCCAGGCCTCGGCGGCGGAGACCGCCGCCGCGTCGCCCGCCCGCGAGGTGTCCTCGGCCGCCGCCTCGGCGGCGAGGCGCGCCTGCTGCAGCCGGGTCGAGATCTCGCCCCCGGTCCAGATCGGGACTTCGACCTCCAAACGGGTGATCGCGGTCTCGAGCGGTTCCGGATCGTTGGGGTCGCCGCTGACGAAGTCCTGGAACGAGAAGCGTTCCTGGTTGAGCAGCAGGGCGAAGGCCTCGGCGGGGGAGTCGGTGCGGATCCATTGCTCCGAGAGGCGGACTTTCGGCAGGCGGTAACCCTCCGCCTGCTGTGCCTTGGCCTCGGCGGCGCGCTGGCGCGCCGAGGCGGCGACACTTTCGCGGGCTCCGGCGCGACCGCGCGCCAACGCGTCGGCGAGCTCGAGTGGAGGCGCCCCCTGCGCCGCGCCGGGACCGGCCGCGAGCAGGAAGAGCGCGAGGGCTGGGATAGTGTTTCGATAAATAACCATACAGCGATGTAGTGTAGACAGGACCCGGGCGCCTGTCAAGCCCCCGGGCCTCCTGGGGAGCGACTCAGCGCCGGCGCGAGCCCGGCCGGGTCGGCCGCGCTCGGCCGAGGGGCTCGGCTGGCGGCGCGACCACCGCCCGCCGCGCTACCGGCGAGGAGAGGACGATCGAGGTGGAGGTCGTGCCGAAGGGGGTGAGGCGGTCGATCAGGCTCTCCAGGTGCTCGACCGAGGCGACCGCCACCTTCATGATGAAGGAGTCCGCGCCGGTGCCGCGGTGGCACTCGATCACCTCCGGCAGCTCCTGGACGACCCTGGTGATCTCGGCCAGGACGTCGCCGACCACGCTCATGCGGAGCACCGCGAGGATCGGCAGCCCGACCTTGGCGAGATCGATCTCGGCGCGGAAGCCGCGCACGACGCCGGCCGCTTCGAGCTGGCGGACGCGCTCGGCGACCGCCGGCGTCGAGAGCCCGACCCGACGCCCCAGCTCGGTGTAGGAGACGCGCGCCTCCTCCTGCAGCTCGGCGAGGATTCGCCAGCCCACCCCATCGAGTAGTCTTGACGATTGTAAGGCCATTGCATTCATTATCTTATGGAAATTAAGCGGATGCAAGTAACAACATCACGTTAGTTCTTCAATCGTGGCTCGTGACCTTCCTAAAATTCTCCCATTGTCGGAGGAAGCCACGATGCCATCCCGGAACCTGCCGGTCCACGAGCCGCACAAGTTCAAGACCATTCGCCCGATCGCCTTCCCGACGCTCGAGGAGCGCAAGCGCAACCTCTCCGCGGCGCGGTTCAACGTCTTTCAGCTGACGCCCCGGCAGGTGACCTTCGACATGGTCTCCTTCGGCACCAGCGCGATGACCCAGGAGCAGCTCGCCGGCCAGCTGGTCGGGGACGAGGCTTACGCCGGCGCGCGCAACTTCGAGACCCTGAACGAAGTGATCACCCGCGTGCTCGGGCAGACCTATGTGTGCCCGACCCACAATTCGTTGGGAGCGGTGAAGCTCCTCCTGCGCGCCTTCGCCAGGTCCGGGCAGTCGCTGCCGTCCAACGCGCGCGGCCGGATCGACCTCCACGCCCCGCGCGGCATCGAGATCCAGGACGCCCGGGACCACGCCGAGCCGGTCTTCACGGGGAATTTCGATCTCGCGCGGCTCGCCGCTCTGGTCGCGGCCGCGAAGCCCCCGTTCATCGGCTGCCAGGCTTTCGCCGACGGCCAGCACCCGTTCAGCCTGGCCAATCTGCGCGCGGTGCGCGCGCTCGCCGACCGCGCGGGGCTCCGCCTGGTGCTCGATGTCTCGCGGGTGATCGAGAACGCCTGGTACATCCAGCGCCACGAGCCCGGCATGGCCGACCGCACGATCGCGGAGATCGTCAAGTCGATCGCCAAGACCGCCCACGTCATTCTCATGGACGGCGCGCAGGACCCGCGCGCCAACACCGGCGGCTTCCTCGCCACCGACAACCCGGCCGACCACGAGCACTTCATCAACGACGTGGTGCTGTTCGAGGGGCTGCACACCTATGGCGGCATGGCCGGGCGCACCATGGAGGTCCTCGCCCGCGGCCTCGCCGAGATGTGCGACGAGGCGGGCGTGCAGTGGGTGATGCTGCAGACCGAGCGCTTCGCCGAGCGGCTGCGCGCCGCCGGCATCCCGCTCGAGCGGGGCTGCGACGGCGCCTACCTCAAGGCCGCGGAGTTCCTGCCCCACGTCGGCGAGCATCCGGCGCACGCGCTGGCGAGCGCGCTCTACCAGACCTCCGGCGTGCGCGCCCTGGTGCAGGGGCTGATCGGCCGCGACACGCTGCTGCCGGTCCAGATCCCGCGCCTGGCGATGACCAACACGCAGCTCGACCAGGTCGCCGACGCGCTCGTCGCCCTCTTCCGCCAGCGCGACCGGGTGGCGCCGCTCGAGGTCGAGCGCGGCGGCGAATGGCACGACGAGCTGCGCTTCCGCTCCTTCTTCGCCGACCTCGAGACCTTCGCCTTCGATTGCGAGCCCTACGTCGTCCACACCCTCGAGCCGATCGCCCGCACCACCCGCGAGCAGCGTGCCCGCGCCATCCGCGAGGCGGGCTGGAACACCTTCCTGCTGCGCTCGGCCGACGTGACGATCGACCTCCTGACCGACTCCGGCACCACCGCGATGTCGACCGCGCAGTGGGCGGCCTACGACGCCGCGCTGCCGACCCCGGCGACCAGCGACGCCTACCTCGACTTCGCCGCCGCGGTGCGCGAGGTCTACGGCTACGAGCACGTCCTGCCGACCCACCAGGGGCGCGCCGCCGAGCAGATCCTCTCCGAGGTGTTGATCCACCCCGGACAGCTGGTGCCCGGCAACATGTACTTCACGACCACCAAGGCCCATCAGGAGCTCGCCGGCGGCGTCTTCGTCGACGTCATCGTCGACGCCGCGCACGATCCGACCTCCGAGTTCCACTGGAAGGGCAACATCGACCTGGGCAAGCTCGACGCGCTGGTCCAGGAGCACGGGGCGAAGCGGATCGCCTACATCTCGTTCGAGTTCTCGGTGAACATGGCGGGCGGCCAGCCGGTGTCGATGGACAACCTGCGCGAGGTCTACGCCTACTGCAGCGCGAAGGGGATCCCGGTGCTCTTCGACGCCACCCGCGCGGTGGAGAACGCCTACCTGATCCAGAAGCACGATCCCCGCTTCCGCGGCACGAAGGTCAAGGAGATCCTGCGCGAGATGATGCTCTACGGCGACGGCGCGACCGTCTCCGGCAAGAAGGACTATCTGATCAACATCGGCGGGCTCCTCACCTTCAAGGACAACGCCGAGTGGGCGCGCCAGGCCGAGGCGAAGATCCGCATCTACGAGGGCGGCGTGCGCGACGGCGGGTTGCCGGCAGCCGACCTCGCCGCGATGGCGCAGGGTCTGCGCGAGATGGTCGAGGACCACTACATCCGCTCGCGCGTCGAGCAGTCGGCGCGCCTGGCGGGGTGGCTCAAGGCGAGCGGTGTGCCGGTGGTCGAGCCGACCGGCAGTCACGCGGTCTTCCTCGACGTCAAGCGCTTCCTGCCGCACGTCGACCAGGACGAGTATCCGGCGCAGCGGCTGGCCGGGGAGCTCTACCTCGAGACCGGGGTGCGCGCCATGGAACGCGGCAACGTCTCCAAGGGGCGCGACCACGACGGCCGGAACTACCGCCCGGCGCTCGAGCTGGTGCGCCTGACCCTGCCGCGGCGGGTCTACAGCGACGACCACCTGAAGGCCGTCGCCGACGGCATCGTCCGCCTCTACCAGCGCCGCGAGTCGATCCGGGGCCTGCGCTTCACCTACGAGCCCAAGGACCTGCGCTTCTTCCAGGGCCGCTTCGAGCCGCTCGGCTGAGGCCCCGCGCACCGGGGAGAGCCGCGCAGGATGAGTCTGGTAGACTCATGGCATGAGTAAGCGTCTGCAGGTCCTGTTGGAGGAGGAGGAGCTGCGCGCGATCGGCCGCCTGGCGCGGGCGCGCAGCCTCACGGTCGCCGACTGGGTCCGCGGCGCCCTGCGCATGGCGCAGCGGGAGGAGCCCCGAAGCTCCCCGGAGCGCAGGCTCGCCCTGGTGCGCTCCGCGGCGCGGCATCGCTTCCCGACCGCGGACATCGACCAGATGGTGGCCGAGATCGAGAGCGGTTACGGCTCGGGGGGCGAGTCCTGATCTTCGTCGACTCGAACATCCCGATGTACCTGATCGGCGCGCCCCATCCGCACAAGGTGGACGCCCAGCGGCTGCTGGAGCGCGCGATCGGCGACCGCGAGCGGCTGGTGACCGACGCGGAGGTCCTCCAGGAGATCCTCCATCGCTACGTGGCCATCGGACGCCGGGACGCCATCCAGCCCGCGCTCGAGGTGCTGCTCGGGGTGGTCGACGAGGTCTTCCCGGTCGAGACGGCCTCGGTGCTGCGGGCGAAGGACATCGTCCTCGCCTACCCGCGGCTCTCGGCGCGCGACGCGCTCCACGTGGCGACGATGGAGCGTAACCGCCTCCAGCGCATCCTCACCTTCGACCGCGGATTCGACGAGTATCCCGGCCTCGAGCGGATCTCCGCGTAGGGCGCTGGTTCCCCGAGTCCCACCGCGCGACCGAGGAGACGACGACCATGACGATCCCCGCGCAGCGACCCTGGACCCTGGTCACCGGAGCCTCGGGCGGCATCGGGCTCGAGATCGCG
>CAYZWR010000172.1:0-5221 GCA_964481735.1 uncultured Thermoanaerobaculia bacterium
GGGTCAAGGACGAGACGGGCAACGTCTCGGGATCGCACAAGGCGCGGCACCTGATGGGCATCCTGCTGCACCTGGCGAGCGCTGGCGCGGAGGCTTCGGGCGCCGGCGTCCGCCTGGCGATCGCCAGCTGCGGCAACGCGGCGCTCGCCGCCGCGGTGCTGGCGCGCGCCGCCTCCCGCGCGCTCGAGGTCTTCGTGCCGACCTGGGCGCACTCCGGGGTCGTTGCCCGACTCTCGGCGCTCGGCGCTCGGGTCACGACCTGCGAACGCTCCGCCGGCGTTGCCGGAGATCCCTGCTACCACCGCTTCCGCGCGGCGGTGGCGGCAGGAGCGGTGCCCTTCTGCTGCCAGGGGCCGGACAACGGGCTGACCATCGAAGGGGGAGCGACGCTGGCCTGGGAGCTGATCGACGCGCTGGACGACCGCCGGCTCGACCGGCTGTTCGTGCAGGTCGGCGGCGGCGCGCTCGCCAGCGCCTGCGCGCTCGGCTTCGCCGACGCCGCGGCGCTCGGCCGCATCGGCCGGTCGCCGCGCCTGCACGCCGTGCAGACGGCCGGCGGAGCGCCGCTCGCGCGGGCCTACGACCGCGTCGTCGGCCGCATCCTCGCCGCTCTTCCCGAGGCGCCGCCGCAAGATCCGGCGCGCCGCGAGCCGGTGGCGGATTTCCTGCGCGACCGCGCCGGGCCTGTGCGCATCGCCGGCGCGCTGCGCTACGCGGCACGCCACCGCTCCGAGTTCATGTGGCCCTGGGAGAGCGAGCCGCGGAGCATCGCGACCGGCATCCTCGACGACGAAACGTACGACTGGCTGGCCGTGGTCGAGGCGATGCTGCTCACCGGCGGCTATCCGCTGGTGGTCGACGAGGAGACCTTGACGACTGCGAACGCGCTCGGACGCGAGGTCACCGGGATCGACGCCGACCCGACCGGAACCGCCGGGCTCGCCGGCCTGATGCAAGTGCTGGCGTCAGGTGTCGGGCTCGGCGACGAGACGGTCGCCGTGCTGTTCACCGGCGTGCGCCGGGACTGAGCACCCCACCTGTCCCCGGCGCGGTATCCTCGGGGTTCGTGGACCCCACGATCCAGGAAGGTCCCGCCGCCGGGACCGGCTCCCTGCCCGCTGCGACCGTCGCGCCCAGGCTCGCGCTGGTCGCCTGGCTCGTTGTTCTGGTGGTCTCCGACCTGCCGGAAGTCCTGCTCTCGCTCGTCGAGTTGCCGGCACCCGCCGGCCTCGCTGGAATCCGGATCGGTCTGCTCGCCTTGCTCGCGGCGCTCTGCTTCGCCACCCGACGCCTGCGGTCGCTCGCCCCGTTCGCCGGGGTGATGCTCGTCTTCGTGCTCGCGCTGCGCGGCGCCGAAGCGCTCGGCAGGAGCGCCTCGTGGCGGGATCGATTCGCCGGCAGTGAGGCCTCGTTCGCGATCTCCTACCTCGACCTGCACTTGCGCGACCTCGGCGTGGCGCTGGTCGTGCTCGCCGCGCTCTTTCTCCTGGTCGGCGATCGCCACCGCTTCTTCCTGGCGCGCGGTGACCTCGCCGCGCCGGTCGAGCCGGTTCGCTGGCTGGGCATCCGCGCTGGCGAGCGCTGGGGCCGGTTCGTCTGGATCTTCGGCGGCGTGGCGGCGCTTTGCGTGGCCGCGGTCGTCTCTACCCAGATCCGGCTCGAACCCGGGGACGGGGCCAAGCTGGTGCGAATGCTCCCGGCGGTCGTCCTGCTCGCCGCGACCAATGCCTTCGCCGAAGAGGTCTACTTCCGCCTGGCGCTGCTCGGCACCCTGACCGCGGTCGTCGGCCGCGGCCAAGCGCAGGCCATGAACGTCGTGCTGTTCGGCCTGGCCCACTATCTTGCCGGCTCGCCTCCCGGACTCCCCGGCGCGCTGATGACCGGGTTCCTGGCCTGGGTGATGGGCAAGTGCATTCTCGAAACGCGAGGTCTCGCCGGCGCCTGGCTCGTCCACCTGCTTCCCGACCTGGTGATCTTCGCGACCTATGCGCTGCTCTGGCAGGGCGCCTAGCTTCCTGCCGAGCCCGGGCATCGGCGCGTAAGGGTGGCAAAGGGTTGCCTCGTTTATCTAACGCACGCTATATTTGAGGAGTGCGTAGCCTCCAGACCGATTCCAATCCGATCCAGGAGCGACAACCCGGCGGAGATCCCGGCGTAGCGCCAGGACGGGAGCGCCTCCTGGCCGCGGCGGTGCGCCTCTTCGCCACCCGAGGCTACGCGGCCGCGACGGTGCGCGACATCCTGCGTGCCGCCCGGGTGACGGCACCCGTTCTCTACTACCACTTCGGCAGCAAGGAAGGCCTCTTTCTCGCCATCGCGCGCGACGCCAAGGCGAAGGTCGAAGCGGCGCGCGCGCAGGCGCTCGGCGCCGGAGGCTCGGTGGCCAGCCGCATTCGCCGCCTCTCGCTGGCGCACTCCGCGGTGCGCCGGCAGTACGCCGAGCTCTCCTGGGTGGTCGACCAGATCCTGTCCGGCCCGCCGGAGGCCGCTCCCCCGTTCGACTTCCGGGCGGTCGCGCGCGAGTCGCTGCGTCTCTTCGAATCCCTGGTGGAGGAGGGCATCGCGAGCGGCGAGTTCCAGCCGTCGTCGCCTCGACACGCGGCGCTCGCGCTGATGGGGGCGGTCGAGGTCGCGGCACGGCCGCACGTCTTCGATCCGGAGGATGGCGGGTCCGACGAGCAGCTCGAGGGCATGCTCTCGGTGCTGCTCAGGGGATTGGCCGCGCCGCGCGGTGAGACCCGCGGCGCAGCGCTTCCGCCGGCCGTCGCCAGCGATTCGAACTGATCGGACACTTCCTACCGAGGAGACCGCAATGCACGCCTCGAGCAACTGTCGTGGAGTCCTGACGCTGGGCACGAGCCTGGTCGCAGCGAGCCTCGCCCTCGGCTGTGGCAAACCCGCGGCGGGTCCGCCACCCGGTCCTCCGGCGGTGGGCGTCGTGACGCTTGCATCCGAGCGGGTGGTCTTGACGACCGAGCTGCCCGGGCGCACCACGCCCTACCTGGTGGCGGAGGTGCGGCCGCAGGTCAACGGCCTGCTCCAGACGCGCAGGTTCGAGGAGGGCGCCGACGTCCGCGCGGGCGACCTGCTCTACCAGATCGACCCGGCGCCCTACCAGGCGGCGGTCGACCAGGCCGCGGCGGCGCTCGCCATGGCCGAAGCCAACCTGCCGGCGGCGCGCTCGCGCGCCGAGCGGTTGCGCGGGCTGGTCGAAACCCGCGCGGCGGGCGAGCAATCGGCGGAGGACGCCGAGGCGGCGCTCGCCCAGGCGGAGGCCTCCGTCGCGGCGGCCAAGGCGACGCTCGACGGCGCCCGCATCCAGCTCTCCTACACCCCGATCAAGGCGCCGATCTCCGGCCGCACGGGCCGCTCGAGCGTCACCCCCGGCGCTCTGGTCACCGCTTACCAGCCGGTGCCCCTGGTCACCATCCAGCAGCTCGACCCGATCTACGTCGACGTTCAGCAGTCCTCGGCCGAGCTGTTGCGCCTGCGTCGGGTGCTCTCCAGCGGGCGGCTGGTGCGCGACGAGACCTCGGCGCGAAAGGTACGGCTGCTGCTCGAGGACGGCACGCCCTACGGGCAGGAGGGGACGCTCAAGTTCCAGGACGTCACGGTCGCGCCGACCACCGGCGCCGTCACCCTGCGCATGGTCTTCCCGAACCCGGATCACCTGCTGCTGCCCGGCATGTTCGTGCGCGCGGTCGTCGAGGAAGGCGTCGACGAGCAGGCCGTCCTCGCGCCCCAGCAGGGCGTCGCGCGCGACCCGCGCGGCAACGCCTATGCCCTGGTGGTCGGCGCCGACGGCAAGGTGGAGGCGCGCGAGCTCGAGGTCGACCGCGCCTTCGGCAACCGCTGGCGGGTGACCCGCGGTCTCGCCGCCGGCGACCGGGTGATCGTGGACGGCCTGCTGATGGTCCGTCCGGGCATGCCGGTCGCGGCCGTTGAGGCGGAGCCCGCCGGCACCGCGCCGGCGCCGCAGGAGTGACGTGATGTCCAGCTTCTTCCTCGATCGCCCCGTCTTCGCCTGGGTCATCGCGATCGCGATGATGCTGGGCGGAGCGCTCGCCATCTACAACCTGCCGGTCGCGCAGTACCCGCCGATCGCGCCGCCGTCGATCTCGATCACCGCCTTCTACCCGGGCGCCTCGGCCAAGACGGTCGAGGACAGCGTCACGCAGATCATCGAGCAGAAGATGACCGGGCTCGACCAGATGATCTACATGGGCGCGACCAGCGACTCGTCCGGTTCGAGCCAGCTCACCCTGACCTTCGCGCCCGGCACCGATCCCGACCTCGCCTGGGCGAAGGTGCAGAACAAGCTGCAGCTCGCCATGCCGATGCTGCCGGAGGCGGTGCAGCGCCAGGGTCTGCAGGTGAGCAAGTCGACCCGCAACTTCCTGATGATCGTCGGCCTGACCACCTCGGATCCGAAGTGGAAGCAGGAGGACCTCTCCGACTACCTGATCACCCGGGTCGAGAACGTGCTCGCCCGCGTCCCCGGCGTGGGCGAGGTCCAGGTCTTCGGCACCGGTTACTCGATGCGCCTCTGGCTGGATCCGGACAAGCTGACCAAGTACGGCATGACCATCGACGACGTGGTCGCCGGCGTGCGCGCCTACAACGTCGAGGTCTCGGCCGGCCAGTTCGGCGGCTCGCCCGCGGTGCCGGGCCAGCGGTTGAACGCCTCGATCCTGGTGCAGTCGCTGCTGGTGACTCCCGAGGAGTTCGCCGCGGTGCCGCTGCGCACCAACGCCGACGGCTCGATCGTCCGCGTCTCCGACGTCGGCCGCACCGAGCTCGGCACCGAGTTCGCGGACTTCAAGGTCAACTACAACGGCCAGCCGGCCACGGCGCTCGCCATCCGCCAGGCGGCGGGCGCCAACTCGCTCGACACCGCCGACGCGGTGCGCGCCGCGATGGCCGACCTCGAGAAGTTCTTCCCCGCGGGGATGAAGGTCTTCTACGCCTTCGACACGACGCCCTTCATCCGCGTCGCGATCTGGGAGGTGGTCAAGACCCTGTTCGAGGCGATCGTCCTGGTCTTCCTGATCATGTACCTCTTCCTCGGCAATCTGCGCGCGACGCTGGTGCCGACCATCGCGGTGCCGGTCGTGCTGCTCGGCACCTTCGGCGTTCTCGGTCTGTTCGGCTTCTCGATCAACATGCTGACCATGTTCGCGATGGTGCTGGCGATCGGCCTGCTGGTCGACGACGCCATCGT
>CAYZWR010000173.1:0-5180 GCA_964481735.1 uncultured Thermoanaerobaculia bacterium
CGTAGGCCTCGCCCGCCGCGGTCAGCCAGGCGGTGAACGCCGCCAGGTTGTCCGGTGAATCGTTGTCGTCGTCCACCAGCAGGGTCGGCGGAATCGCCCGCGTGGTGAAGGAGAAGGCCGACGAGTAGACGCTGGTGCCACAGAGGTTGTTCGCCCGCACGTGCCAGAAGTACTGCGTGAGCGGAGCGAGCGCCGACGTCGGCGTGTAGCTGGTGCCGCTCAGGCCGGCCGCCGAATAGACGATGCTGGTGAAGCCCGCGTCGGAGGCGACTTCGATGTCGTAGCTCTGCGCCTGGGCCGCGGCGCCCCAGGAGTAGGTGGGGACCAGCACCACGTCGACCGCCCCGTTGGCGGGCGAGCTGAGCGCCGGGATTCCCGCCGTGGCGTTGAACACCTCGAGCGTCACCTGCGTCGAGTGCACGATCGCGCCGGCATTCGCGGTGCCGGTCACCGTGATCGGGTAGATGCCGGCGCCCACCGCTCCGGTGTTGCCGATGGTCATGTTGCTCGAGCCCGGGGGCGTCACCGGGTCGACGGAGAAGTTGACCGTCGTGCCTCCTGGATTGCCGGTCGCAGAGAGATCGACCGGGTTGGAGAAGCCCTGGAACTGGAAGACGTCCAGCGGATAGACCGGGCTGGCGCCGGCGCAGATCGACTGCGCGGCCACCGCCGGGACCACCAGGAAATCGACTCCCGCGGGGGTCGACTCGTTGTAGATATCGGGACCCGAGCCGGCCGGCGGCGCGCCGCCCCGATCGTCCGACCAGAGGTACTGCGCCTTGCCCGGGTGGTGGATCTGGGTGTCGTAGTCGCCGTGATAGCAGGTGGCGAGATTGGGATCGATCACGATCGCCGAGGAGACGTCCGACAGCCGCGTGCTCGGCTGCCAGGTCACGCCGGCGTCATAGGAGACGCGCGAGTAGTAGTCGAGGTGCAGGTTGTCGGCGTTGTTCTGCTTGCTGTAGTAACCGATCGCGACGACGTTCCCCTCCCCCACCGAGAGCGAAGGCTGGTACTGATCGGTGAGCGTCGCATCGTCGTTGATCAGCACTTCCGTGCCCCAGGTGGCGCCGTAGTCGGTCGACCGCCGGTAGTAGACGTTGACCACGTCGCCCGTGCCGTTGCCGTCCGGGTCGTAGCTGTAGACGATGTGCAGCACGCCGGTGGCGTCGACCGCGATCGTCGGGTTCGGCAGGTAGCGCATGTTGCCCTTGAGCGCCGGACGTCCACAGGTACCCGTGGCCGTGTTGTCGCGCGGATTGACCTGGTTGGTCATCGCATTGGTGACCGGCGTGTAGCTCACCCCGCCGTTGGTCGAACGCGACACCGGAGCGTCGATGTTGCCGTTGGGCCAGGGATTCCAGCGCACCCAGGTGACGAAGACGTCGCCGTTCGGCGCGATGGCCGGCCAGGCGCCCTGCACGTCCTGCCCGGTGGTCAGCGCGACCTGGGCCGACCAGGTGGCGCCGGCGTTGGCGGAATAGGTCGAGAAGATCTGGCCGCCGGCGCCGAAGTCGGTCCACACCACGTAGAGCCGCCCGTAGAAGGGGCTCCCGACGAAGTTGTCGACCGCGAGGATCTCCTTGTCGTCGCTGCCGCTCGCGATGTTGGCGACGAAGGTGAAGCTCTGGCAGTCGTCGTCGGAGCGGTAGATGCCCAGTCCGCCCCCCTTGAGGGCCGCGTAGTAGAACTTGCCGTCCACCTTTCGCCAGACCAAGCTCGGGTCACCCGAGTCGAAGTTCCCAGTCGGCGCGACGGCGCCGTAGTCGGTCCAGGTCGCGCCGCCATTGGTCGACCGGCCGAAGCCTGAGAAGCCGACGCTCTCGGTCACTCCGTGGTAGGAGTCGTTCCAGGCGGCGCAGAGCGTGCCGGTCGTCGGGTTGAAGGCGATCGAGGTCTCGCTCTGCGTGCGCGCCGTTCCCGAGGGGTCCTGCGCCGGATTGCTCACCGGCGCGTCCACCGCCTCCGGCTGGCCGAAGGCCGGGGCCTCGTCCGGCTCCTGCCGGACTCCGCCGATGAACTCGGCCTCGCGGCCGCAGCGCTTGGCGAGGTAGAAGAGCAGGCCGTCCATCTTGCCCGCGCTCTTGGTGTCGTCGAGCAGGCTGCAGTCGGCACCGATCGCTTCGGGAGCCGCCGGCTTCGCGGCCTGGGAGGCCAGCGCCGGCGAGAGGGTTGACAGGCAGAGGCAGGCCACGACGAGGCCCAGAGCTCGATTGCGGTTCACTCTCGATTCCTCCTTTGGAAGGCTTCGGACAGCTTCAGGATTCATTCATCTTAGCGCGAACGCAAGCCCCGCGACGTCGAGCGTTTCACAGCTCCAAACGGGCCGCGACCGACCCGACCAGCGCCGCCAGCTCTCCCGACGCTTCGCGGACCCCCGGTCGCGCGAAGAGCCCGCTGCCCGCGAGGTAGAGGGTGTCGGGACCGAAGCGCGGGACGAGGTGCGCGAGCCGCTCGGCGTCGATGCCGCCGCCCAGGGCGAGCATCGCGGGGCGGAGCGCGCCGAGCGGCGCGGCGAGCCGCCGGGCGATCGCGGCGACCTCCTCCTCGCTCACCGGGAAGCGGCCGCCGGGGATCGCCGAGATGACCGCGTCCGCCCCGGCGATCCGAAAGAGGTCCCCGAAGAGCACTCCCGGCGCGATGCCGTGCTCGCGGCCGAGAAAGGCGCCAGAAAAGGTGGGGTGAGCGATCAGCGCGATTCCCGACGTCGCGGCGAGCGCCCGCACGGTGTCCAGGCCGAGGACGAGGGGCGCGACCAGGGCGGCGCGGCAGCCAGCCTCGGCGAGCGTCTCGAGCCGCTCCGCCAGGCGGTCCACCGGACCGCTGAGGCTGGGAGCGTAGATCGTGCAACCGCCGGTCCTGCGGTTGGCTCTCGCCACGTGCTCCGCCACCAGGTGCACGCGCTCGCGAAAGGGGGCCCACATCTGGTCGGCGAGGCTGTGGTCGTCCTTGACCAGGTCCAGGCCGCCCAGCGCGCACTCGGCGGCGAGCCGGGCCAGCTCGCGCGCCGGGAGCCCGATCGGCTTGAGCACCGCGGCGACCAGCGGGCGATCCGGCGGCGCGCCGCAGAGCGCGCGCAGGCCCGCCGCGCCGAAGGCCGGGCCGGGAAAGGCCTCGAGCAAGGCCTCGGGCCAGGTCACCTCCTCCAGCCGGATGCCGGGCCAGAGCGACACGTTGCCGTAGAGGAGGTTCAGGAGCTGGGGGAGCTCCCCGCCGGCGACCGCGACCGGAAACCCGATCTCGGCGTCGACCCGGCCGTCGCCCAGCTCGACCAGCCGCTCCACTCGCCCCAGGGCGCGGGCCTCGAGCTCGGGGGCGACGATCCCCTCGACCGCCTCGAGCGTCTGCTCGCGCGCCAGCTGGCGCGCCCGGAGCTCGGCGCTCTCGCCGGGCGCCAACCGCATCCGGTAGCGCGCGCGCAGGAGCTCGCTCATGCCGTCCCCGGACGCCGGAAGCGGGGATCGCGACCCGCCCCGTCTTCGGGGCGGGCCACCTCGGGATTCAGCCACTCGATGATCGCCGCGTAGCCCAGGCTCTCGGAGTCGTTACGCAGGTAGCCGCGCACCACGGCGAGCGCCTCGAAGCCTTCGCGCAGCTGGAAGGTCAGCGTCGGATCGCGGAGCTCGCCGCGCACCACCCGCTCGACGTAAGCCTCGGGAGAGAGCTCGGCGGCGTGAAGATGGTAGCCGCGCAGGCGGCCGCCGGCGCGAATCCGGCGTAGTCCGAGCCGGCGCACCAGCTCGCGCCGCGCCGCATAGAGCTGCTTGCCGATGCCCAGGCGCTGCCGGGCCGGATCGACCATCACCTCGGCGCCGTAGAGCGTCCGTCCGATCTCCGGATCGTGGTTCGTGAAGTAGCCATGGGCGGTCCACTCCCGCCACTCGGCGTCGAAGGCATAGTCGTCCCAACGAACGATCAGCGAGGAGGCCATACCAACCAGCTCGCCAGACTCTCGATCCTCGGCCACCATCTGCCCTTCCGGGAAAACGCGCAGGTGGCTCGCGAGCTGGTCCATGGTCCAGGGCTTCGAGGTCGCGTAGACGCGCTCGCAGAGCGCGATCATCGGAGCGAAGTCCCGCTCCTCGAGCCGGCGAACGTGCACTCGCGGCCCGGCGGCGCTCAGAGCTCGATCTCCTCCAGGTCCGACAGCACCTCGGCAGTCGTCAGGCTGTCCCGCAGGGGCAGCACCGTGCCGTGCTCGCGCGAGCTCCTGAGCTCCTCGAGATCGAGGTCGGCCACCACCATCATCTCCTGGTTCACCGCCCCCTCTGCCCTGACGCCGTCGCGCGCGAAGGGGAAGTCGCTCGGCGTCAGCACCGACGCCTGGCCGTAGTTGAGGGAGACCGCCGGCACCATCGGCAGAGATCCCACCGTGCAGGCGTGGATCACGTACATCTGATTCTCGATGGCCCGCGCCTGCGCGCAGTAGCGCACGCGCAGGAAGCCCTGACGGTCGTCCGTGCAACTGGGAACGATCAGCAGGTCGGCGCCCCGGCGCGCCGCGGCGCGGGCGAGCTCCGGAAACTCCGCGTCGTAGCAGATGGACACCGCGAAGCGCCCGAATCCAGCCTGGAAGACCCGCAGCCGCCGGCGCGGCCGGATCAGCCACTCGTCGCGCTCCCAGCGGGTCAAGTGCAGCTTGCCCTGCCAGGAGTAGCGGCCGTCCGGCCCGAAGACGTAGCTGTCGTTGTGCAGCGCGCCGTTCTCTCCCGGCGCGGGAATGGAGCCTGCCACGATGTGCATCGCGAAGTTGCGGGCGAGCCCGCTCATCAACTCGATGAAGCGCGGCACCTGCAGCGCGAGATCGCGCACCTGCTCGGAGATGGCGCGCCGGAGGTTCCCCAGGGTGAGCAGCTGGACGGTGAAGTACTCGGGGAAGACGAGCAGCTGCACGCCGTAGTCCTTCGCCGTCGCCACCAGGCTCCCCGACTGGTCGGCGAACTGTTCGAAGCTCTCGACCGGACGGATGTAGTACTGCAGCGCACCGACGCGCAGGCGCTCTCTCATCCGAGCATTGTCAGGAATCGCGAAGGTCACGTCAACTCTCGCGCGTCGACCGGCTGGCGCGGCGCCGGCGCTCCTCGACTAGGGCGCGCTCTTCGAAGCGCTGGCGGGGAAGAAGCCGGGCTTCGTCTCCTCCTCCTTGGGCGGCGCCTCGCCCTCCGTCGGCGACTCGCCAC
>CAYZWR010000174.1:0-5155 GCA_964481735.1 uncultured Thermoanaerobaculia bacterium
TCGGCGTATCATTGCCGGCCTCATGGACGGGACGCTCGAGCGCACGCTCAGCCGCGAGATCGAAGCGATCGTCATCCCCTACGGCTCGCGCACCGCGATCCCCGAGGGGACGAAGGTCCGCCTGCTGCAGGAGCTCGGCGGCAGCGTCACCGTGACCACCGAGTTCGGTGGGCTCTACCGGGTCGACGCCGACTGCTTCGACGCGCTCGGGCTCGAGCCACCCAAGAGCGCCGTGCCCGCCGAAGGCGTCGCGAGCTCCCTCGAGGACCGGGTCTGGGAGGTGCTGCGCACCTGCTACGACCCGGAGATCCCGGTCAACATCGTCGAGCTCGGCCTGATCTACGACTGCCACCTGGAGCCCGAGGGCTCCGCCGGTCAGCAGGTCGCCCGCATCAAGATGACCCTCACGGCCCCCGGCTGCGGCATGGGGGACGTCCTCGCCCAGGACATCCGGCACAAGCTCGAGAAGATGCCCGAGATCTCCCGCGCCGAGGTCGAAGTGGTCTTCGACCCCCCCTGGAATCAGGGCATGATGAGTGAGGCCGCCCGCCTGCAGCTCGGCTTCTACTGACGGATTTCCCCTCTCGCCCGTAACATTTTCAGGGCTGGGCAGTAGATCCTGATGAGTGATCATGATGACCCAGGTCGCACCCCGCTTCCCGGACGTCCAGGTCTCCCTGCGGACCGACAACCGCTGGGCGATCGCCTCGGCGATCCGCCAGGCGCTGCGCCGGGCCGGCAAGGACCCCCAGGAGATCGAGCGCTTCCTCGCCGAGGCGATGGCGAGCGAGGATCCGCGGCGCTTCGAGGAGATCTGTCGCCGCTGGGTCCGCCTGGCGACCAGCCACTGACCCACCCGCCGCCCTCCGGAACCGCGCCGCGCCAGGCTCGGCGCGTCCCGATGATCGATCCCGCTTTCGCGCGCTTCGCCGCAGCGCATCCCGAGTCCGCCTGGCGATCCACCCCCTGGGAGGTCGCGGGGCTGCGACTCCATGTCGTCGACGGGGGCCCCCCGGACGGGCCGCCGGTCCTCCTGCTGCACGGCTTTCCGGAGTTCTGGTGGGGCTGGCGCCGCCAGCTCCCGGCGCTCGCCGCGGCCGGGTGGCGCGTCATCGCACCCGACCTGCCGGGCTACAACCTGAGCGCCAAGCCGAAGGGGCTCGCTCCCTACGGCCTCGATCGTCTGAGCGACGTGGTCCGCGGCCTGATCGACGGGCTCGGGGTGACGAGCCTGCCGGTGGTCGGCCACGACTGGGGGGGCGCGGTCGCCTGGTGGTCGGCGCTCCGCTTTCCGGAGCGCATCGCGCGGCTGGCGGTTCTCAACGTCCCGCACCCGGCGGTTTTCCGCCAGGCGCTGCGGCACGATCCGGAACAGCGCCGGCGGAGCCGCTACATGGCCTACTTCCAGCTTCCCTGGCTGCCCGAGCGCAAGCTCCGCCAGGCCGACTTCCGCCCGTTCCGGTCGATCTTCCGGCGCACCA
Organism: uncultured Thermoanaerobaculia bacterium; assembly: GCA_964481735.1. Taxonomy (GTDB): domain Bacteria; phylum Acidobacteriota; class Thermoanaerobaculia; order Multivoradales; family JAGPDF01; genus JAGPDF01. The sequence continues at coordinate 1,482 of CAYZWR010000174.1, forward strand.
GTCGGCCGGGCACCTTCGACGAGGCGGAGCTCGCGGCTTACGCCACGGCGGCCGCCCGACCGGGGGCGCTCACCGCGATGCTCAACTGGTACCGCGCCGCGCTCTGGCGCCCGCCGCGCCGGCCGCCGAGGGCGCGCGTGGAGCCGCCGTTGAGGATCCTCTGGGGAGCCCAGGACCTGGCCCTGGGACGCTCCCTGGTCGAGCCTTCGGCGGCCCGCTGCCGCGCCGCCGAGATCCACTGGATCGAGGACGCCGGGCACTGGGTGCAGCACGAAGCCGCCGCGGAAGTGAATCGCTCGCTGCTCGATTTCCTCGCCTGAAAGCCGGTACGATTCTCCTCGGATTTCTTTTCGCGCCGCCCGCCCTCCGGGCTCCCCTCGGCGGCCAAGCGAGGTGAAGATGCGACGTCTGCTGGTTACCGGAGCTCTCGGCCAGATCGGCTCGGAGCTGGTACCGGAGTTGCGCCGGCGCTACGGCGCCGATTCCGTGATCGCTTCCGACATCCGGATGCCCCCTGGCCCGCCCAACGGCGACGGGCCCTTCGAAGTGCTCGACACCACCAACTACCGCCACATCCAGGACATCGTCCGCAAGTACGACGTGGGCTCGATCTACCACCTGGCGGCGCTGCTCTCGGCCACCTCGGAGGAGAAGCCGCACGTCGCCTGGGAGCTCAACATGGGCGGGCTCTACAAGATCCTCGAGGTGGCGCGGCAGACGCGCGCCTCGGTCTTCTTCCCGAGCTCGATCGGCGCCTTCGGACCGGGCACGCCGCGCGACAAGACCCCGCAGGACACCATCCAGCGCCCCAACACGATGTACGGCGTCACCAAGGTGGCGGGCGAGCTGCTCTGCGACTACTACGCCCACCGCTTCGGGCTCGACGCGCGGGGCCTGCGCTTCCCCGGGCTCATCTCCTACGTCGCCCCGCCGGGCGGCGGCACCACCGACTGGGCGGTCGCGATCTACTACGAGGCGCTGCGCCACGGGCGCTACACCTGCTTCCTCGGGCCCGAGAGCCGGCTCGACATGATGTACATGCCCGACGCGATCCGCGCCATCGTCGGCCTGATGGAGGCCGATCCGGCGCGGCTCAGGCACCGCAACGCGTTCAACGTGACGGCGATGAGCCTCAACCCGGAGGAGGTGGCGGCGGAGCTGCGCAAGCACCTGCCGGACTTCAGGCTCGACTACGACATCGACCCGGTCCGCCAGCGGATCGCCGACTCCTGGCCGCAATCGCTCGACGACACCGCGGCACGGGAGGAGTGGGGCTGGGAGCCGCGCTACGACCTCGCCTCGATGACCGCCGACATGCTCGACAAGCTGCGCAGCAAGCTGAAGATCGCCTGAGGAGCGCCGAGATGCCGCACGACCGATTCGTCCACGCCCTCGCCGACGAGCTCGTCAAGATCGACGAGCGCGGCAATCCGAAACGCTTCGAGAAGGTGATCGTCGGCGTGATTCCGCCGCGCGGCGGCTGGGGTCCGCGATACCTGCTCGCCGAGCGGCCCGATCGCCTGTACCTCAAGATGAACTCGAACAACTACCTCGGCATGGGTCTGCGCCAGGAGATTCTCGCCGCCGAGGAGGCCGCGGTCGCCCGCTACGGCGCCGGCCCCGGCGCGGTGCGCTTCATCAGCGGCACCTATCAGTCGCACGTCGACCTCGAGGAGCGTCTGGCACGCTTCCACGCCCGCGGGGCGGCGATGATCTTCAGCTCGGCCTACGCCGCGATGCTCGGCACCTTCGTGCCGCTGGTCACCCCGGAGACCGCGATCGTCTCCGACGAGCTCAACCACAACTGCATCATCAACGCCATCAAGCTCTCCCGGCCCAAGGAGAAGCGGGTCTACAAGCACAACGACGTCGAGGACCTGGAGGCCCAGCTCGCCGCGGTCGCCGGCAGCTGCCGGCGGGCTCTGGTGGTGACCGACGGCATCTTCTCGATGCGCGGTGACCACGCGCCCCTGCTCGAGATCCTCGCCGCCGCGCGCCGCGCGGACGCCGATTTCCCGGAGAACGTCGTGGTGATCATGGATGACTCGCACGGCGTCGGGGCCTACGGCCCCACCGGCCGCGGCACCGAGGAGCACCTGCGCAGCGGCCCGGCGGACATCCTGATCGGCACGCTGGGCAAGGCCTTCGGCATCAACGGCGGCTACGTCGCCGGGCCGCGGCAGCTGGTCGATTTCCTGCGCGAGAGCTCGCCGACCTACATCTACTCGAACCCGATCAGCGCCGCCGAGGCCGCCGCCGCGCTCGCCGCCGTGGAGATCCTCGACGGCCCGGCGGGCCGGCCGTTGCTCGCCCACCTGCGCGCGCTCACCCGGCGCTTCCGTGACGGGCTCGTCGCGCGCGGCTTCGAGACGCTCGACGGCGAGCATCCGGTGGTGCCCTTGTTCGTCCGCGATACCGCCCGGACGACGGCGCTGGTCCGGCACCTGGTCGAGAACGGCGTCCTGGCGACCGGGCTCAACTACCCGGTCGTCCCCAAGGGAGACGAGACGATCCGTTTCCAGGTCTCCGCCGACCACACCGAGAAGGACATCGATTCCGTTCTCGAGGTGCTCGACCGGTTTCCGCGCTGAGCCGCGGCGCGGTCTCGGATAGGATTGCCGCTGCGCGGCAGGTCCGCCGCGCCGCCAGCAAGGAGCCTGACGATGTCCAGTCCGATCCGACCGACCCTCATCTCCGGCGGCCACAAGGGGGCCGAAGCGGAGTTCGGCCGCGCCGCCAAGCGCTGGGAGATCGAGCAGACCACCCTGTCCTTCGCCGGGCACGCCATGGAGTGGCCGGTCAACGTGCGCGTGCTCTCCGCCGACGAGTTGGCCGCGGGCGACGTTTCGATGGAGATCGTCTCCAAGCGCATGGGACGCACCTACCACCAGGCCGACCTCATCCGGCGGGTCACCCAGTCGCTCTTCCACATGGTGAACCCCGCCTATCAGATCTTCGCCATCGGCTGGATCCAGCCCGACGACACGGTCAAGGGGGGCACCGGCTGGGGAGTCGAGCTCGCCAAGCTGTTCAACCGTTCGCTGCACGTCTTCGACCAGGGCCGCAACGAGTGGTTCACCTGGCGCGACGGGCACTGGATTCCCGACTCGCCCTCGATCGGCGAGAAGGTCTTCGCCGGCACCGGCACGCGCAACCTGACCGACGAGGGCCGGGCGGCGATCGCCGGCCTGTTCGAACGCTCCTTCGGGCCGGCCAAGCACTAGCTCCGCCGCCGCGACCTTTCGCGGACCACGGTCCCTGCATGGCCGGTCCGCCCTCCTTGCGCCGTGGCTCTCGTCGATCGGTAGCCGAGGCTCTGCCCGGCCGGTCGGATCTCCCCGCGCCGCGACTTGACCCTCCCCCACCCCTCTGCTCCCTTCGTTCGGGGTGGGGGGCGACGGGTGGCTGGACCGAGGGCTCCCGTTGGGCGCGCAGCCCCAGCGAGCACCCAACGGGAAACGGGCCAGACAGGACCCGTCGCGGGCGGAGGGCGAGCGACGCCAAGCGGCCACAAAGCGAGCCACCCCGACGCGGGGAAGGTGCATCCGTTCGCCTCTCTCCCCTGGGAGAGGTCACCGTCTCTCGGTAGCCGAGGTTCCCCCGGCCGCGGCCGTCGGGGGAAGGCTCCGTCGCGCTCGGGCTCGCAACGCTTTGCGAGGCGCCTCGCGTCTCCT
>CAYZWR010000175.1:0-5064 GCA_964481735.1 uncultured Thermoanaerobaculia bacterium
TCCGCCGAGCGGATGAGCCGCCCCGCCGCCTGCACCACCCGGGTCATGCCGGGCACCACGAAGGCGTACTCGAAGCCGCGCTCGAATCGCTCCTCGTAGTAGCTCTGCAGGAGGCGGGTCTCGAGAGTCGGCACCGGCAGGCAGGGGCCGACCACCGCCACCGCGCGCAGGATGTCGCCCGGGTAGTCGACCCCCTCCGCGAAGACCCCGCCGGCGACCGCGAGCAGGAAGATGTCGCCGAGCAGCGAGCCGCGCAGCGTGGCGAGCAGCGCCTCGCGGTCCCGCTCGCTGTCGGTGCGCTGCTGGATGAAGATCCGCTTGCCGCGCGGCGCCATCTTGCCGGCGACGTCGGCGAGGAACTGGTAGCTCGGGAAGAGCGCCAGGCAGTTGCCCGGCACCGCGTCGGCGAAGGCACTCAGCCGGTCGGCGAGGGTCTGGGCGTTGGCGGCCCGCTCGCGATAGAGCGTGCTGACCGCGCTGTCGATGACGATCCGCCGGTTCTCGGGCGGGAAGGGGCTCGGCAGGGCGAGCGCGGCCGTCCGGCCGCTCTCGAAACCCAGCAGGTCGCGGTAGAACTCGGGCGGCGAGAGGGTCGCCGAGAGCCCGATCGCCGAATGGACGCGGGAGAGGACGCGCGCCAGGAAACGGCTCGGGTCCTTGCACAGAACGCGCAGCCGGCGATCCTCGCCGCGTCGCTCGCAGAGATGGGCGACCGCGATCCCCTCGAGCGCCAGGCCGTCGAGAAAGCGCAGGGTGGTGAAGTAGAGGTCGACGAAGGGATCCTCGGCGCGGAAGCTCCGGGTTTCGCGCCGGTGCTCGAGGTAGTCGACGAACGCCGCGTCGAGCTCCGGGCGGAGCCGCCAGAGGCGCTCCTCGGGCAGTGGCGCTTCGACGGCCGAATCCCCCGGCGGCTGATCGGCGAGCGCGGCGTCCACCCACCCTTCGGCGAGCTCGGCGAGCGCCAGGCTGAGCCGTTCGAGCTCCCGCTCCACCGGGGAACCGCCGTGCGCGGCGGCCTCCGCGGCCCGCCGGGCGTCGAGCGAGGAGAGCTCGGGCGAGAGATAGCCGCGTCCGCGTTCGACGAGGTTGTGCACCTCGTCGATCACCAGCACGACGTCCGAGAGGTCCTCCTCGGCAGCGAAGCTCGCCAGCGCGACATGCGGATCGAACACGTAGTTGTAGTCGCAGACCACCGCCTGGCAGCGTCCCGCGAGGTCGAGGCTGACCTCGAACGGACAGACCTCCTGCTGCGTCGCCGCCGAGAAGACCAGGTCGGGCTCGAGCACCGGGGCCTCGCCGAGCAGGCGCGGCACGACGCCGGAGGTCTGCAGCTTGGCGTAGTAGTCGCGCGCGAACGGGCAGTAGTCCTCGTGGCAGATCACCTCGCCGTTGGCGCACATGCGCGCCTTGGCGCGCAGACGCACGGCGTGCAGGGCGCCGCCGCTCTCGAGCTGCTGCAGCACCTTGACCGCCATCTCCTGCTGCAGGGTCTTGGCGGTGAGCAGGAAGAGCCGTTTGTCGCGCCCGAGCGCGAAACGCAACGCCGGGAAGATCGCGGCGGCGGTCTTGCCCAGACCGGTGGGGGCCTCGAGCAGGAGATGCTCCCCCTGCTCGAGGGCGCGTTCGACCGCGGCGACGATCGCCGCTTGGCCGGGACGCAGGGTGGCGTGTGGAAAGCGCAGCCCTTCGGCGGCCCGATGGCGGTCGGCGGCGGCGGTGCGCGCCTCGCGGAGCTCGCGCAGCAGGGCGTTGAGGCGGCGGTGGATCGCGGCCTCGAGGACCGCGAAGTCGATCTCGAGCGCCTGGCGCTCGACTTCGTCGCTGCCGATCGCGATGAGCACCAGCTCGGCGCGCACCGGCACGCCGTCCCGCCGGGTGAGCATCCAGGCATAGAGCGCGGCCTGCCGCTCGTAGATCTGGCGCACCGCCGGCGCGAGCTGACCGGCGCGCCGCACCGACTTGATCTCCTCGACCACCAGCGTGCCGTCGGCGTCCCGGCGCAGCCCGTCGGCGCGGCCGGTCACCACCACCTGCCAGCCGCGATGGACCAGCTCGTGGCGCAGCGCCACCTCGCGGCGATAGGTCGGGTCCTCGGCGAGGGCCCGATCCTGATAGCGGCCGTGGATCGCCTGGCCGAGCCAGAGGCGTTCGAACCCGCCCCGGTTGGCGAAGCCGAGGCTGCGCAGGAGTTGGGGCTCGAGCAGGTCGGCGACCGAGAGCTCGATCCGGGAGGCGGTCTCGTCGACGCGCGGGGCCATCCGGCGGAGAGTCTATGCCGCCGCGCGCTTCGGCTTGCCGTCCCGGGGGGCGTCGGATACGCTGCCCGACGGTTTCTCCGCCGCGCGATGCCCTGCGGGAGGCGTGATGCTGCAACTGATCTCGGTCCTCGGGCTGTTCTCCATGATGGCCATCGCCTGGCTCCTGTCGGTCAATCGGCGGGCGGTCCGCTGGCGGCCGGTGCTGATGGGGACGATGCTGCAGGTGGTTTTCGCGCTGATCATCCTCAAGACCGAAGTCGGGCGGCAAGCCTTCGACGCCATGGGCGCGGTGATCAACCGCTTCCTCGATTTCACCGACGCCGGCGCCTCGTTCGTCTTCGGCGACCGATTCAAGGAGTTCTACTTCGCCTTCAAGGTCCTGCCGACGATCATCTTCTTCTCGAGCTTCATCACCATCCTCTACTACCTCAAGATCCTGCAGAAGATCGTCGGCCTCTTCGCCCGCGTCATGGTCAGGGTGATGGGCACCGCCGGCGCGGAGTCGCTCTCCGCCTCGGCCAACATCTTCGTCGGCCAGACGGAGGCGCCGCTGCTCATCCGCCCGTACGTGTCCTCGATGACCAAGTCGGAGCTGATGGCGGTGATGACCGGCGGCTTCGCCACCGTCGCCGGCGGCGTGATGGCGGCCTACGTCGGCATGGGGGTCTCGGCGAAGCACCTGCTGGCGGCGTCGGTGATGTCGGCGCCGGCTTCGCTGGTGATGGCGAAGTTGATGTTCCCCGAGACCGAGCACAGCGCCACCGCCGGCAAGGTGGAGATCGAAGTCGAGCGTCCCTGGGCCAACGTGATCGACGCCGCGGCCTCGGGTGCCGCGGACGGCCTCAAGCTGGCGCTCAACGTCGGCGCCATGCTGATCGCCTTCGTCGGCCTGATCGCGCTGCTCGATTGGCCGATCGTCGCGCTCGGCAAGGCGATCGGCGTCGAACAGATGTCGCTGCGCTGGATCCTGGGCGAGCTCTGCCGGCCACTCGCCTGGCTGATGGGAGTGCCCTGGGCCGAGTCCTCGCAGGTGGGAACCCTGATCGGCATCAAGACCGCGGTCAACGAGTTCGTGGGCTACGTCGAGATGGAGAAGATGGTGGCGGCCGGCCAACTCTCGCAGCGCGCCCAGGTGATCGCCACCTACGCCCTGTGCGGCTTCTCCAACTTCTCGTCGATCGCCATCCAGATCGGCGGCATCGGCGGCATGGCTCCGGAGCGCAAGGCGGACCTCGCCCGCTTGGGGCTGCGCGCCATGGTGGCCGGCTCGCTCGCTTGTTTCCAGACCGCGACGATCGCCGGATTCCTGCTCTAGCGCCGGGCTAGTTCTCGCGCAGGAACTCGCGCACGGCGGCGAGGAAGTCGGCGGGGCACTCCTCCATCGGGGAGTGTCCGCAGCCGGGCAGCGCGACGAAGCGGGCGCGCGGCATGGCGCGGACGTGCTCCTCGGCGCCGGCGGCGTCGATCAGCTCGTCCTCCTTGCCCCAGACGACCAGCGCCGGCTGCGCGATCGCGGCGAGGTCGAGATCCACCGGCGGCTCCTGGCTCGGCGCGGTGAGACCGTAGAAGGCGTCCTTCACCCCTTCGATGCGCAGCCGCTCGGCATAGGCGCGCACCAGCGCGGGTGTCACCTTGGCGTCGTCGAAGTAGGCCTCGCGCAGGCCGCGGGCGATGTTGCGATTCCCGAGCGCCAGCGAGCGCACGAAGAGGTCGGCCAGCGGGCGCCAGTGGAAGAGGCGGCTGCGCCGGGCGGCGGCGTAGCGCGGCATCGCATTGTCGACCAGCAGCAGCGCGTCCACCCGCTCGGGATGGGTGGACGCGAGGTGGAGGGAGATCGCGCCGCCGTAGGAGTGGCCGGCGAAGGTCGCGTGCGCGATCCCCAAGTGGTCGAGCACCGCCAGGACGAGCTCCCCCTGGCCGCGCAGGGTGTAGCGCTCGGGGTCCCGTGGGCGCTCGGTGAAGCCGAAGCCGTTGAGGTCGATCGCCACCACCCGCCGCAGGCGCGCCAACTCGGGGAGGACCGCGGACCAGCTGAGGGTCGATCCGCCGAAGCCGTGCAGCAGGACCAGCGGTCGCCCCTCGCCCGCCTGTTCGACCGAGACCCGCTGCCCGCCGATCTCGAGCAGGCGATCGGGCGGGAGCCCGGCGACCGCCTCGCCGTAGGGGCGGATCGAAACGCAGCCGGCGGTGGACAGCGCGGCGAGCAGAGCCAGGCGGCCGATGGCAGGGGTGCGCAGCACCGCCGAACGATACGCGAAAGCGACCGGCGCGGATCACCCGGAGCCCGCTGCCGGACCGCGGATCTGTCGGCGGTGGCGCCGACCGGCTATGATGATCCCCGGAAGGGTCAAACCGAAGGTGTCCTCGAGTTCGTTCCCGCAGCCGCGCCGTCTCCGGTGCGCGCTCTTGGCGCTCGTCCTGCTCGCTGGGACGGGAGCGGCGGCCGTTGGTGCGACCACGGCCCGGTCGAAGGCGGTCGCCAAGCCCGCGACGCTCTCCGAAGTGCTGACGCGCGAGGTCGAGGGGGCGCGCCGCGCCGCCCGCCTGGTCGGGGTCAACATCGTCGATCTGTCGTCGCATCAGACGGCGTTCGCGTTCGCCGCCGATCAGCCGCGGATCCTCGCCTCGAACACCAAGCTGCTCACCACCGCCGCCGCCCTGGGGACGCTCGGCTCGGAACACCGGTTCAGGACCCGCGTCGCGCTGCGTGGGACGGTGGCGGACGGCGTGCTGACGGGGGATCTCGCGGTCTTCGGCGGCGGCGATCCCAACATCTCGGGGCGTTTCCACGACGGCGACTCCTACG
>CAYZWR010000176.1:0-4952 GCA_964481735.1 uncultured Thermoanaerobaculia bacterium
GTCGACCAGGGGGTTGGCGCGCGTCGTGGTGAGCTCGATCACGTCGTTCTCCGTCGTCAGGTGAGGTAGAAGATGCGCGGCGCCGTGCCCGCCTCGGGAATCAGCGCATGGTGGGCGCGCGCGGCGAGCAGGCGGGAGACGTCGGAATGCGGGTCGTCGAGGTCGCCGAAGTGCATGCAATGGGTCGGGCAGACGGCGACGCAGGCCGGATCCTTGCCCTCCTTCACCCGATGGATGCAGAACGTGCACTTGTCGGCGTAGCCCTCGGGGTGGATGAAGCGCGCGTCGTACGGACAAGAGGCGAGGCAGGCCTTGCAGCCGATGCAGAGCTCGTGATCGACCAGCACCACGTTGCCGAAGGTCTCGACGTGCGAGGCGCCGGTCGGACAGCAGGCGACGCAGGGCGGGCGGTCGCAGTGGTTGCAGCGCTCGGTGCGGATCTCCAGGGTCAGGGTCGGGAACTTGCCGCGCACCTCGGTCACGATCCAGTCGCGGTTGAAGCCCTCGGGGACCTGGTTCTCCGTCTTGCAGGCGATCACGCAGTCCATGCAGCCGACGCAGCGCCGGGTGTCGATCACCATGCCGAAGCGCGCCATCTCAGGCCCCCTCTCCGGCCGCCGCCTGGAAGGTGACGAAGTTGACGTTCATCGCCGTGCCGCCCATCAGCGGGTCGACCGCGTAGCGGGTGATGAGCTGCGCGTCGGAGGCGCCCTTGCCGCGCGCGCGCTTGAGCCCCTTGGCCGTGTGTCCGAACCCGTGCACCAGGTAGACGCAGTCGGTGCGGATCCGTTCGGTCGCCTTGACCCGGATCGGATCGGAGACCACGCCGTCCTGATTGACCAGGCGGACCGGGCGGCCGTTGTCGAGACCCCAGCGCCGCGCGACGTCGGCGTTCACCCAGACCTCGTTGTCCGGCATCGCTTCGTGGAGCAGCGGGTTGGTCTGGGTGCGCGAGAAGGTGTGCACCGGGGCGCGCCCGAAGAGGAGGCGGAAGTAGCCCGGCGGGGGCTCGGCGTGCGGGGTGTACTTCGGGACCGGGTCGAAGCCCTTCTCGGCGAGCTGGGCCGACCAGAACTCGACCTTGCCCGAGGGGGTCGCGAACTCCACCGCATGTCCCTCCTCGAGGTTGATCGGCCGGTGCGCTCCGACGACCACCCCTTTCGTCCGCAGCTCGGCGAGCGAGAGCCCGGCCTTCTGGAGCCGTGCGTCGAGGAACTCCGTGACGTCGCTCCACGGATAGTAGGCGGCGAGGCCGAGCTTCTTCGCCAGCTCGCGCGCGATCCACCAGTTCGGTTTCTGATCGCCGGGCGGCTCCACCACCGGCTGGCGCAGGGAGACGAACGGCTCGCGGAACGCCTCGGTGTTGAGGTCGTCGTAGCGCTCGAGGTAGATCGCCTCGGGGAGCACGACGTCGGCCCAGCCGGCGATCTCCGACGGGACGACGTCCACCACCACCATCAGGTCGAGCGATTGAATGGCGCGGATCGTCTCCTCCTGATTGGGCAGCGCCTGCAGGAGGTTGGTGGCGTAGACGAACCAACTCTTGATCGGGTAGGGCTTGCCGGTGAGGGTCGCCTCGCGGATCCCGTTGGTGAGCCCGAGGTCGGCGAAGGGGTATCTGCCGTCCGGGTTGTCGACCGGGCCGCGCTCGCCGTGGGGATAGGGCGGGGTGTCGTACTTCGGGATCGAGAAGGCGGCCGGGTAGTAGAACCCGCCCTTCCGCCCCCAGTTGCCGAGCAGGGCGTTCAAGAGGGCGATCGCGCGGCTGCGCTGCGCGTCGTCGCCGTACCAGGTGACGTGGCGCCCCGGATGCACCAGGGTCGCCGGGCGGTGGCGCGCCATCTCGCGCGCCGACGCGCGGACGAGCTCGGGCTCGAGCGTGGTGATCGGGTAGGCCCACTCGGGCGTATAGGTCGCGATCTCCGCCGCGAACGCCTCGAAGCCGTAGCCGTGCGCGGCGACGAACTCGCGGTCGTAGAGCCCCTCGGCGACCAGCACGTTCATCCAGGCGAGCAGCAACGCGATGTCGGTGCCCGGCTTGACCGGCAGATAGTGCTTGGCCTTGCTCGCCGCGACCGAGAAGCGGGGATCGGCGACGATCACCGAAGCCCCGGAGCCCACCGCGTCGGCGAACTCCTGGACCTGGCTGTTGTGCATGTTCTCGCCGAGGTGCGAGCCGACCAGCACCAGGCAACGGGCGTTCGCGATGTCGGTCCGTTCCGGGGTCGAGATGTCCTCGCCGAAGGTGAGCTGGAAGCCGACGTCGCGCGGGCCGCGGCACTGCGCGTAAGAGGGCGCCACCTGGTTGGGCGTGCCGAACGCCTTGAAGGTGTGCTTGAGGAAGTTGCCGCCGATGCCGTGGCTGAAGAAGGCCAGGGCCTCCGGCCCGTGCTCCGCCTTGATCTTCTGCAGCTTCTCGGCGATGTGCGTGAGCGCCTCGTCCCAGGTCACCTCGACCCACGCCTCGTCGCCTCGCTGCTGGCGCCGGAGGAGCGGGGCGCGCAGGCGGTCGGTGTCGTAATAGGTCCCGACGCCACCGGTGCCGCGCGGGCAGAGTCGGCCGCGGGAGAGCGGGTCGGCCGGGTTGCCCTCGATCTTCCAGAGCTTGCCGTTCTTCTTGCTGGCGATCGCGGCGCACTTCCAGAAGCAGAGATCGCAGTAGGTCGGAACCGTTTCGATGCGGTCCCCGGGCTGGGCCGGGCCGAAGAAGTCGGCCCAGGCCGGCGAGGGTGGGAGCAGCGCGGCGGCCGCTCCGGCCCCGGCTGTTCCGGCGCCGATCTGGAGGAAGCGTCTGCGGGAGAGGATCGTCATGGGCTCGAGCTCCGAGACGAATCGTTTCAATGTCGAAACCGAGCTGGAACGCCTCTCGGGGTTGGATCGCGGGCCCCCTCGCGGGGTGGGTGGGATGCCGGATCGGGCAACCAGCTCGGCCGCGGAGCGCGGGCTCCGGCCTCGCATGGAGCCGCGGGGTAGACTGCCGCCGGATGGGGCGCGGCGCCGACTTTCTCGAGCTCACCAAGCCACGCATCACGCTGCTCGTGACCCTGACGACCGCGGCGGGGTTCGCCTTGGCCTCGCTCGGACCGCTGGATCTGGGCCTGCTGGCGCGGACGCTCGTCGGCACGGCGCTGGTCGCCGCCGGCTCGGCCACGTTCAACATGGTGATCGAGCGGCGGCTCGACCTGCTGATGCGCCGCACGGCGAACCGTCCCCTCCCCGCCGGGCGGATGGAAGCCGGGCTCGCCGTGGGCTTCGGCCTCGCGCTCTCGATCGCCGGTCTCGCCCTCCTCGCGCTGGGGGTCAACCTGCTGACCGCGGCGATCGGTCTGGCGACCCTGATCGGTTACCTCGCGCTCTACACGCCGCTCAAGCGGCGGAGCGCGCTCGCCACGCTGGTCGGCGCGGTGCCCGGGGCGGCGCCGCCGCTCATGGGCTGGACCGCGGCGGCGGGCGAGTTCGAGCTCGGCGGCTGGCTGCTCTTCGCCCTCCTCTTCCTCTGGCAGCTGCCGCACTTCCTCGCCATCGCCTGGCTCTATCGCGAGGACTATCGGCGGGCGGGCATGCGCCTGCTGACCGTGGCCGATCCGGACGGGCGCTCGGCCGGGCGCCAGGCGCTGCTCTACGCGCTCGCGCTGCTGCCGGTCTCGATCATGCCGAGCGCGGTGGGGATGACCGGATGGCCGCACCTCGCCGGCGCGCTGCTCTTCGGTCTCCTCTTCGCCGGCACGGCGGCCGCTTTCGCGCGGGCGCAGAGCGTCGCCTCGGCGCGGCGCCTGCTGCTCGCTTCGGTGTTCTACCTCCCCGCGGTGCTCGGCGTCGCGGTGATCGATCACCTGTTCTTCGTCTGAGGTGTGAGTTTGGCGAAGGAAAGAAGAAGCTCACCTAAGGGGGACTGGTGATCGCTCGCTGGATTCGCGCGGTAGCAAGACCGGTGGGCTTGCCTCTTGCGCTGGTGTGGAGCGCACTCATCGGCTGCAGCCCGGCGCCGCGAGCGGCGCCGCCGGTGCTCAACGACCTTCCGGACTTCTCCCTCACCGAAAGCAGCGGTCATGAGGTGACGAAGAGCTCGCTCGCCGGACGCCCGTTCATCGCGGACTTCATCTTCACGCGCTGCTCGCTCGTCTGCCCGCGCCTGACGGCGCGCATGAAGGAGCTCGAGCGGGCCCTGCCGGCCGGGTCGCGGGCGCGGCTGCTCTCGGTCTCGGTCGATCCCGACTACGACACGCCGGAGGTCCTGCAGCGCTACGCCGAAACCTGGCACCTCGCGGGTGACCGCTGGTGGCTCGCGACCGGCGAGCGAGACGCGATCCGGGAGCTGGTGCGGCGCGGCTTCCTGCTGCCGGTCGAGGAGCAGCCCGAGATCCGCGAGATGCCGATCCTGCACAGCTCGCGTCTCGCCTTGGTGGATGCCCAGGGACGCCTGCGCGCGACCTACGAGGCGTTCGAGGAGGACGCGCTCGAGCGGCTGCTCGCCGACCTCGCGGTGCTCGAGCGCGAAGCGCCGGGAGGCGGGTGACGATGGAGCTCACGGTCGGCGACCTGCCGGCGCTCAACGCGGCGCTCAACGCGACCGCGACGATCCTGCTGCTCGTCGGCTGGGGGTTGATCCGCCGGCGCCGGACCGAGGCGCACCGGCGGGCGATGCTCTCGGCCTTCGTCTGCTCGGCGCTCTTCCTGGTCTCCTACCTCGTCTACCACTTCCAGGCCGGCTCGGTGCGTTTCCAGGGCACGGGCGCGGCGCGCACCCTCTATCTCTCGATCCTGCTCAGCCACACGCTGCTCGCCGCGGCCGTCCCCTTCCTCGCGGTGGTCACCCTGGTTCGCGCCCTCGCGCGGCGCTACGACCGGCACCGCCGGATCGCCCGCTGGACGCTGCCGATCTGGCTCTACGTCTCGGCGACCGGGGTGGTCATCTACTGGATGCTCTACCAGATGCGCTGGAGCTGAAACGA
>CAYZWR010000177.1:0-4950 GCA_964481735.1 uncultured Thermoanaerobaculia bacterium
TGGCCGAACTTCCGCAGCCCGCTGATCTGGGACGTCTTCGCGGTGTCGACCTACGGCTCGGTGTCGCTCCTCTTCTGGTACATCGGCCTGATCCCCGACGTCGCCTCGTTCCGCGACCGGGCGCGCAAGAGCTGGCAGGCGCGCATGTACGGCGTGCTGTCGCTCGGCTGGCGGGGTTCGGCGCGCCACTGGCACAACTACGAATCGGCCTACCTGCTGCTCGCCGGGCTCTCGACCCCGCTGGTGCTCTCGGTGCACTCGGTGGTGTCCTTCGACTTCGCCTCGGGGCAGATCCCCGGCTGGCACGCCACGATCTTCCCGCCCTACTTCGTCGCCGGCGCCGTCTTCGCCGGCTTCGCCATGGTGCTCACCCTGGCCATCCCGCTGCGCCGGGCGTTCGGCCTCGAAGATTTCATCACCATGAAGCACATCGACAACATGGGCAAGGTGATGCTGGTGACCGGCCTGATCGTCGGCTACGGCTACCTGGTGGAGATCTTCACCGCCTGGTACAGCGGCAACATCTACGAGTGGTACATGGTGCGCAACCGCGTCTTCGGTCCCTACAAGTGGATCTGGATGTCGCTCATCCTCTGCAACGTGCTCGCCATCCAGCCGCTCTGGTTCGCCAGGGTGCGCAAGTCGATCGTCGCCCTCTGGGTGATCTCGATGTTCGTCAACTTCGGCATGTGGTTCGAGCGCTTCGTGATCATCCCGACCTCGCTGCACCGCGACTTCCTGCCCGGCTCGTGGGGGATGTACTTCCCGACCCGGTGGGACTTCGCCACGTTCTTCGGCACCATCGGCCTGTTCCTCGCCCTGATGTTCGTGTTCGTCCGTCTCCTGCCGGCGATCGCCATGTTCGAGATGAAGGTCCTCGTGCCGGAGGCGAAGATCAAGGAGCCCGCGCACTGATGGACGCCCCGACCGCCAGCTCCCTCCACGGCCTGATGGCCGAGTACCGCTCCCCGCAGGAGCTCGTCGACGCCGCCGAGCAGGCGCGCCGCGCGGGCTTCCGGGCCATGGACGCCTATACCCCGTTCCCGATCGAGGCGCTCTCCCACGTGATCACCGATCACCGGCGCTCCAAGGTGCCGCTGATCTGTCTCTCCGGAGGGATCTTCGGAGCGCTCGCGGGGTGGGGCCTGGCGTTCTGGACGTCGACCATCGACTACCCGATGAACATCGCCGGCAAGCCCTACAACAGCTGGCCGGCGTTCATCCCGGTGATCTTCGAGTGCACGGTGCTGTTCGCCGCCTTCTCGGCCGGGATCGGCATGCTGGCCTTGAACGGCCTGCCCCAGCCCTACCATCCGGTGTTCAACGTCGAGTCGTTCCGCAAGCGCGCCACGCGCAACGGCTACTTCCTCTGCATCGAGGCGGAGGACGAGAGATTCGACCGCGCCTCGACGCGCGACTTCCTGCTCGCGTCGGGGGCGTTGGAGGTGACCGAAGTTGAGGCCTGAGACCCGTTCGGCCCCGTGGCCGCGCTCGGGTGCGGCGCTCGCCCTGCTCCTGCTGGCGGCGATCGCCGCCGCCGGCTGCCGCCAGGACATGCACGATCAGCCCAAGCTCCGCCCCTATCGCGCCAGCACCTTCTTCGCCGATGGCTCGGGCATGCGTCCGCTGCCCGCCCACACGGTGGCGCGCGGCGATCTGCGCGACGACAAGATGCTGTACTACGGCAAGGGCCCCGACGGCAGCATGGCCTGGGAGATGCCCTATCCGATGACCCGCGCCCGGCTCGTGCGCGGGCGCGAGCGGTTCGACATCTTCTGCTCGCCCTGCCACGGCCGGCTGGGCGACGGCCGCGGCATGGTGGTCCAGCGCGGCTTGAAGCAGCCGCCCTCGTTCCACGATCCGCGGCTCCGCTTCGCTCCGCCGGGCTACTTCTTCGACATCATGACCAACGGCTTCGGCGTCATGCCGAGCTACGCCGCTCAGGTACCGCCGGAAGACCGTTGGGCGATCTTCGCCTACATCCGAGCTCTGCAACTTTCCCAGAACGTCGAAGTGGCTCGCCTCTCGCCCGAGGAGCTCGCCCGTCTCGACGCGCCGGCCCATGAGGGCGCGGCGGCCCAGCCAGGCCATTGAGCCGGGAGAAATCGATCACCGCCCCATGAGGACGCTCCACTTCCCGCTCCGCTCCGAGGACTTCGCCGCGCCGGCCGAGCTCGCCGGCCTCGCCGGACGAGCGCTCGCCGTAGGCGCCGTCGGACTCGCCGCCACGGTCGCCGGCCTGTTCGTCGCCCGCGGCGAGTTCTTCCCGGCCTACCTCGTCGCCTGGCTGCTCTGGTACACGGTGGCCGCCGGCTGCCTCGGATTCCTGCTCATGCAGTACCTCTCGGGCGGCGCCTGGGGTCTGGCGGGGCGCCGCATTCTCGAGGCCGCGGCCCGCACCCTGCCGTACCTCGGGATCGCCGCGGTGCCGCTCTTCTTCGGGCTCGACGAGCTCTTCCTGTGGGCCGACCCGAGCAAGGTCGCCGCCGACCACCTGCTGCATCACAAGGCGCCCTACCTCAACGCCCCCTTCTTCGTCGGCCGGACGCTCTTCGCGATCGTCCTGTTCTCCTTCTACGCCTACCTGCTGTCCGCCAAGGCGCGCCGCCAGGACGAGACCGGGGATCCCGAGATCGCGCGCTCGCTGCAGCGCTGGAGCTCGATCGGCCTGCTGCTGTTCATCATCGTCAACACCTTCCTCGGCTTCGACTGGATCATGTCGCTCGACCCGCACTGGTTCTCGAGTCTCTACGGCGGCATCTTCGTGGCCGGCGAGGCACTCGCGGGCATGACCTTCGTCATCCTGGTCGCCACCTGGCTCGGGCGGCGCGCGCCGATGGACGCGGTCTTCGGCCGGCGCCTCTACCACGACTACGGCAAGCTCCTGTTCGCTTTCGTGATGTTCTGGACCTACCTCGCGATCTCGCAGTTCATCATCATGTGGCAGGGCAACCTGCCCGAAGAGGTCGTCTGGTACCAGGAGCGCTTCCACGGCACGTGGGGCTATCTCGCCGCCGCGCTGCTGCTCTTCCACTTCTTCTTCCCCTTCCTGATCCTCCTGTCGCGCAGCGTCAAGGAGCACGCCAAGACGCTCTCGCTGGTGGCGGCGTTCGTCCTCTTCATGCGCTGGGTGGATTTCATCTGGCAGTCGCGCCCGACCTGGCACCCCGAGGGCTTCTCGCTGCCCTGGCTCTACGTGGCGGCGCCGCTCGGGCTCGGCGGCGTCTGGTTCTTCCTCTTCGCGCGCGAGCTCGGGAAGCGGCCCCTGCTGCCGATGCAGGATCCGAAACTGAAGGAAGCCCTCGGCCATGACTAAGCACACGCCGCACGATGCGCCCGAGAAGGGCGGCCGCATCGACTCCGAGATCGAGACCCGGCAGATCGTCGAGGTCGGCGCCTGGCTGTTCGGCACCACGATCGCGGCCTTCGTCGTCGGCTGGCTGATCTACTACGGGCTCGGCCACCTGGCCAACCGCGCCGACCGCGCGGCGGCCGGCGCCACGACCCCGGCGGCCGTTCCCGCCGCAGTTCCCACGCCGCCGGCCCCCGCTCTGCAGGCCTTCGGGCGGGACGCGGCCGGCCGCCCCCTGCAGCCGGAAAGCATCCTGCTCGCGTACCGCAAGTCGGAGGAGGAGCGCCTCTCGAGCTGGGGCTGGATCGATCGCCAGGCGGGGATCGCGCGGGTGCCGATCGAGCGCGCCATCGAGATGCTCGCGGTGCCGGACGAGCCGGCCGCCGAAACGCCGGTGGCCGCGCCGGCCGAGGTCGCGAGCCCCGAAGCCCCCACCGCTCCCCACCATGGAGCCCCCTGAGCGGGGCTCGGCTGCCTGATGCGTAACTTCCGCGCTCCCTCCTTGGCGCTCGCCGCGGCGCTCTCCGTCGTGGCGGCGCCGGCGTTCGCCGATCGCGCGTTCATCGGCTCCGGTCTCGCTCCGAGCCAGGCCGCCCGGCAGGGCGCCCTCGACGCCAAGCAGATCCTCGAGCGGGTCGGTTTCGACCAGCGGCTCGGCGAGAGCATTCCCCTCGACCTGCCGTTCCGCGACGAAACCGGCCGCGCGGTGGTGCTGCGCGACTACTTCGGCGAGAAGCCGGTGCTGCTCGCCCTGGTCTACTTCCGCTGCCCGATGCTCTGCACCCAGATCGCCATCGGCGCCGCGGCGGGCCTCAAGGGCATCGACTACCTGCCCGGCAGGGACTTCGAGGTGCTGTTCGTCAGCTTCGATCCCGCCGACACGCCGGAGCGGGCCGCCGAGAAGAAGGCGGCGACCGTGGCCCGCTACGGGCGCCCCGAGACCGCCGCCGGCTGGCACTTCCTGAGCGGCGAGGAGACGTCGATCCGGCCGCTCACCGAAGCGGTCGGCTTCCGCTACGCCTGGGACCCCACGGTCGAGCAGTTCGCGCACGCCAGCGGGGTCGTCGCGCTGACCCCCGACGGCCGCCTGGCGCGCTACCTCTACGGCGTCGAGTACGCCCCCAAGGATCTGCAGCTCGCGCTCCACGAAGCGAGCGCCGGCAAGATCGGCAGCGTCGCCGAGCGGCTGTTGCTGCTCTGCTTCCACTACGACGCCGCGCTCGGCAAGTACACCATCGCCACCCAACGCATCTTGCGGGTCGGCGCCACGCTGACCGTCATCGCTCTTTTCGGCTCGATCGTCTGGATGCTGCGCCGCGAGCACCGGCTCAAGCGCGCCGCCGCAGGAGGTCTCGCATAAGTATGCCCTTCAAGCTGCCGTTCGTCCCGGAGCAGGCGTCCGACCTCGCCAGGGAGGTCGACGCCCTGACGCTCTTCCTGGTCGGGATGAGCACGTTCTTCACGCTGCTCATCGCCGCCATGGTGATCTTCTTCGCGCTCAGGTATCGCCGCCGCCAGGCGGACGGCGTCGGCAGCACGTTCGAGAACTCGGCGCTGCTCGAGATCACCTGGACGGTGATCCCGCTCATCATCGTGCT
>CAYZWR010000178.1:0-4897 GCA_964481735.1 uncultured Thermoanaerobaculia bacterium
GGCCTCATCTCCGGCCTGGAAGTGCACCAGCAGCTGCTCACCCGCCACAAGCTGTTCTGCCGCTGCCCCGCCGGGCGCTACACCGAGTCCCACGACGGCGAGGTGTTGCGCCACATGCGCCCGACGCTCTCCGAGCTGGGCGAGTACGACGGCACGGCGCTGATGGAGTTCAAGACCAAGAAGGAGATCGTCTATCTCCTGAACCGCCTCAACGTCTGCACCTACGAGATGGACGACACGCCCCCCTTCCTGGTCAACCAGGAGGCGATCGACACCGCGATCGAGCTCTGCCTGATGATGGACATGGACATCATCGACGAGGTCCACATCGCCCGCAAGCAGTACCTCGACGGCTCGATCCCCACCGGCTTCCAGCGCACCGCCATCATCGGGGTCAACGGCTCGCTGCCTTTCCACGGGCGCCGGCTGACCGTCACCCACGTCAGCGTCGAGGAAGACTCCTGCCGCGAGGTGCGCGACAAGGGGCATCAGATCGTCTGGCGCACCGACCGACTGGGCATGCCACTCACCGAGACGGTGACCGGCGCCGAGCTCACGACCCCCCAGGAGGTGCGCGACGCCATCCTGCTCTGCGGCCTGACGGCCCGCTCGACCGGGCGGGTTCGCACCGGCATCGGCGCCAGCCGGCAGGACATCAACGTCAGCGTGCGCGGCGGCGACCGGGTCGAGATCAAGGGCGTTCCGCGTGCCGGCTACGCGGTCAAGCTGGTGCACAACGAAGGCGTGCGGCAGCACAACCTGCTCCGGCTGCGCGGCGAGCTGCACCGTCGCGGCCTCGCCGGGCGGGACGCGATCCGGGTCCGGCCGTTCGACGTCTCGGACGTCTGCGCCGGAATCGACCTCGGCTTCATGCGGCGCGCCCTCGCCGCCGGCGGCAGGATCTTCGCGGTGAAGGTCGACGGCGTCGCCGGCCTGGCGCAACATCGCACCCAGCCCGACACCACTTTTCTCGACGAGCTCGCCGGGCGCGTCCGGGTCATCGCCTGCCTCGACGAGGCGCCGATCGTGCTCTCCGGCGCCGCGCTGCCCGACTTCCCCGACCGCTACCGGGTGCTCGAACGGCTGCGCAAGCGGCTCGAGCTCGCCGCCGGCGACGACTTCTTCGTCGTCTGCGGCCCGGAGGAGGACTGCCGGACGGCGGCCGAGGAGATCCGGCTGCGCTTCGCCGACGCCACCCAAGGGGTGCCGCGCGAGACGCGCCAGGCGCTCGCCGGCGGCTTCACCACCTTCGAGCGGATCCTGCCGGGCCCCGATCGCATGTACCCCGACACCGATTCGCCGCCGACCCGGGTCACCGCCGAGCGGGTCGCCGCGATCCGCGCGCGGCTCAAGCCGGCGCCCTGGAAGCGGCTCGAGCGCTACCTCGCCGGCCGGGTGCCCGAGGAGACCTGCAACTTCCTGATCCGCCGCGGTGGCGCCGAGATCCTCGACGCCGTGGTCGAGAGGACCGGCGCCGAGCTGCTGCTCGCCGCGGTCGAGATCGGCCAGCGCGCCAAGGCGTTGCGCCGCGCCGGGGTCCCGATCGACCGGCTGGGCGCCGGCGAGTGGGTCCAGGTCTTCGACCTCTTCACCGGCGGCCGCATCCCACGCGAAGCGATCGCGCCGGTGGCGGCCGCCATGGCGCGCGACGGCGTCGACGCCGAAGCGGCGGCGCGGGCGGCGGGCATCGCGCTCGAGCCCCGCGAGCGCTGGCTGCCGGAGGTCGAGCGCCGGCTCGAGGCGAGCTTCCCGGCCGGCGATCCGGTCGAGGACGAGGCGGTCGGGCGCCGCCTGCGCCAAGCCACCGGACAGGCGGTGCGCGATCTGCGCGGGCGGGCCCCGGCCAGGGAGGTCGCCGAGGCGCTGCGCAGCCGGCTCCTGGAGGTGGCGCGATGAACCTCCCAGTGAACGGGCCGGTGGATCGCGGCGACCGCAGCGACCGTTTCCAGGGCTACCGCGGGGCGGCCCGCGAGGCGCTCGACCGCTTCGGCATCGGCGTCTGGAGCGAGGTCGAGATCGTCAACGACGAGGGATCCTGCTTCGCCGGCGTCGTCCTGCCGCGCAGCGAGACGGCCGACGACCTCCACCTGGTAGTCAAGCTCTTCAACGGCTACAACGTCGGCATCCACGCCGCGCGCATCGCTGCGGCCCGCGAGACGGGCTACAAGAAAGCGGTCTACAAGATCCCGGAGAAGGACTTCCCCTTCGACCCGAAGAAGAGGAACGTCACCCTGCTCGGCACCGGCGGCACGATCGCCAGCCGCCTCGACTACCGCACCGGAGCGGTGATCCCGGCCTTCACCCCGGGTGAGCTCTACGGCGCGGTGCCCGAGCTCGCCGACATCGCCAACCTCGAAACCAAGAAGCTGTTCGGCGTGTTCAGCGAGAACATGGGCCCGGTGCAGTACATCGCGCTCGCCAAGGCGATCGGCGAGGAGATCGCCAAGGGGGTCGACGGCATCGTCGTCGGCCACGGCACCGACACCATGTCGCACACCGGCGCGATCCTCTCCTTCATGGTGCAGCAGAGCCCGGTGCCGATCGTCATCGTGGGCAGCCAGCGCTCCTCCGACCGCCCCTCCTCGGACGCCGCGTTGAACCTGATGAACGCCGTGCGCACCGCGGCCGAGTGCGAGATCGCCGAGGTCATGCTCTGCATGTTCGGTCCGACCTCGGACAACTACGACCTACTCCACCGCGGCACGCGCTGCCGCAAGATGCACTCCTCCTACCGCAGCACCTTCCGCACCATCGGGGCGACGCCGCTCGCCACCGTCTCCCGCTACCCGAAGGAGCCGGGGGGCAGCCACTTCACCTACATCTCGGAGGACTTCCTCCGGCGCGACAAGAGCCGCGTGCCGGTGATCAACCCCGCCTTCGAGGAGAAGGTCACGATCCAGTACTACTACCCGAACTTCCAGCCCGACATCATCGACGGCCTTTCCGCGCTGGGCTATCGCGGCCTGGTGATCGCCGGCACCGGTCTCGGACACGTCAACAAGCCCCTCTACCCGGCGATCAAGCGGGCGATCCAGAAGGGCATGACGGTGGTGATGACGGTGCAGACCCTCTGGGGCTTCGCCCAGATGTACGTCTACGACACCGGACGGGACCTGCTCGACCTGGGCATCATCCCGCTCGACAACATGCTCCCCGAGACCGCCTACATGAAGCTCGCCTGGGTGCTCGGCCAGACCGACGACCCCGCCGAGATCCGCCAGCGGATGACCACGCCGATCAACCACGAGATCGAGCTCCGCGAGCCGCACAACGGCTACCTGATCCTGCAGGGAGGCCTGCCGGAGGTCGACGCCTTCGTCCAGAAACACTGGAAATAAGGGTCGCGAGGCCCCGGAAAGGCCCGCAGCCGTTGACCCGGCGCGGCCCGGAGCATAGGCTGACGAGTGTAGGTTTCGATCCCCCCGTGCCAACTAGAAAGGACAACTCATGAGCGTCAGTCAGCTCGCGAGGTCCATCAAGCCCTCGCCCACCCTGAAGCTCAACGAAACAGCCGCCAAGCTCCGCGAGCGCGGCGAGCCGGTGATCCACCTGGGCGGCGGCGAACCGAAGAGCAAGTCGCCCCTCGACGCGGTGCTCAACTGCGCCGCCCAACTCAACACCGGCGAGGTGCGCTACGCGCCCGCCGACGGCCTGCCGGCGTTGAAGAAGGCGATCATCCGCTACACCGAGGACCATTACGGCCACAGCGTGGCGCCCGAGCAGGTCGTGGTGGGCAGCGGCGCGAAGCAGGCGATCATGTCGCTGCTCTACTGCATCCTCGAGCCGCACGACGAAGTGATCTTCCCGGCGCCCTACTGGGTGAGCTACCCGGAGATGGTCAAGCTGGCGGGCGGCGTGCCGGTGGTGGTGACGCCGGAGAACGGCGGCTTCCAGCCGACGGCCCGGGAGATCGAGGAGTGCATCGGCGCGCAGACGCGCGCCGTCATCCTCAACAGCCCCAACAACCCGAGCGGCGCGATGTACACGCGCGAGTTCGTGCAGGCGATCGTCGAGCTGTGCGAGAAGCGCGACCTCTGGCTGATCATGGACGACCTGTACAACCGCCTGGTGTTCGACGGCCTGACGGTACCCAACCCCTACGAGTTCGCGCAGGAGCTGGGCGAGAGCTCCAAGCTCGTGGTGGTGCAGGGCGTCTCCAAGATGTACGCCATGACCGGCTTCCGGATCGGATGGGCGATCGCCAACCGCGAAGTCTGCGAGGCGATGACCAACCTGCAGTCGCACCAGACCTCGGGCCCGGTCACCGTGTCGCAGTGGGCCGCGATCGGCGCGCTCTCCGGCGTGCAGACCTCGATCGAGACCATGCGCCTGACCCTCGAGAACCATCGCAACGTCATGCTCGAGCGGCTCGCCACCATCCCCGGACTCAGGATCATCAAGCCGCAGGGGACTTTCTACTGCTTCCCCGACTTCTCGGCCTACGAGAAGAGCTCGCTCAAGCTCGCCGAGTTCCTGCTCGAGCGGGTGCGGGTGGTGGTCGTGCCCGGCAAGGAGTTCGGCATGGAGGGACACCTCCGGCTCTCCTACTGCGGGACGCTCAAGGAGATCATGGAGGGGGTCGAGCGGATCAAATGGGCGCTCGACCCCAACGCCCCCAACGAGCTCTTCATCGGCGACCGCCGCCTGGTGAGGGACTGGGCATGAACATCAACCTCGACGTCCACTCGCCGGCGGCCAAGCAGGCCAAGGCGATGGCGAGCCTCTACGGGCTCGCCAACCACGGCCTGACCGACCTGCGCACGGTCTACTGGAACCTGACCACCGGCGCGCTCTACGAGGAGGCGGTGTTCCGCTCCGAGGGGCAGATCGCCCACCTCGGCCCCTTCGTGGTCGACACCGGCAAGCACACCGCGCGCGCCGCGGCCGACAAGTTCGT
>CAYZWR010000179.1:0-4895 GCA_964481735.1 uncultured Thermoanaerobaculia bacterium
GCGACGCTCAGCGCGATGGCGAGCGAGATCTTGCGGATCTCCGTCAAGGGCGGATAGAGACAAGAGCGGTCGAGCTCGGCTTCGCCGACCAGCCCAGCGAGGGTGCGCGCCGCCACCAGGAAGAGCTGGTCGGGCAGGGTGCGGGCGCGGCAGGCGACGGCGCCCAGGCCGATGCCCGGGAAGACGTAGGCGTTGTTCCCCTGCCCCGGCTGGAGCTCCTTGCCGCGCACGACCACCTTCGCGAACGGGCTGCCGCTGGTGAACACCGCCCTGCCCTCGCTCCAGGCGTAGGCCTGCTCGGCGGTGCACTCGGCCTTGGAGGTTGGATTCGACAGGGCGAAGATCACCGGCCGCCGGTGGAGCGCGCTCATCCGCTCGACGACGGTCCGGGTGAAAGTCCCCGGCGCGCCGGTGGCGCCGATCAGCACGTGCGGCCGGATGGCGTCGATCGCCCGCACGAAGTCGAGCGGGGGGTGGTCGTGGGCGTAGGGGAGGTTGTGCTCCATGAGATCGGTCCGCGACCTGACGACCAGGCCGTTCAGGTCGACGAACCAGAGGTGGCGGCGGGCCTCCTCCAGGCTCACCCCCTCGTCCACCAGCGCGGCGACCATCAGGTCGGCGATCCCGGTGGCCGCCGAGCCCGCCCCGAGGAACATGATCCGGAGATCGCGGAAGGGCACCCGGGTGATCCGGGTGGAGGCGTAGACGCCCGCCAGGGCGACCGCCGCCGTGCCCTGGATGTCGTCGTTGAAGCAGAGCACCCGTTCCCGGTAGCGCCGCAGCAACGCGTAGGCGTTCGGGGTGAGGAAGTCCTCGAACTGGATCAGGGCGTTGGGGTATCTCTCCTGGACCGCGTCCACGAACTCGTCCACCAGGCCGAGGTACGCCCGGCCTTCGATCCGCCGGCGCGGATAGCCAAGATAGAGCACGTCGTCCAGCAGCGACTCGTTGTTGGTGCCGACATCGAGCGTCACCGGCAGGCACTGCTGCGGAGGAATGCCCGCGCAGGCGGTGTAGAGCGCCAGCTTCCCGATCGGGATCCCCATGCCGTTGGCGCCGAGATCGCCCAGGCCCAGGATGCGCTGGCCGTCGGTGACCACGATGACCCGGATGTCCTTCTCGGGCCAGTTGCCGAGGATGCGGGCGATCTCCCCGCGGTCCTCGGGCGTGATGAAGAAGCCCTTGGGCTCGCGTGCGAGGTGCGAGAACTCCCGGCACGCCTCGCCGACCGTGGGGGTGTAGATCAGGGGCATCACCGTCTGGATGTGGTCGATCACCGTGCGGTAGAAGATCCGCTCGTTGCGCTCCTGCAGGCCCGACAGCAGCATGTAGCGATCGATGTCGCGGGGAAGCCGCTCCAGGTTGGCCATCACGCGCGCCACGAGCTCTTTCTGGGTGGCCAGACGATGGGGCAGCAGTCCGCGCAGTCCGTGCCGTTCCCGCTCCTTCCGGGAGAAAGCGATCGACCGGTTGAGCGACTTGTCGCGCAGCAGCTCGAAGCCCTTCTTGGTTCGGCTCATAGGGCCGCCAGCATAACCCCGGAGCCGGAGCGTGGGTGCCCGGGCGCGGGGATCGCTCGACCGGCCCCGCTCAGGCCCAGACGTAGCCGGCTTCGAGCCGGTAGGCGATGGTCACCATCGCCACGTCGCGCGGGTCCTCGGACCCCGCGCCCGGGTCCATCAGGCCCCCGTTCGACGAGCTCCCGATGGCGCCCCAGGCGGTGAGGAGCTCGTGCGCGGCGACGTCGCGCAGTCGCGGGCCGCTCAGTCCCGGGCGAAAGGTGGTCGAGGACCCCGAGATGACCTTCGTGTTCGCCTTCACCAGGGTGACCGCGTCCTCCGCGATCGCCTCGCTCAGCCGGAACTTGAACAGACCGTCCTCGGGCGTGTCGAGCACCGGCCCCTCCCGGATCGCAACCGCGCCGTAATCCAGACCACCGGCCGAGAACTCGCTCGAGCGCTGCAGGACCTCCAGGACGGCATCGCGATAGGACTCGGGCAGGATCGGTTCGAACAGCACGCTCATCGTTCGGCCCCGCTCGCCCGCGGTGAGGTTGTGGCTCGGCAGGCGGATCAGTCCGCCGCCATGGGCCAGGAAGACCTGGTGCACGCGCTCGGCCAGGACCGGATCCTGGCGGGGGACGAGGAAGAGTTCCGGGCCGATCAGGTCGATCGGCGTCGCGCTCCGCGTCCCGTACCCCTCCGCGACGACTCGGATCGAGCTGCCGAAGATCGTCTCGAGGGTGAACCGCCCGTCACCATCGACGCCGGTCGAGACGGGAAGGAGCCGCGCATCGGTGTACTCGATCGAGACTCCGGTGTGGATCGCTTCGCGGTCGAGGGCGCCGAGCAGCCGGCTGGTCACCTGCACCGGCTGCGGCGTGACCGGTCCCCGGCCGTGGCTCTCGCAGCCCACGGCGAGGGCGCCCGCGGCGAGGCCGAGGAGTCGGAGACATTCGCGTCGGTCGGTCGGCAGGCCGGCGGCGGATCGCTGAGGGTTCGGCATGATCCGACCTCCACTCCGAGATACGGCCCGCGGCGTGGAGTGTTCTCGCCGCGCGATAGACTCCGCGGCGCGGGCTCACTCCCGTTGCCTCCTTCCTGCCGAGCGGCTTGCGCCGAGGGACTCTGCCTTCCCGCAGGCCAGACCGTTCCGAGCTGGATTCCCGACTGTCTGACCCCTTGGGCGCCTGCGGCCCGCCGCCGGAGGCGCCGCCAGGACGCCGAGTCCAGTTCGCCGGCCGACGGGGCCGGAACGCCGCGAAAGGCGAGGTGTGACGATGTTCGTTCGAGGATGCTCCCACTTCACCCCAGGACGACTCGACGTTCGCTTCGTCCTTTCCCGGACGCTGGCGGTCGCCGCGCTGCTCGCCGCCGCCCCGGCCCTCGCGCAGTGGTCGACCGAGAGTCCGTTGCCCACCCACCTCGAGATCCACGGCGTCGCCGCCACGGCGACCGGTGAGGCGTGGATCGCCGGATGGCGGGGCACGATCCGCCACTTCGCGGGACCGCTGCCGCCGCCGGTCAATCAGCCCCCGGTCGCTGCCTACGACTTCCTGACCACCGGCCTCTCGGTGGCCTTCACCGACACCAGCACCGACGCCGATGGCACGATCGTCGGCTGGTCGTGGGACTTCGGCGACGGAGCGACCTCGAGCGAACAGCATCCCACCCACCTCTTCCCGGCGGCCGACACCTACCACGTGCTCCTCACCGTGACCGACGACGACGGCGACAGCGACGCCTTCCTGCGTTTCATCGCCGTGCAGCCCGGTCCGGGCGGCGTCTTCGGGGACTTCACCGAGGTCACGCCGCTCGATCCGCTCTTCGTGACGCCGCAGGACGAAGACTGGTGGGTGACCACCACCGCGCCGGCCGATTACGACGGCGACGGCGATCTCGACCTCGCCGTGCTCGGCTACTACGTGATCTACAACGTGAGCGTCGTGGACCGTCTGGTCCTGCTGCGCAACGACGGGCCGGTGAGCGCGACGGAGTGGGATTTCTCCTACCTCGACGTCCCGCTGGGTGACCTGACCGCCGGGGCCTCCGACCTCGCCTGGGGCGACGCGGATGGCGATGGCGACCAGGACCTCGCGCTGGGAAGCGACGACCAGACCGTGATCTACCGCAACGACGCCGGCACGCTCACGCTGACCGACACGGTGCTGCCCGGCTACTGGGAGTACAACGACCAGGCCGACTTCGATCTGCGCTCGATCACCTGGGCGGACTTCGACAACGACGGCGACCTCGATCTCCTGGTGCCGTCGATCTGGGACGACGTCAACTTCACCTTCCGCACCGCGCTGCTGCGCAACGACGGCACGAACGGCACCGGCGGCTGGTCGTTCACCGAAGTCGAGGCCGGCCTCGCCCGGACCGCTCACGCGCAGAGCAGCTGGGCCGACTTCGACGGCGACCTCGACCTCGACCTGCTGCTGGTCAACATCGAGCCGCTGACCGAGCAGGGATTCATCCGTCGCTACCGCAACGACGGCGGCGGCGTCTTCGTCGGCGAAGACATTCTCGGGACCCTCTCGGTCGAGCACGGCGAGGCGCAGTGGGGCGACTACGACGACGACGGCGATCTCGACGTGCTCGTCGCCGGCAACATCCGCGAGGTCGACGGGACCTACAACACGGTGCTGCGGATCTACCGCAACGACGCCGAGACGTACGTGCCGCTCGAGATCATCTCGTGCGTCTTCTGCGAGGGCTGGTTCGACCTGAGCGCCGCCACCTGGGCCGACTACGACTCCGACGGCGACATCGACATCCTCCTCGCCGGCACCTACAACTCCGGTTCGCAGATCGAGGGGCGCGCCAAGGTCTACGACAACCAGGGCGGTGCCTTCGTGGACTCGGGCAACCAGCTGCCGGCGCCGCGCGCCATGGGCTTCAGCGGCGGCTCGTTCACCTGGCTCGACATCGACGGCGAGGGCGATCTCGACTACTTCATCGCCGGGTCGTACTTCGTGCCGGGAGGCAACGGTCTGGTCGAGACCCAGATGCACCTCTACCTGAACGACGCCGCCGCGGCGAACCAGCCTCCTTCGGCGCCGTCGGAGCTCGGCTCCGCGGCCCTGGGCGACGGTTCGGTGGCGCTCTGGTGGAGCCCGGCGAGCGACGATCTGACGCCGGCCCAGGCGCTGACCTACGAGCTCCGGCTCTACCGTGCCGGCGTTCCCGTCTCGACCGCCCGGCGCACCCCCGAGCCCGGCAGCTTGAGCTCGGCTGGCGAATGGACGCTCTCGGGACTCCCCGACGGCGCCTACTCGTGGACACTCGAGGCGGTCGACAGCGCCTTCAACAGCGGACCCGTCGCCCAGGCGGGCTTCTTCGTCGGCGCGCCACCGACCCCGATCTTCGCCGACGACTTCGAATCGGGGGGTC
>CAYZWR010000180.1:0-4828 GCA_964481735.1 uncultured Thermoanaerobaculia bacterium
CGGGGGCCGACACCCTGCTCTTCATCGACAACATCTTCCGCTTCACGCAGGCGGGATCCGAGGTCTCGGCGCTGCTCGGCCGCATGCCCTCCGCGGTCGGCTACCAGCCGACCCTGGCCACCGAGATGGGCGAGCTCCAGGAGCGCATCACCTCGACCAAGCGGGGCGCGGTGACCTCGATCCAGGCGATCTACGTGCCGGCCGACGACTACACCGATCCGGCCCCGGCCAACGCCTTCACCCACCTCGATTCGACCGTCAACCTGGAGCGCGGCATCGCCGAGAAGGGCATCTATCCCGCGGTCGATCCGCTCGCCTCCTCGTCGCGCATCGTCTCGCCGGAGATCCTGGGCGAGCGCCACTACAAGGTCGCGCGCCGCGTGCAGCAGATCCTGCAGCGCTACAAGGACCTCCAGGACATCATCGCGATCCTCGGCATCGACGAGCTCTCCGAGGACGACAAGTTGATCGTCCGCCGCGCGCGCAAGATCGAGCGCTTCCTCTCCCAGCCCTTCTTCGTCGCCGAGCAGTTCACTGGCTTCAAGGGGATCTACGTCAAGCGCGAGGAGACGATCCGCAGTTTCGAGGAGCTCTGCGACGGCAAGTGGGACCATCTCCCCGACCAGGCCTTCATGTACGTCGGCACGATCGAGGAAGCGGCCGCCAAGGCCGAGAAGATGGCCGCCGAGTAGGGTCATGGCCGCGACCTTCAAAGTCAGCGTGGTCACGCCCGAGCGCGAGGTGCTCGCGCTCGAGGCGCGCTTCGTCGCCTTCCCGTCGTTCGATGGCGAGATGGGCGTGCTCGCCCATCGGGCGCCGTTGCTCGCCAGGCTCGGATCGGGTCCGTTGCGCATCGAGGGGGCCGACGGCGGGAAACGGGAGCTCTTCGTCGCCGGCGGCTTCGCGCAGATGGTGGGCGACCAGCTGACGCTGCTCACTCCCGAAGCCCTGGCGCCGGCCGAGGTCACCGCCGAGGCCGCCCGGACGAGCCTCGAGCGCTCCCGCGAGCTGCCCAACGCCACCGACGGCGAGCACGAGAAGCGGCAGCGCGCGCTCGACCGGGCGCGCGCCCTCGCCCGCGCGGCGCACTGAGCCGGCCCCGGCCACGCTGCTAGGCTGACCGGGTGGCGAGCGAACCGCGCTCCGGTTCGGAGTACGACGAGCTCTTTCCCGTCCGCCCGGAGGACGACCCCGCGGCGGGCGATGCGCTCGCCGTGCGGCAGGCCTTTCGTCGCGCCGCCGCACCCTATCTCGCCTCGCCCGTCTCGTGGCTCGCCTGGAGCCTGCTCCTGCCGGCCGCGGCGCTCTTGTCGCCCGCCTTCTTCCGCGCCGGGCGCGAGGGGGGCGTCGTGCTGCTCTGGTCGATCGCGATCCTGATCGGCAGCGCCGTCGAGGGCGCCCTCATCCTGCGCGCTCGCCGCCGCGGCGCGGGCTCTCCCCTGGGCAGCTGGGCCATGCGCCTGCAGGGCAATCTCTCGCTGGTCGCCGTGGTGCTCTCCGCGCTGCTGCTCTGGTTGGGCGCGCCGGAGCTCCTGCCCGGGCTCTGGCTGCTCCTGTCGGGACACTCCTTCTTCGCGCTCGGCGGCCTGGCGTTTCCGCCGATGCGCCAGGCGGGCCTGATCTACCAGCTGGGGGGTCTCGCCGCGCTCGTCCCGGGCGGGCAGCCGCTCCTCGCCTTCGCCGTCGCCACGCTCGCCGGCAACCTCTGGATCGCCCGCGGCGTCGCTCGCGGCGTTCGCCCCGACGCCCGG
This sequence comes from uncultured Thermoanaerobaculia bacterium, assembly GCA_964481735.1. GTDB lineage: Bacteria > Acidobacteriota > Thermoanaerobaculia > Multivoradales > JAGPDF01 > JAGPDF01. Next base: position 1,752 of record CAYZWR010000180.1, read on the forward strand.
TGACCCGTGGCGCCGCGGCGGCGCCTTGCCTGCCGGCACGACCGGGGAGAGACTAGAGGACGTTGCCGAGCGGACGGCGGAGGGCTCGCATGCGACAACAGTGGATCGGCGGCCGGTGGACGCGCGGCCGGCGCGCGACGATCGCGGTCATCGACCCGGCGACCGGCGAGACGCTCGACCAGGTCGCTCGCGGCACGGCGGAGGACGCCCACCGGGCGGTCGCCGCGGCCCGCGAGGCGTTCCCGGAGTGGCGCTTCCTGCCCGGGGTGGAGAAAGCGGCGCTGCTCCACGAGGTGGCCCGGCGGATGCGCGAGCGCCAGCGAGAGCTCGCGATCACCATGACCCGGGAGGGCGGGAAACCGCTCTGCGAGAACCTCGACGAGGTGGAGTGGAGCGCCGCCTGCTTCGACTACTACGCCGAGATCGGCCGCGATCAGCGCGGCGCCTCGCTGCCGCCGGTGGCGCACCACCAGGTCAACTTCACGGTGAAGGAGCCCTACGGCGTCGTGGCGGCGATCGTGCCGTGGAACTACCCCCTCCTGCTCATGGCCTGGAAGCTCGCCCCGGCGCTCGCCGCCGGCAACTGCGTGGTGCTCAAGCCGTCCGAGGAGACGCCGCTCGCCACCCTCGATCTCGCGGCGGCCTTCTCGGCCCTCCCCGCGGGCACGGTCAACATCGTCAACGGCTACGGACCGGAGATCGGCGAGGCCCTGGTCACCCACCCGGGCACCGACCTCGTCGCGCTCACCGGCTCGCTCGCGACCGGGCAGCGGGTGGGCGAACTCTGCGCGCGCCAGGTCAAGAAGGCGCACCTCGAGCTCGGCGGCAACGATCCGTTCATCGTCTGCTCCGACGCCGACCTCGAGGTCGCGGCCCGCGGCGCGGTCTGGGCCGCCTTCCTGAACAGCGGCCAGGTCTGCACCAGCGGCAAGCGCTACTTCGTCATGGCCGACGTCCACGACGAGTTCGTCGAGCGCGCCGTCCGCTTCACCCGGACCCTCCGGCTCGGCAACGGGCTCGACCCGAGGACCGACATCGGCCCGCTGATCAACGCCCGCCAGCTCGCCGACGTCGAGGCGCGGGTCGCCGAGGCGGTCGCGGCCGGCGCCCGCGTGCTCACCGGCGGCCGCAGGCCGCGGCGCCTGAAGTCCGGCTTCTTCTACGAGCCGACCGTCCTGGTCGACGTCCGTCCCGAGATGCGGCTCGTCGCGACGGAGACGTTCGGGCCCACCATGCCCATCATGAAGGTCCGCGACCTCGACGAGGCGATCGAGCGCGCCAACGCCCAGGAGTACGGGCTGGGCGCCAACCTCTACACCCGGAGTCTCGAGTGGGCGATGACCGCCATGGAGCGCATCACCGCCGGCACCTTTTGGATCAACGACCCGCTGACCGACAACGACGCCGGCCCGTTCGGCGGCATGCGCAAGACCGGCCACTCGCGCGAGCTCGGCGTCGAGGGGCTGGACGAGTTCCGCGAGACCAAGCACGTCCATCTCGACTTCAAGCAGGAGATCAAGCCGTACTGGTATCCCTACGCGAAGTACAACCGGACCAAGGGACTGTGAGCCCGCCGGGGCCCGGCCTCTCACCGATCGAGGAGACACGATGAAGAGCCGCCGCATGTTCGTCAACGGAGAGTTCGTCCCCGCCGCCGAGGGTCGCAGCGAGACGATCCTCGATCCCTCGACCGAGGCGGCGATCGCGGAGGTCCCGACCGGCGGCGAGGAGGACGTGGAGCGCGCCGTCGCGGCCGCCGAAGCCGCTTTCGCCGGCTGGAGCGCGACGACGCCGGGAGAACGGAGCCTGGCGCTGCTCCGGCTGGCCGACCGGATCGAGGGTCACGGCGACGAGCTCGCCGCGCTCGAAGCCGAGAACGTGGGCAAGCCGATGTGGCTCGCCAAGTCGGAGATCCCCTTCCTGGTCGACAACCTGCGCTTCTTCGCCGGCGCGGCGCGCTGCCAGGAGGGCAAGGCGGCGGGCGAGTACCTGGGGGGCTACACCTCCATGACGCGCCGCGAGCCGGTCGGGGTGGTGGCCTCGATCGCCCCCTGGAACTATCCCCTCATGATGGCCGTCTGGAAGATCGGCCCGGCGCTCGCCGCCGGCAACACGGTGGTGCTCAAACCGGCCGAGACCACGCCGCTCACCTCGTTGCGCCTGGCGGAGCTCGCCGCCGACCTCTTCCCGCCCGGCGTGCTCAACGTGATCACCGGGCACGGCGAGCCGGTGGGCGCCGCCCTGGTGCGCCATCCCAGAGTGGCCATGGTCTCGCTCACCGGCGACGTCGGCACCGGCAGGAAGATCGCGCGCGCCGCCGCCGAGTCCTTGAAGCGGGTGCACCTCGAGCTCGGCGGCAAGGCGCCGGTGCTGGTGTTCGACGATGCCGATCTCGAGCAGGTCGGCGCGGTGCTCAAGCTCGCCGCGTTCGCCAACAGCGGCCAGGACTGCACCGCCGCCTGCCGGATCTACGGCGGCCCGAAGATCTACGACCGGCTGGTCGAGTCGATGCGCGCGGTCGTCGAGTCGGTGACCTACGGGGACATCCACGACGACGCCACGGTGATCGGACCCGTCGTCTCGCGCCGCCAGCAGGAGCGCGTCGCCGGCTTCGTCGACCGCGCCGCCGCGAGCGGTCACGCGCGCATCCTCGCCGGCGGCTCCAAGGTCGCCGGCAAGGGCTTCTACTTCCAGCCGACCCTGGTGGCCGACGCCCGGCAGCGGGACGAGATCGTGCAGAAGGAGGTCTTCGGTCCGGTCGTCTCGCTCACCCGCTTCGCGTCGGACGAGGAGGCGATCGCCTGGGCGAACGACGTCGACTACGGGCTCGCCGCCTCGGTCTGGACGCGCGACGTCGGCCGCGCCCTGAGCGCCGCGCGACAGCTGCGCTTCGGCACGGTCTGGGTGAACGACCATCTGCCGCTGGTCTCCGAGATGCCGCACGGCGGCTTCAAGCAGTCGGGCTACGGCAAGGACATGTCGATGTACGCGCTCGAGGACTACACCGTCGTCAAGCACGTCATGGTGAAGCTCGGGTAGCGCGCGGATCGGCTTCGTTTCTCGGTCGCCGTCGTTCC
>CAYZWR010000181.1:0-4824 GCA_964481735.1 uncultured Thermoanaerobaculia bacterium
CCCGGATCACCGGCGCGCTCTCGCCGGTCACGGCGCTCTCGTCGACCGAGGCGATCCCCTCGATGATCTCGCCATCGGCCGGAATGACCTCGCCGGCCTCCACCACGACGAAGTCGCCCTTGCGGAGGTCGGCGGCATGGGTCCAGCGGATGGCGGAGTTTCGGTCGGGTTCGTAGACCTGCCGCGCGCGGGTCTTCTCCCGCGTCGAACGGAGGGCGTCGGTCTGCGCCTTGCCACGCGCCTCCGCCATCGCCTCGGCGAAGTTGGCGAACAGCACGGTCAGCCAGAGGATCAGTGCGACCGTCAGGATGAAGCCGGCCGGCGCCTCGCCCTGCCCGGCGAGCGCCTGGATCCAGAGCCCGGTGGTGAGGACGCTCACGACCTCGACGACGAACATGACCGGGTTCTTGAACTGCACCCGCGGGTCGAGCTTCCGGAAGCTGGCGACGAGCGCCGGCCCGACGAGCGCGGGATCGACGAGAGAGTGGTGCTTGCGAGTCATGGTGGCGAGTCCTCAGGGTGCGGTGGCGAGCTGGAGATGTTCGACGATCGGGCCGAGGGCGAGCGCAGGGAAGAACGCCAGCGCGCCCACCAGGAGCACGGTGCCGACCAGCAGCACCACGAAGAGGGGGGTGTGCGTCGGCAGCGTGCCGGCGCCGGGCGGGGTGTACTTCTTGCGCGCCAGGGAGCCGGCGATCGCCAGCGCCGGAATCGCCACCCAGTAGCGGGCGAAGAGCATCGCCAGCCCGAGCGTCAGGTTGTAGAACGGCGTGTTCGCGGAGAGGCCCGCGAAGGCGCTGCCGTTGTTGTTGCCGGCCGAGGAGAAGGCGTAGAGGATCTCGGAGAAGCCGTGCGCGCCCGGATTGGCGCGACCGACGAGGCCGGCGGCGGTCACCGCCGCGACAGCGGCGCCGACCTTGACGATGAACGGGGGCACCAGGATCCCGAGCGCCGCCATCTTCATCTCGTGGGCGTCGATCTTCTTGCCCAGGTACTCCGGGGTGCGGCCGACCATCAGACCGGCGATGAAGACGGCGACGATGACGAAGAGGAGCATGCCGTAGAGGCCCGAGCCGACGCCGCCGTAGATCACCTCGCCGAGCTGCATCAGCCACATCGGAACCAGCCCGCCGAGCGGGGTATAGGAGTCGTGCATCGAGTTCACCGAGCCATTCGAGGCGGCGGTGGTGGCGGTCGCCCAGAGCGCCGAGTTGGCGATGCCGAAGCGGACCTCCTTGCCCTCCATGTTGCCGCCAGGCTGGAGCGTCGATGCGCTCTGATCGAGGCCGAGTCGCGCCAGCGCCGGGTTTCCGCTCTGCTCGGCCCAGAGGCAGACTCCGAGCAGCGCGACCAGCACCAGAGCCATCGCGGCGAGGATCGCCCAGCCTTGGCGGGTGTCGCCGACCATCCGGCCGAAGGTGTAGCAGAGGGCGCCCGAGATCAGCAGGATCGACAGGAGCTCGAAGAAGTTCGAGAGCGGCGTCGGATTCTCGTACGGGTGGGCCGAGTTGACGTTGAAGAAACCGCCGCCGTTCGTGCCGAGCTGCTTGATGGCGACCTGCGAGGCGGCGGGTCCGAGGGCGAGCGTCTGTTCGGTCACCGGGTTTCCGTCGGCGTCCGCCACGGTCTCGACGAGCGCGGCTTTGGCGTACGGCGCGAGCGTCTGCACGACGCCCTGCGAGACGAGGACCAGGGAAAGCGCGAGCGACAGCGGCAGCAGGATGTAGAGCGTCGAGCGCGTCAGGTCGGCCCAGAAATTGCCGATACCGTGTGCGTTGCGGCGCACGAAGCCGCGGATCATCGCCGCCAGGACGGCCAGGCCGGTCGCCGCCGAGACGAAGTTCTGTACCGTGAGGCCGAGCATCTGCGTCAGGTAGGAGAGCGTCGTCTCCCCGCCGTAGCTCTGCCAGTTGGTGTTGGTCGTGAAGCTCACCGCCGTGTTGAAGGCGAGGTGCGCCGGGGTCGAGGAAAGGTGCTCGGGATTCCACGGCAGCACACCCTGCAGGCGGTGCAGCAGGTAGACCGCGAAGAAGCCGGCGAGGTTGAAGGCGAGCATCGCGGCGGCGTAGGTCTTCCAGCCCATGTCCTCTTCGGGCCGGATGCCGCTGACCCGGTAGATCAGCCGCTCGCAGGCACCGATCGTCGCGTCGAGAGCGCGGCCGAGGGGCTTGCCCTCGAAGACGCGGGCCATGTAGCTGCCCAGCGGCTTGGCGAGGACGGTGAGGACGACGAGGTAGAGCGCGAGCTGCAGGTAACCGCTGGCGGACATCAGAATTTCTCCGGCTTGAACATCGCGACGAACAGGTAGATCGCCAGGAGCGCCGTGACGACGATCCCGATCCAGTAGATCGCGCTCATGATTCCCGGTCCTTCTTCCCGCCCAACTCGAGGCGCGCGGCGAAGCTCACCAGCGCCCAGCTCAGGGCGAAGAAGGCGACGGCAGTCGACAGGAAGATCGCGTCTTGCAGCATGGGAACTCCTCTCAAACCTCGACCTGCATCCAGAGCTCCATGACGCGGTTGGGCGGCAGGCGGAAGAAGCGGTCCGCCTCCAAGGCGTTGCGCGACAGGAACATGAAGATCGGTCGACACCAGCGGGCGAGGGTCGGCCGCGCGGCGGGCACGATCTCGTCTCGGCTCAGAACGAACGTCGCGTCGGCAGGGTCGATCTCGAGCCCCGACCTTTCGGCCTGCGCGAGCAGGGCGGGAACATCGGGGTCGTCCAGGAAGCCGAAGTGGGCGATCAGGCGGTGGAACCCCGCGCCGAGATCGACGAGCTCGAGACGCTGCGCGGCCGCGACGTGGGGGATCTCCTCGATCTGCACGGTGAGGAAGACGTTGCGCTCGTGAACGACCCGATGGAGCTTCAAGTTGTGCAGCAGCGCGATCGGCGTGCCGGTCGGGTCGCTGGTGAGGTAGACCGCGGTGCCGGGAACGCGCCGGAGATTGCGCCGCTCGATGTCCTGCACGATCGAATCGACCGGAAGGAGGCGCTTGCCGAGGGCGAGAGACAGGCTCCGGCGCCCCTTCGACCAGGCGACCATGACGGCGAGCATGGCCGCGGCGAGCGCGAGCGGCAGCCAACCGCCATCGGGGATCTTGAGCATCGCCGCCGAGAAGAAGGCGGCGTCGGGCAGGAGGAAGAGCCCGGTCACCAGCACGACGAGCCCGAGCGGCCAGCGCCAGATCTTTCGCGCCACGATCGCCGCCAGCAGAGTGGTGATCAGCATCGTGGTGGTCAGGGCGACACCGTAGGCGCTCGCCACGTTGCTCGAGGTGCGGAAGACGATCACCAGCGCGGCGACCGAGAGCGCCAGCAACCCGTTGACCGCCGGCACGTAGATCTGGCCGATCTCGCTGGCCGAGGTGTGGACGATCTCCAGGCGCGGCAGGTAGCCGAGTTGGACGGCCTGGCGGGTGAGCGAGAAGGCGCCGGAGATGATCGCCTGCGAGGCGATGATCGCCGCCAGCGTGGCAAGCGCCAGCAAGGGGATGCGCAACGCCGCCGGGGCCAGCAGGTAGAAGGGATTCTCCACCGCGGTGGGATCGGCGAGCAGCAGGGCTCCTTGGCCGAAGTAGTTGAGCAGGAGCGAGATCCCGACCAGTCCGAACCAGTCGATCTGGATCGGACGCTCGCCGAAGTGGCCGAGATCGGCGTAGAGGGCCTCGCCCCCGGTGGCGACCAGGAAGACGGCGCCGAGGACGATGAAGCTCGCGCCGCCGCCGTCGGCGAGGAAGCGGAGGGCGTGGACCGGATTCACCGCGGCGAGCACCGCGGGCTCGCGGAGGATGCCGGACAGACCGAGCAGCGAGAGCGCGGCGAACCAGGCCAGCATGATCGGGCCGAACACCGCGCCGACGCCCGCTGTGCCTTGCTTCTGAAAGGCGAAGAGGAGCATCAGGATCCCGATGGAAAACGGCACGATGAGGCGCGCGAAAGCGGGCTGGACGACGGCGAGCCCTTCGACGGCTCCGAGCACCGAGATCGCCGGGGTGAGAACTCCGTCGGCATAGAGGAGCGCGGCGCCGAACAGGCCGAGTCCGAGCACCCAGAGACGACTGCGCGCCTGGAGTTTGCCCCGGATCAGGGCCATGAGCGCGAGGATGCCGCCCTCGCCGCGGTTGTCGGCGCGTAACACGTAGACGTGGTACTTCAGGGTGACGACGATCAACAGGGTCCAGAAGACCAGCGACAGCACGCCCAGGATGTTGGCGCGCGAGGGAGCGACGCCGTGGGGACCGAAGAAGCACTCGCGGATGGCGTACAGCGGACTGGTACCGATGTCGCCGTAGACCACGCCGAGCGCCGTCAAGGCGAGCGCGGCGGTGTGGCTCTTCGCTACGGGATGGGTGGTGGCGCTCATGGTCGGGTTCGCCTCCAGGCGCGATTCAGGCACCTTGCCGCGTCAAGAGTCCATTCGCGGGCCCGTTCGCGGGCGTAAAAGTTCCGTCAACCCGGCCCCCGCGCGGGGTTCATCCGGAAGCACGAAAGTCGCGTAGAATCCAATTGACAGGTGGGGAGTAGCCACCCGGACCTCCGTCCGGGCGGGCGATCGTCAGTTCGGGGTGGGCTTCTGGCTCGCCCCCGGTCGGCCCGGTTCTCACGAAACGGCGAGACCACCACGACACCCGGGTGCCGTGGGTCTCGCCGTTCGGCGTTTCTGCACGGTCCCTGGACTTGAGGAGTGGTGGGACATGGAAACGTCGTCGCTCTGGCTCTGGGTGGGGTTCAACGTCTTCGTCCTCGGCATGCTCGCCCTGGACCTCGGCGTCTTCCACCGCAAGGCCCACGTGGTCGGCTTCAAGGAGGCCGGCATCTGGAGCG
>CAYZWR010000182.1:0-4791 GCA_964481735.1 uncultured Thermoanaerobaculia bacterium
GGCGGTCGCGGCCGAACCGGAGGACACGCCATGAAGCGCAAGGACCCGCCCGCCACGATCGACGACTACCTCGCGGCGCTCGAGCCGGTGAAGCGCGCCGCGCTCGCGAAGCTGCGCCGGGACATCCGCGCCGCCGCGCCGGGGGCGGAGGAGGGGATCAGCTACCAGCTCCCCGCCTTCAAGCTCGACGGCCGGCTGTTGGTCTGCTTCGGCGCCGCGGCGAGGCACTGTGCGTTCTATCCCGGCGCGTTTCCGGTCGAGGCGCTCGGCGACGCGCTCGCCGGCTACTCCACCAGCAAGGGGACGATCCGCTTCCCCCCGGAACGGCCGCTCCCGGCGACGCTGGTGCGGAAGATCGTCAAGCTGCGGATCGCCCAAAACGCCGCCCGCGGCGGGGCGACGGAGCGCACCCGGCGCCGCTCCTCCGGCGGCTGACGTGGAACGCCTGAGACCGCGCACCCTGCGGCGCGCCATGCGGGCCGCGATGGTGGCAGCGCTCGGGGCGCTGACCGCCGTCGCGGTGGCCCACCCGGCGGCGCGCGCCACGCCCGATCTCGTCCGGCTGGAGCTCGATCTCCGCCCCGACTTCGCGCGCCGGGAGCTCGCCGAGACCGCGGTGCTCACTTTCGCCAACCCCGGGCTCGAGGTCGAGTTCGCGTTCGGGCTGCGCGACAGCTTCACCCGCCTCGAGGTCCGTGAGGCGAGCTCGCCGGTCGCCGTCGAGCGGGAGAGCGGCGGGCTCACCGTGCGGCTCGAGCGGCCCGCGCCCGAGGTCGTGCTGACCTTCGAGCTCGCGGGACCCGCCGGGGCGAGCGGCGACGAGAAGAGAGACCTCCTCACGCCGGACGATCTCTTCCTCCTCTGGTCGGATCGCTTCTATCCGACGGTCTTCGACGACTGGGCGGCGTCGGACATCGCGCTGACGCTGCCGCCGGGCTTCGAGGCGATCGCGCCCGGGCGGCTCGCCGAGCGCCGGGAGGTGGACGGCGCGGTGCGCTGGCGCTTCACCTCCGAGGTGCCGATCCGCCTGCCCTCGGTCTTCGCCGACCGGCGCTGGCAGCGCCGGGAGCACGCGGTCGACGGCTGGCGCATTCAGACGCTCTTCCACCCCGAGAGCGCCCCGCTCGCCGACGCGGTGGCGCGCGCGAGCGCCGACGTCCTGGCCTTCTACACCGATCTCCACGGGAGCTATGCCTTCGACGGCTTCAGCTTCGTGACCCTCGACGGCATCTTCGCGCGGCGCGCCTTTCCCGGCTTCGTCGGCTACCGCCCGGCCTACCTCGCGCGCGAGATGGAGCGCACCGGGCACGACGCCCACGAGACCGCGCTGCTCTGGTGGTTCTCGACCTTCGCTGGCCGGGGGCCCGGCAGTTTCCAGTGGACCGAGGGGCTGGGCGACTACGTCGAGCTGCTCTACGACGAGGCGCGCGGCAAGCCCTACCCGGCCATCTTCGAGCGCTTCCGCAGCGAGTACCTGGCGATGCCGCCGGGCGAGGAGGTGCCGCTCGCCGAGCTGCGCGGCTCGACGCCGCAGAAGATCGTCCACGGCCGCTACCCCTGGCTGATGCACCTGCTGCGCTTCGCGATCGGCGACGAGGCGTTCCGAACGGGCGTGCGGCGGCTCACCGAGCGCTATCGCTTCGGCACCTTCTCGCTCGACGAGCTGGTGGCGACCTTCGCCGAGGCGGGCGGGCAGTCGCTCGCCTGGTGGCGCGACGAGTGGCTGCTACGCCCGGGCGTGCCGGAACTCGCGGCCGAGGTCGCGGGCTCGGCGCCGGACGACGGCTCTCGGGTGCGCGTCACGGTGCGGCAGCTTGGAGCGCTCTATCATCTGCCACTCGAGATCGGGCTCGAGAGCGCCGCCGGACTGCGCATCGAGCGGGTCGAGCTCCCGGCGGCGGCCGCGACCACCTTCACCTTCGACAGCGCCGCGCCGGTCACCCGGGTCGTGCTCGATCCGCGGCGCTGGCTCTTGATGCGGTTGCGCGAAGCTCCTGCGGCTCCTCGACCGGCGAGCTAGGACTTGGGCTCGGCCCAACTTTCCAGCCGCCGGAGCTGAGCAGGGCCGCCCGTTCGACCAGGGCTGCGCGGGCGCCGGCGCGCGACGGGTTCCTGCACGCCCGACTGAAACTTTCCCGCCGTTCGCGCGTGGTGGAGAGAGGACCCTCCTGCACGCGGCGCGCGACGACCTCTCTCGGCTGGAGCCGGGGGAGGGCCGCCGGGGGAGGGGCGCCGGGAGAACCGCATGGCGGAGGATGCTGGGTACGTTGCACTGCCGGATCTGGCGGGGATCGGCGCCGCGTGGGGGATGCTGACGGACGCAAAGCGCGTCCGGGAGGGCGCGTGATGGACGCCCTGAAGCGGACCGCGCGGCTCGCGGGAGCGTTCTACCTGGTCGTCGTGCTCACCGGCCCGTTCATCCTGCTCTACGTCCCGGGGAAGATCTTCGTGCCGGGGAACGCGACTGCGACTGCAGCCAACCTGCTGGCTCACCAGACGCTCTTCCGGGCCAACATCGTGATCGGTCTGGTGAGCGAGCTCTGCTTCCTCGCCACCGCGCTGCTGCTCTACCGGCTGCTGCGGGAGGTCGACCGCACGCTCGCCCTCCTGATGGTCCTCCTCGTCTTCCTCGTGGCGCCGGTCGGGTTCGTCGCCACGGCCAACGAGGTCGCGACCCTCGCGGTCCTCCAGGGCGACTACCTGGCGGCCTTCGACGCGCCGCAGCGCGCCGCCGTCGCGACGCTCCTCGTCGAGCTCGACCGGCATGGCGTGCTCGTCTCCGAGATGTTCTGGGGGCTCTGGCTGCTGCCGCTCGCGCTGTTGGTACTGAGATCCAAGTTCCTGCCGCGCTGGTTGGGCGTCTGGCTGTTTGCCAACGGTCTCGCCTACGTGGCGATCAGCATCACGGGCCTGATGGTGCCGCAGTACGCGAAGACCGTCTCCAGCCTTGCCACCCCGATTCTCTTCGGCGAGGTGGCGCTCATGCTCTGGCTGCTGATCGTCGGCGTGCGCTTGCCGCGCGCGAAGCAGGAGGTTGCGTCCGCGAACTGAGCGCCGGCGGTCGAGCACCCGGCTCGCGCGCGGAGCAGCAGGTCGCGGCGCGGCGCCGTCGCTCAGCAGCTCGGCGTGGCGGCCACCGGGGTGACCGCGTCGACGTCGGTCTCGCCGGTGCGGATGCGGACCACTCTCTCGACCGGCAGGACGAAGATCTTGCCGTCGCCCACCTCGCCGGTGTGCGCGGCGCGCCGGATGGCGTCGACGGTGATGTCGACGAAGGGGTCCGAGACCCCGATCTCCAGACGCACCTTCTCGACCAGCTCCATCTTCACCGTCGTTCCGCGATAGGTCTCGACCGCCTCGGTCTCGCCACCGTGCCCCTGCACGCGCGAGATCGAGAGGCCGGTGACCTCGGCGCGGAAGAGCGCCTCGAGGACGTCGGAGAGCTTCTCCGGGCGAACGATCGCGGTGACCAGTTTCATGGCATCAGGCTCCGGCCGTGGCGCCCGCCGGGCGCGCTTCGGGAGCGATCTCGGCCGCGGGGCGGGGGCTCGCCGGGCGCGGCGCATCGAGCACCAGGATCGCCCCCTCGCCGCTGCCGTAGGCCTCTTCGCCGTGCAGCTCGACGTCCAGGCCGCGCCCCTGCAGGCGACCGTCGGCGCGCAGCGGCATGGCGAGAGCGAGAAGCTTGAGCAGCCCCCAGGTCGCGGCGCCGGAGTAGAGGAAGGTCGCCGCCACCGCGATCGCCTGCTTGCCGACCAGCGCCGGGTTCCCTTCGAGCAGCCCCGCCGTGCCCCCCCAGGCGGCGCTCGCGAAGACGCCGGTCAGCAGCGCGCCGGTCAGGCCGCCGACACCGTGCGCCGCGACCACGTCGAGCGAGTCGTCGAGGCGGGTGCGCGAGCGATAGAGGATGCCGAAGTAGGACGGGAAAGCGGCGATCGCGCCGAGCGCGAGCGCCGCGAGCGGCGAGACGAAGCCGGCCGCCGGAGTGATCGCGACCAGCCCCACCACCGCGCCCGTGGCGGCGCCGACCGCGGTGACCCGGCGGGTGCGCAGGCGGTCGAGCGCCATCCAGACGGCGAGCGTCGCGGTGGGCGCGAGCAGCGTGTTGGTGAAGGCGATCACGGCCGAGGCGTTGGCGGCGAGGGCGCTCCCGGCGTTGAATCCGAACCAGCCGAACCAGAGGAGCGCGGCCCCGAGCAGGACGAAGGGGACGCTGTGCGGCAGGAGGGCCTGCCGTCCGTAGTCGCGGCGCGGTCCGAGGACCAGGGCGGCGACCAGCGCCGCGGCGCCCGCGTTGACGTGCACCACCGTGCCGCCGGCGAAGTCGAGGGCCCCCAGGGTCCCCAGCCAGCCGCCCCCCCAGACCCAGTGGCAGACCGGCGCGTAGACCACCAGGGTCCAGAGAACGCCGAAGGCGACGAAGGCGCCGAAGCGCATCCGCTCGACCACGGCGCCGGAGACGAGCGCCGCGGTGACGATCGCGAACGTCCCCTGGTAGGCGAAGAAGAGGAGGTGGGGGATGGTGCCCTTGGCCTCGACGCCGAGGCCCGTGAGCAGGGCGAAATCGAGGCCGCCGAGGGCGCCCGAGCCGGGGGCGAAGGCGAGTGAGTAGCCGAGGAGCGCCCAGGTGAGCCCCACCCCGGCGAGCGACGCGAAGCTCATCATCATGGTGTTGAGCGCGTTCTTGGCGCGTACCAGCCCGCCGTAGAAGAAGGCGAGGCCGGGGGTCATGAGCAGCACCAGGGCGGTGGCCACGAGCATCCAGGCGGTGTCGGCGGGGGCGATCGGCGC
>CAYZWR010000183.1:0-4765 GCA_964481735.1 uncultured Thermoanaerobaculia bacterium
AGCCGTCGAGCTCGGCGAAGTTGAGCGTCTCGGCGGTGATCCCCTGGCCGGCGAAGGCCGAGTCGCCGTGCATCAGGATCGAGAGCACCTTGCGCCCGGTGGGGTCCTTCAGGCGCTCCAGCTTGGCGCGCATCCGCCCCATGGCGACCGGGCAGACCACTTCGAGATGGCTCGGATTCGAGTTGAGGTGGAGCGCCACCCGGCGGCCGGTCGGGGTGGTGTGGGTGCCGGTCGCCCCGAGGTGGTACTTGACGTCGCCCGAGCCCAGGACGCTGCGCGGATCGACCTCCTCGAAGCCGGCGAAGATCTCGAGCGGCTGCCGGCCCACCACCTGGGTCAGGACGCTCAGCCGGCCGCGGTGGCTCATGGCGAGCATCGCCTGCTCCGCCCCCTGCTCGGCGGCCTCCTCGATCGCCGCGAGGAGCAGCGGGACGAGCGCCGCGACCCCCTCGATCGAGAAGCGCTTGGAGCCGGTGTAGCGCGCCTGCAGGGTCTGCTCGAAGAGCTCGGCGCGCATCAGCTGCTCGAGCACCCGCTCGCGCTCGACCGGGGGCGCCGGCGCCTCCATCCGTTCGGCGATCCAGCGCCGGCGGACGGGGTCCTCGAGGTGCATGAACTCGACCGCCAAGGGGCCGCAGTAGAGCGCCCGAGCGTGGGCGGCCTCTTCGCCGCCGCCCGCGAGCTCGGGCGGGTGGACCGCCGGCAGGCGCCCGAGCGGGTCGAGCGCCGCCGCGAGGTGCCCGTAGCGGCGGAAGGCGTCGAGGACCTGCGCGCTCCGTTCGACCGCTGCTGTCATGGGGTGGCGATGATATCGCGCGGCCGCGGCCTTGACCTCCGGGCTAAGATCCGCGCCGTGAAAACGATCCTCGCTTCCCTGCCGCGCGCGCTCGTGGCCGCATCCATCGTCGGAACCCTGACCGGCCCGCCGCCCGGCGCGGCGACCGAGCCCGCCGTCCTGCCCTCCGTGCTCGAGCCCGCGGGCACCGGCGGCCTCGCCGCGCTCGACCGCGCGCTCGCCAAGCTCACCACCCACCGCCGATTGCTGGTGGTCGGCGCCCACCCCGACGACGAGGACACCTCGGCGCTCGCCCTGGTGGCGCGCGAGCTCGGCGGCGAGGCGGCCTACCTCTCGCTGTCGCGCGGCGAGGGGGGGCAGAACCTGATCGGACCGGAGCTCGGCGAGGCGCTCGGCGTGCTGCGCACCCAGGAGCTCCTCTCGGCGCGGCGGATCGACGGCGCCCGCCAGTACTTCACCCGCGCCTTCGATTTCGGCTACACGCGCTCGCTCGACGAGACCTGGCAGCTCTGGCCGCGCGAGGCGCTGCTCGAGGACGCGGTGCGCGTCGTCCGCCGTTTCAAACCGCAGGTCATCCTCTCGGTGTTCGGCGACGACGGCTCGGGTGGCCACGCCCAGCACCAGGCGGCCGGCCACACCGCCTACGCCGCGTTTCGGCGTTCGGGCGAGGCGGCGACGTTCGCCGGGCTCGCCGCCGAGGGATTGCCTCCCTGGCGCGCCAGCGTGCTCTATCGCGCCGCCTGGTTCGCGCCGGAGCGCGCGACGGTGTCGATGCCGCTCGGTGGCATCGACCCCTGGAGCGGTCACTCGATCCTGCAGCTCGCCATGCGGTCGCGGGGGGAGCATCGCTCGCAGGACATGGGGCGGCTGCTCGATCTCGGACCCCGCGACGGCAAGTTCACCTGGGTCGAAGGCGAGGCGGGACGCGACGGCGACGATCTCTTCGCCGGCATCGACACGCGGTTGCCGGCGATCGCGGCCGAGCTCGCCGAGTCGGCGTTGCGCGGCGAGCTCGAGCGTCGTCTCGCCCGGGTGGAGGAGCTGGCGCGCGGCGCGCGCGCCCAGCTCTCGGCCGCGACCAGCGGCGCGGCGTTCGGTCCGCTCACCGAGGCGCTCGCCGAGCTCGAGTCGGCCGGGGCGGCCTGCCGCAGGACCGCGGCCTGCGCCGCGTCGGGCGTCGCCGGCCTGCTCGAGGAGAAACGCGCCGTCGCCGCCCAGGCGTTGCTCCTCGCGGCCGGCGTGGTGGTCGACGTGGCGAGCGATCGCGAGCAGCTGGTCCCGGGCGAGGCGGTGGAGCTGCGCACGACGCTGTGGAACGCCGGGACGCGCGACGTCCAACTGCGGAGCCTCGGCCAGTCGGGGCCGTTCGAGCTCACGCCGCCGGCCGACGCGGGGCTCGCCGAAGGGCCGATCGCGCCCGGCGAGCTGCGAACGATCGCCCGTGCCGGCCGGGTGCTGGCCGAGGCGCCGCCCGGCCGGCCCTACTTCCTGGTGCGGCCCCGCGCCGCGGCGCTCTACGACTGGAGCGGCGCGGCCGCGGCGGAACGCGGCGAGCCGTTCGAGCCGGCGAGCGTCGTCGGGCACCTCGAGCTCGCGATCGACGGCCGCCGGATCGCGCTCGATCGCCCGGCGATCTACCGCTATGGCGATCAGGCGAAGGGGGAAATCCGCCGGCCGGTGCGGGTCGTGCCGCTGCTCGAAGTGGTGCTCGATCGCGAGCTCGTGCTGGTGACCCCGGAGCGCCCCGAGGCCGCGGTCGAGGTGCGCCTGCGCTCGAACGCCGCCAGCGCGCTCGCCGGCGAGCTGCGCTCCGCGAGCGCCTGCCCGGGGTTCGCCGCGGAGCGCCGGCCGTTCGCGCTCGCGGCGAAGGGGGAGGCGAGCTTCCGCTTCGCGCTGCGTGGCTGCGCGACCGCCGGCATGGAACGCAGCAGCGTGCGCTTCGTGGCGCGCCTGGCCGACGGGCGCGAGGTCGACCTCGCGCTGCCGCTGGTCGACTATCCGCACATCGCCGCGACGCCGTTGCCTGCGCCGGCGCGGGTCGAGGTGGTGGCGACCGACCTCCGGCTGCCCCGGCTCGGGCGGGTGGGCTACGTCCTCGGCGCCTCGGACCGGGTGCCCGGCTTCCTCGCCGAGGTCGGCGTGCCGCTCGAGCTCCTGGGCGCCGAGGCGCTGGCGACGGGCGATCTGGCGCGCTACGACGCGATCGTGGTCGGCAGCCGCGCCTACGAGACCGAGCCGGCGCTCGCCGCCCACAACGCGCGCCTGCTCGACTACGCGCGCGGCGGCGGCCTGGTCATCGTGCAGTACCAGCAGTACCCCTTCGTCGAGGGGAAGTTCGCCCCCTATCCGCTCGAGATCGGCCGGCCGCACGACCGGGTGACCGACGAGAGCTCCGAGGTGGCGCTGCTCTCGCCGGAGGATCCGCTGTTCCGTCTGCCGAACGCGATCGGGCCGGCCGACTGGGACGGCTGGGTGCAGGAGCGGGCGCTCTACATGCCGCGGCGCTGGGATCCCGCCTATCGCCCCCTGCTCGAGGTCGCGGATCCCGGCCAGACGCCGCAGCGCGGAGCGCTGCTCGTCGCCCGGCTCGGCAAGGGGAGCTACGTCTACACCGGGCTCGCCTTCTTCCGCGAGCTGCCGGCCGGCGTCCCCGGCGCCTACCGGCTGTTCGCCAACCTGCTCGCGCTGGCGACCCCGGAGGGGCGCGCCGCGGCCGAGCGCGCGGCGGCCGCGCACGAGCTCGCGCAGCGCCTGCTGGTGGTCGACACGCACATCGACCTGCCCTACCGACTGCGGGAAAAGAAGGAGGACGTGACCACCCGGACCGGCGGCGACTTCGACCTGCCGCGCGCCCGCGCCGGCGGGCTCGACGTCGCCTTCATGTCGATCTACGTCCCGTCCTCCTATCAGAAGACGGGCGGCGGCAAGGAGCTCGCCGACTCCCTGATCGATGGCGTCGAGGCCCTGGTCGCGGCCTCGCCGGAGAACTGGGCGCTCGCGCCGACCGCCGCGGCGGCGCTCGAGAATCAGCGCGCCGGCCGCATCTCCCTCGCCCTCGGGATGGAGAACGGCGCGCCGGTGGGCGACGACCTCGCGAACCTCGGTCACTTCCACGACCGCGGCATCCGCTACATCACGCTCACCCACGGCGAGGACAATCAGATCTGCGATTCGAGCTACGTGAAGCCGGAGGCGCGCACCTGGCACGGCCTCTCCCCCTTCGGTCGCGAGGTGATCGCCGAGATGAACCGGCTGGGGATCCTGGTCGACCTGTCGCACGTCTCCGACGAGGCGTTCGATCAGGCGATCGCGCTCGTCCAGGCGCCGCCGATCGCCTCGCACTCCTCTTGCCGCCACTTCACCCCCGGCTTCGAGCGCAACTTGGACGACGCGCGGATCCGCGCCCTCGCCGCCAAGGGCGGCGTGATCCAGATCAACTTCGGCTCCTCCTTCCTCACCGCGGCGGCGAACGCCTACTCGGACACCTACTGGAGCGCCCGCGAGGCCTTCGTCGCCGAACGGCAACTCGCCGAGCACGCGCCCGAGGTCGAGGCCTGGGAGAAGGCCTACCAGCAGGAGCACCCGCTGCCGCGCGCCACTTTGGACGACGTGGTGGCGCACATCGAGCACGTGGTCGAGCTGGTGGGCGTCGACCACGTCGGCCTGGGCTCGGACTTCGACGGGGTGGGCGATTCGCTCCCCACCGGCCTCAAGGACGTGTCGATGTATCCCAATCTCTTCGCCAAGCTCCTCGAGCGAGGCTGGAGCGAGCCGGACCTCGAGAAGCTAGCCGGCGGCAACCTGATGCGCGTCTGGCGCGAAGCCGAAGCGGTGGCGAAGCGGCTCCAGGGGACGCCCTGAGGGCGGTCGACGGGAAAAGAGGGACAGGCACGCATTTCCGTCACAGAGCGGAGCGGGGCCGCCTTGATCGGGAAATGACCAGTAAATGCGTGCCTGTCCCTCTTTTCA
>CAYZWR010000184.1:0-2018 GCA_964481735.1 uncultured Thermoanaerobaculia bacterium
CGAACGCCTGGGTGTCCCCTTCGGTCGTGGGCAGCAGCCCGAGCGGATTGTCGTAGGTCCGGATCGCCTCGGTCACGGTGTCGCGGATGGTCACCAGGTACTGGACGTTGGTGAGGCCGGAGACGAAGACCCAGAAGGCGTCGTACGGCGCGACGCAGGCGTCGACCATCTTGATGCCCATCTCGAAGTTGGTCGGGGTGAAGAACCAGAAGAACGCCGACTGGTCCGACTCGGCGCGCGAGCCGCCGAAGCTCATCACCTTGGCGGGGCCGGTCTGCGCGGTGAAATCGGTCCACTGCACCTTGACCTCGAAGCGGCCGGCGAGCAGGCAGGCGGTCTCCTCGTCGGGCACGCAGACCGCCGAGCGGCAGTTGTCGACGCCGAAGTTGAGGATCCCCTCGTTGTCGACCTCGGCGAAGCGCAGGCGGACGGTCTGGCCGGCGTAGGGCGTGAGGTCGATCGGGAACGGATGGTAGGCGATCTCGTTGGAATCGCCGGGGCCGAGGCGGAAGAGGTTCTCCAGCACGCCCGCGCCGAGCTCGTCGACCGGCGCGGAGGGGTCGAGGAGATCGATGCGCGCCGTCTGGTTCGAGGCGCCGCCCCACTCGAAGCTGCCGGGGTCGGCGTAGAAGCCGGCGTCGTTCTTGACGTAGAGGTCGCAGACCAGGCGCAGGCCGTCGTTGGGCACCGCGATGTCCTGATAGAGCAGGTGCGCGCCGGCGGAGAGCGAATCGGACATCGCCGCGAAGAGCCCTTGAGTGGGCGGCGCGACCGCGAGGCCGCTCAACGGCGCGGTGGTGCCGCTCTGCGCGTACCAGTTGCCCTCGCCGGGCTCGCCCTGGAGAGCGCTCGGCAGGCTGACCGTCGTCCACCCGGTGAACACCGACGTGCCGGTGCCGCCGTTCGCTTCGAAGCCGCCGTTGGTCACCCCTTCGGTCGCGGGGAGGAGGAGGGGAGTGACCAGCGGCGCGGGCTGCGGACCCACTCGGGGCGCGGCGGGGTACTTGCCGGCGGCAGCGGCCGCGGGGAGCGCGGCGGCGGCGAGGAGCAGGGCGAGAGCGGGGCGGGTGGGAGTGGACATGGAGTCTCCTCGAGTCGTCGGGTGGATTTTACCCGGCCGGGACAGGCACGTCAGAAAAAGAGGGACAGGCACGCATTATGGGTGCCAGCACGTCAAGCACGCACAGGACAGCCTGCGTGCCCAGAATGCGTGCCTGTCCCTCTTTTCTCCCTGGCCTCACACGCCGCCGACGATGAGCGACCAGTTGCAGGCGCTGCCGCTCTCGTCCTCGAAGTCGTCGAGGAAGATCTGCGGCTCGACGCCGAGGTAGAGGCGATCGATGGAGCCGGTGTACTGGCCCATTCCGGCCTGTTGGGGATTGAAGTCGAGCCAGACCAGGACCGAGGCGGCGCTCGAATCGAGCGTGATGGGGCCCATGATCCGCGTCCAGTTGGCCGAGGTGCCACCGGAGACGGTACCGCTCCAAGCGAGATAGCTGCTGCAGGCGGCGTCCGAGAATTGTTGGAGATAGACGCGCGCCCAGACGGTGGCGGTCGTCTTGTACATCACGGCGACGTGGAGCACGGGCGTCGCGGTCGGATCGACCGGGATGCACTGGTTGCCGTAGAGCGAGAGGAAGTGGTCGGTGGTGACCAGGGCCGAGGTGCCGTCGGCGGCGCTCGAGAGCGTGCAGCTCCCGGAGTCGGGGCCGAGCTGCCAGGTGCCGGTTCCCCACGCCCACCCCGCCCACCCGAGGGCGGTTTCGAAATCGCCGTTGGTGAGCAGGTTCTGGGCAGCGAGCGGGGCGGTGAGGGCCATCGAGACCCACAGGACGACGGCGGCGGTTCTGGTGAACATCAAGGTATTCCTCCTCCAAAGAGCGGCGGAGTCTACCCGAAGTGGATGACGGGGCCATGACGACGATCAGCTTCCCCTCTCCCTCCGGGAAAAGAGGGACAGGCACGCATTCCGGGCACGCTGGCTGTCCTGTGCGTGCTTGACGTTCTGGCTCCCAGAA
>CAYZWR010000184.1:2118-4762 GCA_964481735.1 uncultured Thermoanaerobaculia bacterium
GCGTGCCTGTCCCTCTTTTCTCTCCCTGCGGGACTAGACTGCGGGCATGACGCCGCCGCGCTTCAGTCTGATCGTCCCGGCCTACAACGAGGTCGAGCTCCTGCCGCGGCTGCTCGCGAGCGTCGAGGTCGCGGCGCGGCGTCTCCCCGAGGGCGCGGGGGCGGTCGAGGTGATCGTCGCCGACAACGCCTCGACCGACGGCACGGCGGCGTCCGCCGAGCGGCTCGGCGCGCGGGCGGTGCGGGTGGAGAAGCGCTCGATCGGCGCGGCGCGCAACGGCGGCGCCGCCCTGGCGCGCGGCGAGGTGCTGCTGTTCACCGACGCCGACGGACAGATCCACCGCGAGACGTTCAACGTGGTCGCGCGGGCGCTCGCCTCGCCGCGGATCGCCGGCGGCTCGACCGGCGTCACCCTGGAGCGCTGGTCGGCCGGGATCCTCGCGACCTACGCCCTCTTGCTGCCGCTCGTCTGGACGACCGGATTCGACACCGGGGTGGTCTTCTGCCGCCGGGCCGACTTCGCCGCGGTCGGGGGCTTCCCGGAAGACCGCCCGTACGGCGAGGACGTCGCCTTTCAGATCGCGCTCTGGCGCCATGCGAGGGCCGGCGGGCGGCGACTCGTGCGCGTGAGAGGGGCGAAGACCCTCGCCTCGCCGCGCAAGTTCGACGAGCACGGCGACTGGCACTACTTCACCCGGATGGGACCGCTCGCCTGGCGGATGATCTTCCGCAAGAGCGCGCTCTCCGACTGGGCCGAGCGCTACTGGTACCGGCCGGACCGCTGAACGACGCAGAGCTCAGTCGATCGGCGTCTCCTGGTAGCTGTAGCTCATCCACTTGCCGTCCTTCTGGATCCACATCGAGGTCGAGAAGACCTTCTTGGGAAGGGCGACGCCGTCGCAGGTGGTGTCCTGGGTGGCGACGTAGTTGAGGATGGCGAGGTTCGCCGCCGGCTGGCGGAGGGTGACGTTGGTGAAGTCGAAGGACTTCATCACGCAGTTGTGGCCCTCGATCTCCTTGGCCACCGCTTCGCGACCGGTCGCCGCGCCGACTCCGGCGACGACCTGGACGTAGTCCTCGACCGCCTGGGCGCGGAACGTGTCGCCCTTCTTGTCGGCCCAGTCCTTCCAGGACTGCTTCTCGCGCGCCAGCAGATCGGCCTTGAGGTCGGACGCCGCGAGCGGTGCGGCGACGACGAGCAACAGGAGCAGGGCGGCGAGCGACGTCAGCGTCTTCTTCATGGCATTCCCCCCGAGATGCATTCAGCGTGACCCCTCGTGGACCTGCCGGCGCCGACCGCACGCGAGTCGACGGGCAGATCGCGAACCTGCGATTCGTGCGAGAACGTCGGCGGAAGCTACCACAGGGAGGAGGCCCTCTCCCGAGGGCTACCGAGAGGCCGTGCCTCCCGGCGCTCCATCGAAGCGGGCCGCGAGGGCCGCGAGCTCGGGGCCGGCGACGCGGAAGACGGTCCACTCGTCCATCGGCCGCGCGCCCAGGCGCCGGTAGAAGCCGATCGCGGGCTCGTTCCAGTCGAGCACCGCCCATTCGAAGCGCCCGCAGCCCCGCTCGACCGCGAGCTTGGCGAGGAAGGCGAGGAGCAGCGCGCCGATGCCGCGGCCGCGCAGCGCCGGTTCGACGAACAGGTCCTCGAGGTAGATCCCGGGGCGGCCGAGGAAGGTCGAGTAGTTGTGGAAGAAGAGCGCGAAGCCGGCGGGCTCGCCGGCGTGCTCGGCGATCACCACTTCGGCGAAGGGACGTTCGCCGAACAGGGTCGCGGCGAGCGTCGCCTCGTCGGCCACCACCTCGTCGGCGAGCTTCTCGTACTCGGCGAGGCCGCGGATCAGGGCGAGGATCGTCGGCACGTCGTCGCGGGTGGCGAAGCGCAGACGGGTGAGGGGATCACGGGTCGGGATGGGCGCGCTCATGACGGCGGGATTCTCTCCCATCGCCCAGCGCGTTCGAGAAACGGCGAGGGACGGGCGCTGGGCGCCCGTCCCCCCGGATGGGCTGGCGCGAAGGGCCGGCTCCGGCGGACGGCCTTCGCGCCGGCGCCCTACTTCTTCGCCGGCTTGAGCTGGATCTCGCGATAGAGGCTGGTGCCGAGATCGGTCCGCATCTGGAAGCGCGGCGCGGTCATCTCGGCCTGCTTCTTCTCGTCGTCGGTCTGGTAGTTCTTGGCGGCGATCGCCTTGGCCTTGGCCTCGACGTCGGCGCTGTAGTCGAACTGCGCGAAGTTCTTGTGCAGCGTGGCGATGCAGATGTCGGGCTCGCCCGGCCCGCCGGGGGTGTGGAGGAAGAACTTGAAGTCGAGGACGAGCCCCTGCGCCTTGCTCTCCGACATGGTCGGCAGGTAGTTCTTCTGCAGGTACTCGATGTAGTCCTCGAAGTGCCCTTCCGTGGTGCGCGCGCACCAGACCTCCCAGACCGGGCCTTCCGTCCAATGCTCCTGCGCCTGCGCCGCGAGCGGCGACATCAGGAGCAGACCGACGACTGCGATTCCGAGTCGTTTCATTTCTTCCCCCTTGGTGCTGCGTTGGATTGCCGGAGCCGGGCGAGCAGATCCCGGAAGCGCCGGGAAGTCAAGGCGGCGCCCTCCCCCGTCGGCATGTAGAAGACGGAGAAAACGGGGACAGGCACGAATT
>CAYZWR010000185.1:0-4648 GCA_964481735.1 uncultured Thermoanaerobaculia bacterium
CGCCCGCCGTCGATTCGCCGCCCCGCTGCTCGCGTCGCTCGTCGCGGTCGCTCCGGCCCTCGCCGAACCTCCCGCCGGGGGGTGGCGCTCGGAGGGGCCGTTCGGCGGCCGGGTGGTGGACGTTGCCTTCGATCCGCACACCGCGGGGGTGGCCTGGGCCGCCTCGGCGAACGGCGGCGTCTTCCGCAGCGACGACCGCGGGGTTCACTGGACCTTCGCCGGACGGCCGGCGACCGGCAACCAGGTCGAGTGGATGGAGGTCGACCCGGGAACGCCGGGGACCCTCTGGCTCGGCGTCGACGACCCCGGGGACCCGGCGCTCTGGCGCTCGCGCGATCGGGGCGCCACCTGGAAGCTGGTGACCGACAACTACCGCGGGCAGCTCGCCAGCCTCCACCCGGTCGGCTACCGGATCGCCTTCGCGCCGTCGAAGCCCAGCGACGTCTGGGTGCCGTCGACCAACCTCCACTTCCGCAGCCGCGACGGGGGCAAGAGCTGGAGCGACTTCCGGGTGCTCAGCCAGGACGCCTACGCGATCGCCGTCGACCCGGCGAATCCCGACGTGGTGTACGCCGGCGGGCACGGCGGCGAAGCGGCGCACCTCGCGCGCAGCGACGACGGTGGCAAGAGCTGGCAGGCGGTGGGCCGGGGGCTCGAGCCGGCGATCCAGCAGCTGCTGGTCGATCCGGCCAACCCGGCGACGGTCTACGCCGTGAACCGCGCCGGCGGGTTCTTCAAGAGCGCCGATCGCGGCGCGACCTTCGCGGCGGTGGCCTCGCCGGTCTCGGGCACCGACGACATCTACAGCGTGCGTTTCGCGCCGGGCGGCGCGCTCTGGGCGGCGACCGAGGACGGGTTGAAGCGCAGCGACGACGGCGGCAGGAGCTGGCGGAAGTCGGATCGCGAGAGCGGGCGCTATCTCCTCCTCGCGGTCGCCTTCGATCCGCGCGACGCGTCGGCGATGCTCGCCGCGAGCGCCGGCGGCGGGGTCTACCGCAGCGCCGACGGCGGCGCGAGCTGGAGCTTCTCGGGCGAAGGGATCACCGCCGGCTGGGTCGAGCGGCTGGACGCCTCGCCGCGCGCCGCGACCCTCTTCGCCCAGCTCTCGAGCGGCCTCTTCCGGCGCGACGGCGAGGGGCCCTGGGCCGAGCTCGCCGATCCGTTCGAAAAGGGAGGCAAGGAGGTCGATGTCGACGGCGTGCTCTTCGAGCGCCAGAACCCGAAGAACGTCTGGGCCTTCGAGGCGTCCTCGGCCTGGCGGTCGGCGGACGGCGGCCATTTCTTCAAGCCGCTGCCGCAGAAGGAGCCGTCGATGCGCGAGCTCCTGAAGGGCATTCCGCCGGCGGCCGAGTTCCGCAGCCTGGCCCAGGATCCCGGCAACCCGAGAGTCTTCTACGCCGGCTCCTGGTCGCCCGACGAGCCGGTGCAAGCGGTGTTCAAGACGGTCGACGACGGCAAGAGCTGGAAACCGTCCGGCAACGGGCTGCCGAAGGAGGCCGTCACCCGGCTCGCCAGCGAAGCGCCCGGCGTCGTCTTCGCGGTGGTGGGCCAGGCGCTCTACCGGACGGCGGACGGCGGAGGCTCCTGGAGCCCGGTGGGCGGCGGCCTGCCGGCGGTGGAGCTGCGGGAGCTGGCGATCGACCCGACCACTCCCTCGCGCCTCTTCGTCGCCACCGAGCAGGGGCTCTTCCGCTCGACCGACGACGGCGCGAGCTTCGCCAAGCTCGGCTCGGCGCTCGACCAGGAGGACGTCGAGGCGGTGGCGGTCGCCCCCGACGGCCGGGTCTACGCCGGCTCGTTCCGCGGCGTCTTCGCGAGCCGCGACGGCGGCTCGACCTGGAAGGCGGCGAACGACGGGCTCACGCATCTCGACGTGCGGGCGCTCGCGGTCGGCGGTCCCCCCGAGGCGCCGCGCCTCTGGGCGGGCACCGCGGGCGGCGGCGTCTTCTCGCGCGAGCTGCCCTGAGCGGGCGCACGCGACCCCATTCGCCCAGCGAGAGAAGCCCCCACCCCGTGAGGTAGCCCGCCCTACGCCGCAGTGCGGCGCAGGCGCTCTCCCGCGGCGCGACCATGAGAGCGCCGAAGAGGAGATCACCATGCGCGCCAGCTTTACGACGACTCTGGTCCTGGCCTTCGCCGGGGCCGGCGTGAGCCTCGCTCAGCAGCCGCCCGCCGGCGACGCGGCGCTGGGCACCATCCCCTACGATCGCTTCGAGCGCCCGAGCGTCTGTGCCACCTGCCACATCGACCTCTCCCGCCAGCACGAGCAGGCGATGATGGCGCAGGCCTACATCCATCCGTGGGACGAGATCGAGTACTTCGAGCTCGCCGTGCCGCACGCCGGCAAAGACCCCAAGGTCGCGGGCGTCAAGGCGGGGTGCAACGGCTGCCACGCGCCGCTCGCCTTCCTCGCCGGCGACGTGCCGCCGCCTCCGCCCAGCGCGAACAGCCGCGCCAACGAAGCGGTCTCCTGCGATCTCTGCCACTCCATCACCGGTTTCGCCGGCGACGTGCCGCACAACTTCAACTGGGTCTCGGCGCCGGGCAAGGTGAAGCAGGGGCCGCGGCCCGGGCGGGTCAGCCCGCACCACGAGACGGTGGAGAACGCCTTCCTGCGCAGCGGCGACTTCTGCGGCACCTGCCACAACGAGAAGAGCCCCTACGGCACCTGGGTCAAGGCGACCCATCTCGAGTGGAAGGAGGGGCCGCAGGGCAAGGGCGGCATCCAGTGCCAGGACTGCCACATGCCGCCGGCGGCCGGAGTGAGCGCCAAGATGGGCGAGCCGCTGCCCGACGTCCGCCAGCATCTCTTCCACGGGGCGCACGACCACGGCAAGCTCCTCGGCGTCATCGAGGTGCGCGTTCATCCCGAGGCGCGCGAGGCCGAGCCGGGCGACCGGATGAAGTTCACCGCCGTGGTGGTCAACGCCAAGGCCGGGCACAAGGTGCCCACCGGCTCGGCGGAGGAGCGGCTGCTCTGGCTGGACGTCGAGGCGAAGGACGCCAAGGGGCGCACCTGGCGCCTGCCGGTCGACCGCAAGGGCTTCGCGGGCGAGGACTACACCATCGCCTCGGAGACCACGCTGGCCTACCAGGACATCGGCGACGCCCGCTCGCTCGCCGGCTTCGCGGGCCTGCAGCGCGACGCCCCGGTGCCGGCCGGCGACCGCATCTTCCGAATGCCGTATCTCGATCCCCAGGGGCGGATGACGATCCAGCAGTGGAACACCGCGAGCTTCGGACCGGACTATCGCCTGGCGCCGCTCGAGGCGCGCTCGGAGAGCTACACCTGGACGCTGCCCGGCGACCTGCCGGCGGGCGAGCTCACGGTCACCGGCCGGGTCTACTACTCCCGGCTGGTCGCCTCGGTCGCCGAGTACCTGAAGGTCCCGCCCGAGGAGTGGCAGCCGGTGCTCGTCGCGGAGCACCGCACGACGGTCGACGTTCTGCCCTGAGGAGACGACCATGAAGCGCTCAGCATCGTTCGTCACCGCAGCCGCGGCCGGGGCGGTATCCGCCCTGACGCTGCTCTCGGTCGCCCGCCCGGCCGACGCCATTCCGGCGTTCGCCCGCAAGTACCAGATCTCGTGCACCACCTGCCACGCGCCCTTCCCGCGCCTGAAGCCGTTCGGCGAGGAGTTCGCGGCGCGCGGTTTCCGCATGCCCGAGGCGGCGCAGGAGCCGACCCGCGCCGAGCACGACACCGGCGACCCGCTGCTCAAGCTGATGCGCGACGTGCCGCTCGCCATGCGCGCCGAAGCGCACGGCGTCTACCGCGAGGGCGCCGAGGTCGACAACGACTTCGAGTCGCCCTGGCTGTTCAAGGTGCTCTCCGGCGGCCCGATCGGCGAGAAGATCTCCTACTACGGCTACTTCATCATCGAGGAGGGGGACGTCGTCGGGCTCGAGGACGCCTTCCTGCAGTTCAGCGGCTTGTTCGGCAGCGGGATCGATCTGGTGGTCGGCCAGTTCCAGGTCTCCGATCCGCTGTTCAAGCGCGAGCTCCGGCTGTCGCGCGCCGACTACGAGATCTACCGCCTGCGGGTCGGCGACGTGCGGGCGAACCTCACCTACGATCGCGGGCTGATCCTCTCCGGCACGCTGCCGCTCGAGATCGACACGGTGTTCGAGGTGGTGAACGGCAACGGGATCCCGGAGGGGACCTTCGACCAGGACAATCAGAAGAACGTGGCGCTCCGGCTGGCCCGCGAGTTCGGGCCGGTGCGCGTCGGCCTCTTCGGCTACCTCGGCAAGGAGGAGAACGAGGTCGGGGTGCGCGACGAGATCACCTACTTCGGGCCCGACCTCAAGATCACGCCGAGCGAGCACTGGGACATCGCCCTGCAGTATCTGGTGCGCACCGACGACGATCCCTACTTCCTGGCCCTCGACCGGCCCGAGGTCGAGTCGGAGGGCGGATTCGCGGAGGTCGTCTTCCTGCCGCAGGGCGCCGACGGACGCTGGGCGGTGACCGCGCTCTACAACCGGATCGACTCCGACGACCCGTCGGCCGAATTCGAGGACGCCGCATTGAGCCTGAGTTACCTCGCGGCACGCAACGTGCGGGTGATCGCCGAGGTGGGGCAGGACATGATCCTCGACGACGGCCGGGTGAGCCTCGGCGTCGTCACCGCGTTCTGAGCCGGGC
>CAYZWR010000186.1:0-4645 GCA_964481735.1 uncultured Thermoanaerobaculia bacterium
GTCGAGCGCCGCGGTGAGCCGGGCGTCGAGGTCGCGCAGCCGCGCGGTCGCCGGGTCAGCGACCAGCCAGGCGAGCGGCAGGTCGTGCAGCGCCGAGGCGCGGGGCGGCGGCCAGGGGAAGGCTGGCATCTCGTCGCGGCTCGAGGGTGGCACGGGCGGCTCCACCGAGGTGGGCCGCGGAGACGACGGCGGCTTCACCCCAGACTCGCTCGCCGGCGCGTTGTCGTGGCCCGGAGATGCGGGTTCTGGCGCTGGCGGTTCCGCGTCGTCCGGTCTCGTGGGCGGAGCCTCCCCGGGAGCCGGCGCCGGCACCGCGTCGATCACCTCCGCCGGCCGTTCGGCCGATGGCATCAAGGCGACCTGCCCCCGGAAGGTGAAGTAGCTCAGGGCGGCCACGGCGACGACCACGACGGCGGCCAGCACCAGCAGCGTCGCGAGTCGGGTCCTTCCTCCTTGTCCAGGGCTCAAGCGATCACCACCCCTCAGAGCGTTCTCAGCTGGTCGTCGAAGACCCTGGCCACCGCCCTGAAGCCGCGGCGGGTCGGATGGAGCTCATTGCCCCACCAGGTCTTGTACTCCTCGTCCGGCAGCTCGCTCGACAGCGTGCCGAGCAGCCTCACGTAGCGCAGGTGCTCGAGCCCGGGGCCGCCGGCGAGCCCTTCCACCAGGGCGTTGAAACGGTCCATCAGCGTCCGCATGTGCTCCGTGCAGAGCGCGAGGTCGTCGTACCCCTTGCGACGGAAACCGGGCTCGAGCCAGGGACCCGGCAGAATCGAGAGACCCCCCAGGAAGCCGCGGCCGTCGGGGACGGGGTAGTCGTAACCGTGGATGAGGATCGGTAGCCGCGCGCCGAAGAGCTGTTCGCAGAGCACGGTGGCGCCCGCCGCGACGGTCACGATCGCGGCGCTCAGCCGCTCGTCGATCGCCCCCTTCAACACCGACTCGTTGAGCGGCGGCAGCCCCGAGAGCGCGTGGTTGAGCAGCATCGGGAACTCCTCGCCCGCGATGTCGTTGCCGCCGCCCGAGAGGAGGATCGCCTTGGGCCGCACCTGCCGCTCGGCGACCTTGCGCAACGCCCGCTCGAGGCCGGCGATCTGGACTTCCGAGTAGGCCATGCTCTCCACCGTATCGCCGTGGTGCGCCACCGAGACGACCTCCCAGCCGTGCTCGTCCTCGAGCTCCTCGAGCACGTCGGCCAACGGATAGTCGAACCAGGAGTCCCCTTCGGCGACCAGCGTCCCCGGCTTCGCTCTCGCTTTCGCCTTGAGCCCCTGGGCGAGCCTCTTCTCGCGGCGCAGGAGAGCCTCGGCCGCCAGGCGCTCGCCGGCGGCGAGGGCGGCCTGCCGGGTCGCCGCCGGCATCCCCGCCGGACGCCGCTTCGCCGCTTCGGTGGCTTTCGGTCGCTGCATCTTCTTGACCATCGTTCACCTCCCGGGCGAGCTCCGCGGCTCGCAGGCTCGCGCTACTGGAAGAGCTGGGTGTCGACGTAGGCGGCGTCGAGGAGACTCCAGAAGTCGTCGGCGAGCCCCTCGGTCACGTAGCGGTAAGGGAGCCAGCCGTAACCCTCCATCCCCCAGCCGGTTCCCCAGGAGTTGCGCAGGAGCAGGGCGCCGGTGTCCTCCCCGATCTTCTTGCCGTCGTCGTAACCCACCGCGACGACGGCGTGCCCGCCTTCGACCCGGTCGCCGGGCTGCGGAAACGGGATCTCCCCCTTGCCGTCGCCGAGCGGCGGGATCGAGCTGTAGACGGTGAAGCCGAACATCGCCGGCAGGCCTCCGGCGAGGTTCTCCTTGATCGTGTCGAGCGTCTCCGCGAGCGGTTGCCCGGGGGGATCGAGCCGGTAGTACTTGAGCGTCTTGTAGCTCGCGGCGAAGGCGTAGCAGAAGGAGGTCGGCTCCTTCTCGAAGTCGGAGATCCGGTAGGGCCAGTACTCCTCCGGCGGCACCCCGAACAGCACCATCGCCTTCATCGCCGTGCGGAGGTAGGCCCCCTGGTCGCCGGTCCACTTGAGGAGATTGCGCGACGCCTTGTAGAGAAAGAGGCGCGAGGCGTCGAGGTGCCGGCCGTGGGCACGGTTCTCGAAGTACTCGAGGAGCGCGACGCCGGCGTTCGCAGTGCAGGAGCCGAGGCTCCCCTGGTCCTCGATCGGCGAGCACCAGGCGCGCAGGTCGACTTTCTTCGGCGCGACCTTGAGCGCCTTCTTGAGAGGCTTCGATTTCGAGCGGATCGCGGCGATCGCCTCCGAGTGATGGTTGTAGTCGCGGAAGTCCGGGAGATCCCGGTGCCATCCAAGCCCGCGCGGCACAGTGGTCATCGGCTGCCTCCTCGTTCGTAACCCCGGGCCGGACGTCCGCCGAAGACGGCGGTTTCCAGCGCCGGGGGTGAGCGAGCGCCAGCTCTCGCGGCGGGCCGCCGCGCCGGACCGGCGGCGGCCCGGCGGAGCGGCCCTCCGAGAGTTGGCGCTACACCCTAATAACGAACGAAGGGGCGAATCCGGTCACTTCGCCGGCGGCGAGGCCGGCGCGGCGATCGCCGGCGCGGCCGCCGCGACCTCGGAGATGGGATAGACCGTCTTCACGTAGAGGTAGAAGAAGACCAGCGACAGGATGAAGACCACCACTCCCACCAATCGGGAGCTCACCTCCACCCCCTTTTCGCCGACGGTGAACTTGGTCGGCGCCGACTCCTTCCGGTAGACGTGCCAGAAGGAGAGCGCGAGCCCCGAGACGACGATCAGCACCACCAGCGCGAAGATGAGCTCGGTCGAGCGCTGCTGCCAGGCGAACGTCGCGGCGCGCTGCGCCAGCCGCTTCTCCTCGTACTGGAGCTGCAGCTCGGCGAACTTCGTCTGGATCTCCAGGGCACGGAGCGCCGCCTGCTCGCGCGCCGCCTGGTACTCGGGGGAGCTGCCGACGATGGCGAGCATCGGATCGACCGTCGACCTCCACTTGGTGAGGTCGATCTGCTGCTGGGCGAGCGCGCTGCCCGCGCCGAGGAGGCCGAGCGCGCCCAGCCCCACGGCGAGGAGCCAGGCCGCCCCGACCCACCCGCGAGCCGGCCCGACGGTACGGATTCCACGGCTCACTGGCCACCTCCGCCGAGGAGCTGGCTGGCGACGGAGAGCTGGTAGACCAGCGTCTGTCGTGGGCAACCCTGCGGCGCCGCGGCCTCGTAGTCGGCGACGGTGACGTTGGTGCCACCGCGCGCCAGCGCCGCGCGGATCTGGGTGTCGAGCGCGCCGGCCGAGAACATCACCATCGGCGGCACGGTGCAGAGGTCCCCCTCGTCCCCCGGATTCCAGCCTCCGGGATCGACCATCGAGAAGACGACCGTGCCACCGCCAGCTCCCGGCAGGCAGGTCGGATGGAGCACCTGGACGCACTCGGGACAGACGATGCCGACTTTCTCGCGCAGCGCCGGCGACGCGTCGGCGAGCCAGACGACCGGCTGGCCGCCCCCGCCGCTCGCCGGCGCCGCCCCGCCGCCGAGATCGCCGAGCGGCACCGCCTCGGCCGGACGAACGAGCCGGCAGGCAGGGCAGAGCTCGGCCACCTTGGCGAGCCGCGCCGCGGAGTCGTCGGCGACCGCCGGCGTCCACTGCTTGGCGGCCTTGAAGACCGGGCTCTGGACCAGAGTCGCCTTTTCGGCGGCGAACCTCTCCGCCGCGGCCTTCTTCTCCACCGCGATCCGTTTCGCGTCGACCGCCTGCTGAGGCGCGGCGACCTCCTGGCGCTCCGCGACCTTCGCGGCGCTCGCCTTGTCAGCCGCCGTCGCCGTCGCCGCTGGCTTCGCCGTCTGCGCGAACGCGGCGGCGCCGACGAGCAGCAGAGTCCCCGCCCACGCCCCCGCCCTGCGATTGCTGGTCATGGCGAACCTCCTTCGCCGCGCCGGAGCGCGGGTCTCAGGCGATGACCCCAGCCCCGCGGAGCGCCGTCTCGAACGCCTTGGCGACGCGTTGCGCTCCCTTCGGGTTGGGGTGGATCTCGTCTTTCCAGTCCTTCTTCACCAGGTTGCGCGTCTCGACACGGATCAGCCGCCCGGCGCCGCGCGGCTCGGCGGCGACCTGGTCGACCGCCGAGGCGAAGGCATCGATGAGCAACCGGATGACGTCGCCGTGCATCGCCTGCGGGATCCGCCGGCGCGCGAGCGCCGGTTTCACCCAGGGCCCCGAGACCTTGATGAAGCCGAGGAGCTCGGCGCCCTCCTCGGAGGGCACGATGTAGTCGTAGGAGTTGACGAAGACGCGGCAGGTCTGGCCGGCGTCGGAGAGCAGGTCGAGAAGCTCGCGGTAGGCATCCTGGATCTGCCGCAGCCGCCGTTCGAAGCGCGCGAACTGCACCAGGTCCTGCGCCCGGGCGCCGGGGGTGAAGTCGCGCAGCAGCGGCCAGAGGTCGGGCCCGATGATGTCGTTGCCGCCCCCCGAGAAGAGCAGCGCCGCGAGCGGCCAGCGCTCGAAGTAGTCGCGCAGCTTCGCCCGCTGCGCCCCGGAGAGGATCGAGAGGATCTCGTCCCCCGCCTTCTCGAGGCGCAGCAGGCTCCAGGCGCGCTGGTCCTTCGCCACCCCGGTGTCCTTCGGGTCGTCCAACTGCCCGATGACGTCCGAGTACGAGAACCAGGAGTCCCCCTCACTCAACACCACTGGCCA
>CAYZWR010000187.1:0-4644 GCA_964481735.1 uncultured Thermoanaerobaculia bacterium
GCCGGGGGTGTAGCCGCCGCCGGAGGGGCTGCCGGAGCTCGCGCCGCCGCCTTTTGTTCCGCCCTTGTTCGTGCCGCTGCCGGCGGTGCCGCCGCGCACCGGGCCGACGGATCCCGAGGGGCGGGTGCTGCTGCCGCTCGCGGGGCGGTCGGAGCGCACGCGGGGCCCGCCCCGGGTCGGCTTGGTGGGTGTCGCTTCCGGCTGCGTCGCCACGCCGCCGACGCCGCCCACGATCGCTGGCGAGCCGCCGCCGGTGATCTGCCCGGTCGCCTTGCCCGGCTCGAGGTTGCGCGAGGTGAGCACGCGCGCCGTGGCGGCGTCCTCGCCGTCGCCCACCGCGCTCGCGTCGGCAGCGTTGCCCGCGGGCTGCGCCCCGCTCGCCCGCGCGTAGCCGCCCTCCGGGCCCGCCGCGGGCTCGGTCGCCAGCTCGTCCTGCGGCGCGCCCTCGGCGGGCGGCACGTCGAGCATCAGGGCGGCGATGCGCGCCGGCTCGTAGTACTTCTTCGGCGGCTCGACCATGGGCTGCGGCAGTTGGTTGGCCATCATCACCGCCTGCAGCGCGAGCTCGTTGTCGATCAGCTGCGGATTAAGCCGCTCGTCGGCGAGCGTGGCATCGAGGGCGAAAGCTCGCGCGTAGCAGCGCAGTGCGGCGGAGCGCGAGCCCCGCGCGTGGTGGATCGTTCCCACCTGATACTCCGCCCAGGCGTAGTCGGGGTCGATCTCGAGCGCCGCGCGGTATTCCTTCAGGGCGTGCTTGCGGTCGCCGCGCGCCTGCAGCAGGAGGCCGAGGTGGTAGTGCGCGAAGGCGTTCGCCGGATCGAGCTCGATCGCCTTGCGGTAGGCGGCCTCCGCGCCGGCCTCGTCCTCGGCGAGACGCAGCAGGTTTCCCAGGTCGACCTCGACCGTGGCGTCGTCGGGACGCTCGAGGGCGAGGGCGCGCTGCGCCGCGAGGGCCCGCTCGAGGTTGTAGGGGCTGGCGGCCTGGGCGGGAAGCCCCACGCCGAGGGTGACGGCGAGCGCGATCAGCAGAGTGCGGCGCACGGCAGGTCCTTTCTCGAAGCCCGGGAGCTCAGCCGGCCACCGGTTTCGCCTTCAGTTTGAGCTTCCCCTCCTCGATCGCGAGGCGGAACTGCACCGCGCTGCAACCGGTCCTCTCCTGGATCCCTTCCACCTGCCGCGCGAGGTAGCCGCGGAAGGCCTCGAGCTCGAGCGGCGTCCGGCCCGTCGCCTGCTTGGCGAGCGCGGCATAGAGCGCCTCGACCGCGTCGGCCTCGAGACGCGAGGTGAGCACCACGCCGCGCTCGGCGTCGTGCCGCGGCGGCGGCGGGTCGAGCAGCTTGGCGGAGCGTCCGGCGCGCCCCTCCTCGCGGTCGCGCAGGCGCCGCTGGAAGAGCTCGCAGTAGCTGTTGAAGCGCGCTTCCAGACTGCCCAGGCGGAAGTTGTCGACCGGCGAGCGCAGGTTGGCGTTGCGCAGCTCGCGCAGCTCCCTGACGAGGCGCAGCCGCTGCTCCTCGGGAGCGAGCTGGGCGGCGCCCGAGAGGAAGCGCTCGAACTCGATCTTGTAGTGCTCGATGCCGTCCGCGAGCCGATCGAGCGCCGGCGCGAACGACGGGCGCAGCGAGGCCGCCGGAGCCTCGCCCGGCTTGCCTGGAGTCGTCGTCGGGGGCGCTTTCCTGGGAATCAGGGTACGGTTCTCCTAGAATCGACGCGAGCTTCCATGGCCGACCCCGCCAACGACCGACGCCGGCAACTGCCCGCGGTGGACCGTCTTCTCCGCGAGCCTCGAGTGGAAGCCCTCAAATCATTATACGGAAGCGATCTGGTGACCGCCCAGGCGCGGGCCGCCCTGGCCGCGCTGCGCGACCAGCTGGGCGATGCGCCCGAGGCGAGCAACTCGATTGCCGAGCGCCTCGCGGAGCTCCCGGACCGATTGGCGCGCGAGCTCGGCGAACGCTTCGGCACGCCCCTGGCGCGGACCCTCAACGCGACCGGCATCTTCCTGCATACGAACCTCGGACGCGCACCGTTGCCGCGGCCGGTGGCGCTCCGCCTCGGCGAGCTCGCGGTCGCCGCCTGCGATCTCGAGATCGACCTCGTGAGTGGGCGGCGCGGCGACCGCTCCCGGCGGGTCGAGGAGCTGCTCAGCGCCGCGACCGGTGCCGAGGCGGCGCTCGCGGTCAACAACAACGCCGCGGCGCTGCTGCTCGCTCTCACGACCCTCGCCGCCGGCCGCGAAGTCGTGGTGTCGCGCGGCGAGCTGGTCGAGATCGGCGGCTCGTTCCGCGTCCCCGACCTGCTGGCCGCCGGTGGCGCACGGCTGCGGGAGGTCGGCACGACGAATCGCACCCGGCTGGCCGACTACGAGCGCGCGATCGGTCCCGAGACCGCGCTGCTGCTCAAGGTCCACCCGAGCAACTACCGGATCAGCGGCTTCGTCGCCGCGGTGGAGGCGCCGGCGCTCGCCGACCTGGCGCACCGCCACGGGCTCCCGCTGCTGGTCGACGAGGGGGCCGGCCTGCTCGCCCCGCACCCCGCGCCGCAGCTCACCGGGCATCCGAGCGTCGCCGAGCTCCTGGCGGGCGGCGCCGATCTGGTCGCGGCGAGCGGCGACAAGCTGCTCGGCGGGCCCCAGGCGGGCCTGCTGGTCGGCCGGCGCGAGCTCCTGGCGCGCTGCGCCGCGCATCCGCTCTACCGCGCCCTGCGCCCCGGGCGCCTGGTGAGCGTCGCGCTCGATGCCCTGCTGCGCCACCGGCTGGCGGGCGGCCCGCTGCCGCTCGATCGGCTCTGGCCGGATCCCGCCGCCCACCGGGCGCGGCTCGAGCACCTGGCGGGCCGGCTGGGCGCCGAGATCCGCCCCGCGGACGCCTTCGTCGGAGGGGGAGCGGCTCCGGACGCGCCCATCCCGGGCGAGGCGCTGGCGCTCGACGGCGGCGACGAGCTCGCCCGGCGCCTGCGCACCGGACGGCCACCGGTGGTGGGGGTGGTGCGCGACGGCCGGCTCTGGCTCGATCTGAGGACCGTCGACCCGGCGGACGACGACGAGCTCGCCGCCGCGGTCGAGGCGGCCCGCGCGACGCCCGCGGCGCCCGCGGCGCCCGGCGACTGGGCGGGAGGGTAGCGCGCGGTGTCCCAACGCCTGCTGATCGTCGAGGATCGCGAGTCGCTCGCCGCCATGCTGGCGCATGCCCTGGAGGGCGAGGGGTATCAGGTGGAGCTCGCCGCGGACACGCCGGCGGCGCTCGCCCGGCTCGCCCGCGAGCCGCGCTTCGCCCTCGTGCTGACCGACCTCAAGCTCCCCGCGGGCAGCGGCCTCGAGGTGCTGGCCGCGGCGCGCGCGCTCCGCCCGGCGCCGCCGGTGGTGGTGCTCACCGGCTACGGCACCGTGCGCGTGGCGGTGGAGGCGATGCAGCTCGGAGCGGCCGACTTCCTCGAGAAGCCGGTCGAGCTCGCGGCGCTCTTCCGCCTGGTGCGCGCGCTGGCGGGCGCCGACGACGCGGGGGTCCCCGAGCGCTTCGTGGTGCCCGGGGCGCCGCCGATCGTCGGCGCGCATCCGCGCTTCCGCGCGGCGCTCCGCCTGCTCGAACGCGTGGCGCCGACCGAGAGTACGGTGCTCCTGACCGGCGAGAGCGGGACCGGCAAGGAGCTCTTCGCCCGCGCGCTGCACGCGCTGTCGCCCCGCCGCGGCGGTCCGTTCGTGGCGGTCAACTGCGCCGCGATTCCGGAGAGCCTGGTCGAGGCGGAGCTCTTCGGGCACGAGAAAGGGGCCTTCACCGGCGCCGATCGCCGGCGGCCGGGACGCTTCGAGCTGGCGAGCGGCGGCACCCTCCTGCTGGACGAGGTCGGCGATCTGCCGCTCGCGGTGCAGGCCAAGGTGCTGCGCGTGCTCGACGATCGCCGCTACGAGCGGGTGGGCGGCGGCGCCACCCTCACCTCGGACGTGCGCCTGGTCGCCGCCACCAATCGGCAGCTCGCCGAGATGGTCGCCGCGGGGAGCTTCCGCGGAGATCTGCTCTACCGCCTCGAGATCTTCCCCATCGAGCTGCCGCCGCTGCGTGAGCGGGCGAGCGATCTGCCGCTGCTCGCCCGGCACCTGCTCGCAGAGATCGGCGCCCGCCTCCGGCTCGCCCCGCCGCAGCTCGAGCCCGCGGCGCTCGAGCGCCTCGCGGCCGACCCCTGGCCGGGCAACGTCCGGCAACTGGCCAACGTCCTCGAGCGCGCGGTGGTGCTCGAGGCGGGGGGGCGGATCGGGGTCGCGGAGCTCGAGCCGTTGCTGCATCCGGCCGAGCCGGAAGGCGAGACGGGGGCGCGCGAGCGCCTCAAGCGGGTGCTGCTCGAATGCTCCGGGGACAAGCGGCGCGCCGCCGCGCGCCTGGGGGTGAGCTACCGCACGCTCTTGCGGCGCGTCGCGGAGCTCGACCTGCGCGGCTTCCCGAAGTACCGCGACTA
Source organism: uncultured Thermoanaerobaculia bacterium (assembly GCA_964481735.1). Classification (GTDB taxonomy): domain Bacteria; phylum Acidobacteriota; class Thermoanaerobaculia; order Multivoradales; family JAGPDF01; genus JAGPDF01. The sequence continues at coordinate 4,447 of CAYZWR010000187.1, forward strand.
GGTTTCCCGGAGAACGCTCAGCCTTCCGGGGGCGCCGTCTCGTCGAGCGGCGGTTCCTCGTCGACCGGCTCCTCCTCGGCGGGCGCCTCGGCCTGTTCGGCGCCCTCCTCGGCGGCGGGATTGCGCACCTTGAAGCCGGTGCCCTGGGCGTCGAACTTCACCGCCGCGAAGTCCGGGATGCCGGGGAAAGCCACCCGG
>CAYZWR010000188.1:0-4640 GCA_964481735.1 uncultured Thermoanaerobaculia bacterium
GCTGGTGAGGTAGGAGAGCGACGAGTAGCCGGTGCCGAAGTCGTCGATGCAGACGCCGACCCCCATCCGCCGCAACTCCTTCAACATCGCGTTGGCGGCCTGCGGGTTGTGCACCAGGAGGCCCTCGGTGATCTCCAGCTTGAGAGCGGTCGGCGGCAGCCGCGCGCGCTCGAGCGCCGCGGCGATCTGCCCGACGAGATCGGCCTGGGCGAAGAGCTTGGGCGAGAGATTGACGCTCACGATCAGCCCCGCCCAGCCGGGCGCGCAGTCGCGCCACTTCCGGATCTGGCGGCACGCCTCCTCGAGCACCCACATGCCGAGCGGCACGATGAGACCGGTCTCCTCGGCGGCGCGGATGAAACCGTCGGGCTCGACCAGCCCGCGCTGCGGGTGCTGCCAGCGCACCAGCGCCTCGAAGCCGGTGATCGTCCGCCCCTTGAGCGCCAGGATCGGCTGGTAGTAGACGATGAACTCCTGCCGCTCGACGGCCCGCCGCAGGTCGTTCTCGAGCTGCAGCTGGGCGATCACCTCGCTGCGCATCTCGCCGGTGAACACCTGCGAGCGGCCGCGGCCCGCGACCTTGGCGCGATACATCGCGGTGTCGGCATCGCGCAGCAGGCCGGGGAGGTCCTCGCTGTCGGAGCTGCCGAGCGCGACCCCCACCGAGACGGTGACGAAGAGCTCGTGGTCCGCCACCAGGAAGGGACGGGAGAAGGCGCGATGGATGCGATCGGCCACCTCGGTGGCCTCGTCCAGATCGCCGACCTCCTCGAGCAGCACCGCGAACTCGTCGCCGCCCAGGCGGGCCACGGTGTCCCCGGAGCGCAGGCAGGACTCGACGCGCTCGGCGACCGCGACCAGCAGCAGGTCGCCGATCGCGTGGCCCAGGCTGTCGTTGACCACCTTGAAGCGATCGAGATCGAGGAAGAGAACGCCGTAGAGCGGCCGCTCGCTGCGCCGCGCGCGGGCGCGCGCCCGCTCGAGCCGGTCGAGGAAGAGCGCGCGGTTGGGCAGGCCGGTCAGCGGGTCGTGGACCTTGCGGTCGGTGATGTCGGTTTGCGAGCCGGCGATGCGGTAGGGCTTGCCGCTGTCGTCGAAGAGCGCCAGGCCGCGGGCGAGCATCCAGCGGTAGTTGCCGTCCTGATGCAGCATGCGGTGCTCGTCCTCGAACAGCTCGCTCGCCGCGGCGAGGTGCTTGTCGAGATGGGCGCGCAGGCGCGGCAGGTCCTCTTCGTGGACGCGCGAGAACCACTCCTCGGGGCGCGCCGAGATCGTGCCCGGCTCGAGCCCGAGCATCGTCTGCCAGCGGCCCGAGAAGTAGACCGTGCCGTCGGTGAGATCCCAGTCCCACAGTCCGTCGTTGGCGCCGCGCACCGCGAGGGCGTAGCGCTCCTCGCTGGCGCGCAGGGCCTGCTCGGTGCGGCGCCGCTCGCTGATGTCCTGGCAGAGCGCGACGACGCCCACCGGGTCCCCCAGATCGTCGTGCACCAGGTCGAACTGCGCCTCGACCGGGAAGGTCGATCCGTCCCACCGTTCGACGATGCCTTCGCGGCGCAGCCGGCGCAGGTTCGAGAGCTCGCGGAAGTCGAGCCCGGCCAGCTCACGGGGGAGGAAGCGCGCCAGGCTCTCGCCCGCGAGGCCGGCGAGCGGCGTGTCGTGCATCTCGGCGAGCGCCGGATTGGCGTAGCGCAAGGCCAGGTTGCGATCGGCGATCGCCACGCCGACCTGGGCGGTCTCGAGCGCCTTCTCGAATTGGCGCAGGCGATCGCGCGCCTGGCGGATCTCCGAGAGATCGCGCAGCAGCACGAGGATGCGTCGCTCGGCGCCCGCCACCGCGGACACCTGGGTGATGCCGACCGGGAAGGTGCTGCCGTCCTTGCGGTACGCCTCTACGGCGCGGTGGCGCCCGCTCTCGCGGCGCTCGCCGCCGGTGGCCTGCAGCAGGTCGCTGGTTTCGTAGGCGATCAGGAACTGCAGTTTCTTGCGCTGGATCTCGGCGGGGGCGTAGCCCCAGAGGGCGGCGACGCGCGGACTCGACCAGAGGATCGTCCCTTCGCCGTCGGTGACGACAGCGGCGTCGTCGAGGGCTTCGAGGACCTGCTCGGACAGGGGACCGAGTTCGCTCACGCTCTCCATGGCAAGGTATCACAGGGTTTACGGCCGCCCGGTGACCCGCTTCACACGCCTGGAGCTCGCCGGGGATCCTGCTCAGTCGTAGATCCCGTCGGCGAACCAGCGGTCGCTCGCGGCATCGCGGTAGATGCGCAGCAGCCCGCCCCCGGCGAGCTCGACGTCCCAATAGGCGCGCTCGACCGCCGGTTCGTCCCACCACCCCTCCTCCAGCCGCCACGGACCGGAGGCGACGCGCACCGGGCCGCGGATCTCGGGCCGCCGGGCGTTCGCTTCCGAGGCGAGCGCGCGCAACTCGGTCGGGCGCGGTTCGCCGTCCGGCGAGGGAGCGACCGAGACCTCGAGCTCGAGCGGCGGTCGCAGGGTGCGCACCGCGAGCAGGCCGCGCGCGGCGGCCGGCGCGCCGGGCACGAGCGGCGCCGCCGGCGGCGCGTAGGGAATCAGCGCGAAGCGCTCCGGGCGATGCCCGTCGAGCGGCCGGGGAGAGCCGACCCGCTCGGGGCCGAGCAGGGCGAAGAGCCGGGCGAGGGTGGTGGCGAGGCGCTCGGGCGAGAGCGCCCGGGGACCGAAGAGCGTTCCCTGCTCGGGGCGCGGCCGGTCGGCGGTGGCGGCGAAGCGGAACGCGGCCACCGCCGCGCCGGGCGGCCGGGCGTCGAGCTCGAGCCGCGCCAGGGTGAGCAGCGTCTTGGCGTCGCGCGTCGGCGCGGGCAGCGCCCAGGAGCGCCGGTCGTGGCCGGCGGGCTCGAGGGCGAGCTCGAGCTCGAGCCGGGCGCAGCCCAGGCCGCGCGCCTCGAGCCGCCGGCAGAGCCGGTCGAGCGCGGCGCGCGCCACGAAGAGGAAGGGCTCGAGCGAGACCAGCGGCCATTCGAGCTCGAGCCCTTCGCGGAAATCCTCCGGCGGACGGCGGGGGAGGAGCGGGCGGGGATCGATGCCGCGCGCGATCGCGTGCAGCCGCTGGCCGGCCGGCCCGAGACGGCTGGCGACTTCCGCCGCCGGCAGGCGGGCGAAGTCGCCGATCGAGGCGAGCCCCCAGCGGGCGAGGGTGTCGCCGAGCGCGAGCTCGGGGGCGAGCCGCGCCAGGGGAAGGGGCGCGAGGAAAGCGGCCTCGCCACCGGCCGGCACCGCGCGTGCCGCGTCGCCCGCGGCGGTCTGCGCCGCGACTTCGGCGGCGAGCTTGCTGCCGGCGATCCCCACCCGCGCCGGCAGATCGACCCGGCGCGCGGCGCGCGCCAGCGCCTGGCCGAGCTCGCCCTCCGGGTCGGCGCCGCGGAAGCGTTGCTCGCTGCCGTCGACGTCGAGGTAGACGATCCCCTCGCCGGCGTCCTCGACCCGCGGCGAGAAGGCCTCGGCGACCTCGGCCAGGGCCTCCTGGGCGGCGCGCTCGCCCACCGCGTCGCGGCCGCGCGCCGCGAGCTTGGGCACCAGGGCCCGTCCCTGGGCGAGGGTCATGCCGGGACGGATCCCGAGTTGACGCGCGTTGCGGCTGGCGGCGACGACGCGCGCCGCGGCGCCGCTGCCGGCGGTGATCACCAGCGCCTCGCCGGCGAGCTCCGGCTCGGCGCGCAGGCGGGCGGCGAGCGGGAAGAGCGGCACCGAGAGGCAGGCGAGGCGGGTCATCGGCGGATCAGGAGGCGAGCGCGAGGAGCGTGCTCTTCGGCGCCGTGCCGCGCGCCTTGGCGAGGGTGAGGCGGCCGGCGAGGCCGTCGAGCAGGCGGGGGGCGGCGCCCCGACCCGACCAGCGCGGCCGGCCGGCGGCGAGCTCGAGGACGATCGCCGCCGCCGGTCCGGCGGCGCGGTAGGGGGAGGCGACGAGGAGCGACCCTCCCTCGTGGCGCGCGGCGCGCGCCAGGCGCTGCCACATCGCCTCGGCGCCGCGCCCGCCCGGGACCGGCGGCAGGCCGAGGTCGAGGACGACGAACGCGAGCCCGCCGCCGAGCAGCGCTTCGGCGGCGGCGAGCGCTTCTTGCGAGGAGCGGGGGCGGGCCCAGAGGAGGCGCGGCCAGGCGATGCCGGCGCGCGCCGCGGCCTGCGGGTCGAGGGCGTCGCCGAGGTCGACCAGGGCGGCGTTCTCGCCCGCCGCGGTCGCCGCGGCCAGGAGCGCGAGCACGGTCGCGAAGCGCCCGGTCGAACGCCCGGCCACCAGCTCGACCAGCTCGCCGCGCGGCAGCCCTTGGGGCAGGAGCGCCGCGAGCCCCGGCAGCGCTGCGCTCCACGCCGCCGGCGCGCGCTCCTCCCGCCCCAGCGCCGCCATCCCGCGCGCCGTCTGCAGCGCTCCCGCGAGCGGCGTCTCGCCGCTCGCCGCGAGCCGCGCGAGCAGCCGCTCCGCCGCCCCTGCCCCCACCCCCGCCCCGGCCGACGGCCTCCCCCCCACGATCTCCACCCAGTCGTCCGTGCGCGCCGCCACTGGCATCTGCCGCTCCTCCGCGCCGCCCTTTTCCCCCGCCCTCGGCCGGCGGGTGAAAGCTCCGTCGCGCTCCGGCTCGCAACGCTTTGCGAGGCGCGTCGCGTCT
>CAYZWR010000189.1:0-4561 GCA_964481735.1 uncultured Thermoanaerobaculia bacterium
CGCCGCGCTCAGCCCGCCGCGGCCGGGGAGCGCTCGACGTAGGTCGCCGAACCGGAGATCCGGTCGGCGAGCGAGCGCCCGGTGAGCGCCAGCAGGCCCGGCAGCCCACCCAGGGCCCAGGTCAGCCAGCTGCCCAGCCAGCGCAGCGCCGTCTGCCCGAAGGAGAGGGGCTCGGTCTCGTCGGTCCGTGCGACGAGGCCGCTCCAGGCCATGCCCGGAGTCTGCCCCCAGAACGCCAGCGAGACGACCGAGTAGAGGAAAGAAAAGGCGAGCAGGAAGCAGCCGAGCGGCAGCAGCGCGGCGAGACCGACCGTCGCGCCGAGCAGGCGGGCACCGACGGCGGCGATGCCGCTCACCGCGAGGAAGATCGCGAGATCGCCGGCGGCGGCGCGCAGACGGGCGCCGAGCGGCGCGGTTTGGCGTGCCGGCGCCGTCGAGGCGGCCGGCGCGGGCACCGGCGTGGGGCGTCGCGGCGCCTCCGCCGGCATCGGTTCGAAGCGACGCTCGCTCGCCCGCGGGGGCTCGGCGGGGAGCTCCTCCTCGCCGAACAGGGGGAGCGAGTCGGGCCGCGCGGCCGCGCGACGGCTGCTCCGCCGCGGGGCCTCTTCGCGGGGCTCCTCCGGCGGCGTCGGAGGACCGCCGAGCGGCAGATCGAACAGCGCCGGCTCGTCGGGTGGGTGAGTCATCGCACCGCCAGGTACTTGACGTAGATCTGGTAGAGCAGGTCCTCGTTGCGCCGCGTGTAGGCGTGCGAGAAGGCTTGCAGGCGGGCGAGCTCGGCATCGTTGGCGTCGAGCGTCACCGCTTCGCGGAATCGCTCCGCCGCCGCCGCCGGATCCCCGCGTTGCAGCTCGAGCACGCCGAGATTGTAGTAGGAGTCGATGATCAGGCGCTTGATGTCCCGGTTGGCCGGCTCGTCCTCGCGCTTTCGCCAGAGGGCGTTGAGCAGGAACTCGTAGTCGCCGTCCTGGTACATCTTGAGCTCGCCGGCGAGTGGCGCGAGGCGCTCCCCGGCGTGCGCCGCGAGGCCGCTCAACTGGGCGTCGAGGGGCGCCATCTCGGCGGCCTTGGCGAGCAGGCGCTGACAGCGCAGGAACTCCTGCTGCTGGCAGGCCTGCTCGGCCTCGCCGACGAGCGCGCTGCGGCGGGCCTTCTCTTCCGGAGTAGGCCCGGCCGGCACCGGCGCGGCCGGTTGGACCAGCGCCTCCCACTGCGAGATCAGCGACTGCGCCTCGGCATACTGCGCATCCTGAGGTGGCAGGCGCCGCAGCTGCGCGATGGCGATCGCCGTCTTGCCGTCCGCGGCGAGCGCCTTGGCGCGGGCGATCGGATCGGCCACCGCCGGGGCGGGGGTCTGCGGCGTCACCTGAGAGTTGGGGAAGAGCCGCGCGCGATTGTTGAGCAGCAGCCACCCACCGACCGCCAGCAGGGCGAGGACGAGCCCCCCGATCAACAGGAAGTTGGGGGCGGGCCCGGAGCGCCGCTTGGCGGCGACTGCGAAGGCGGCGCGCTCCTCGTCGCGCATCCGCCCGGTCCCGGGCTCCGGCGGCACCAGGATCTCGCCGGTCATCTTCTCGCGCGGCGCCCGGGATGGGGCGGTGGCTGCGGCGCGCGGCTCCTCGCCCGCCACCCGCTCGGCGGCCGGCGGCACGACGGGCGCAGCGCCGCCTTCGCGGCGCGCTTCGATCCGCTCGAGGAACTCCACGGCGAGCACGTGGCCAGGGGCGATCTCGACCACCCGCCGGAAGGCCGCTTCCGCGGCCGCGAGGTCCCCGGCGTCGAAGCGTTCGGCGCCTTCGTGGAAGATCTCCTCGGTCTCGCGCTCGCGCTCGGCCTTGAGCTGCCGGGCCTGCTCGATGCGCCGGGCGGCCTCCTGATGATCGATATCGATCAGGAAGATCCGCGACCAGGCATCGATCGCGCCCTGGTATTCGCCGCGGTCGAAGGCCGCTTGACCCTCGCCGAGCAGCTGCTCGATCCGTCCGCCCCCCGCTTCGACGTCGCTGCCGGATCCGCCGCCGGTCTCGTCCTGCAGGTTGAAGGACTCGCCGTCGGAGGTGGCAAAGGAGAAGTCGACCTCGGGCAGCTCGAGGCTGGGCTGGTCGCTGTCGACCGGCGCCGCGGCTTCGAGGGTCTCCTCCATCTGAATGCCGCGCCGGCGAGCGCCCAGGGTGCGCTCCGGATCGTCGTAGAGCTTGCGCGCCTCCTCGAGCTCGGCGATCCCTGGATGGCTCGGGTCGAGCGAGCGCGCCTTGCGCAGCAGGCGCTCGGCCTCTTCGAGCTCGCCCACCTGCACCGCCTGGCGGGCCGACTCGAGAAAGGTCCGCACGTAGGGATCCGCCTCGAGCCGGCTCTGGGCCTGATCGATCAGCTGCCGCAGCTTGGGATCGCCGGCGATCGCGCGCCGATTCTGCTCGGCGATCTGCAGCAACTCGACGAACGACCGGCTGGCGAACAGGCGCTCGATCTCCGCGGCCAGACCCGCTCCGCCGGGCTCGCGAGGGGGTGGCGCCGCCGGCAACTCGAGCGCGAGATCGGCGAAGGACTCGAGGTCCGCGTCGTCGCTGGCCGCGGGGGCCGCCGCCGCGGGCACCGAGACCTCCCCGACCGTACCGAGCAGCTCCGCGAGCTGGGGGCCGCTCCGGCCGGCGTTGACCAGCTGCTGCAGGGTCCGCGCCGGACCGTAGTGCGGGTCCAGACGGAGGATGAAATCGCAGCCGAGCAACGCCTCCTGGCGGCTTCCCTTGCTCGCCAACTCCAAGGTCTGCTGAAACGTCGTGAGAATGCGCTGCTGAACGTCGGGTGCGAGCGCGGGGTCGCCGGGATAGCTCATGGGGCTCGGGAAACTCGCCGGTATCGTAGCAAAGGGCGTCCCGCCCCTCAATCCGGAATCGCCGGCGCGCCCGCGCGCTCGGCGAGCGCGCGGGCGAGGCGCTGAGGCAGGCCGGAGAAGGAGCCCGACGACATGGTGACCACCACGTCGCCGGCACGGGCTTCGGCGATCGTCGCCGCGGCGAGGTCGTCGATGCTCGCCGTGGCGCGGGTCGGCACGCCGCCGGCGGTGAGCTCCGCGGCGAGCCGCTCGAGGTCGAGCCGTTCCTCCGCCGGCAGGCGGTCGCGATGGAAGAGCGGCGCGAAGAAGACCCGATCGGCCCGCGCGAACGCGCGCCGATAGGCGTCGCGGAGGAAGGCGCGTCCGGCGGTCAGGCTGCGCGGCTCGAAGCAGGCGACCAGCCGGCGCCCGGGAAAGCGCTCGGCGAGCGCTTCGAGTGTCTTCTCGACCGCCGTCGGGTGGTGCGCGAAGTCGTCGACCACGGCGACGCCGCCGCTCGCGCCGACCAGCTCCTGGCGCCGTTTGACGCCGTGGAAGGCGGCGAAAGCGCGGGCGAGCGCCGCGGGCTCGAGGCCGTCCAGCCGGGCCGCCGCCCAGACCGCGAGCGCGTTGGTCGCGTTGTGCACGCCCCAGACTCCGAGCGGCAGCACGCGCTCGCCGCCGTCCGGCTCGGCGAGGCGAACCCGCATGCCGTCGGGCTCGGCGCGCGGAGCCCCGAGCAACCGGAAGTCGTTGCCTTCCCGCTCGCCGTAGAAGACCACCGGACAAGGGGCGGCGGCGGCGAGAGCGCGGACCTCGGCGGTGTCACCGCAGGCGATCAGATGGCCGTCCGCGGGCAGCAGCGCGATCAGCCGGGCGTAGGCCTCGGCGAGGGCCGCGGGCGTCGGATAGAGGTCGACGTGGTCGTGCTCGACGGAGGTGAGGATCAGCGTCTCGGGCCGGTAGTGCAGGAACTTGGCGCCGCGGTCGAAGTAGGCGGCGTTGTACTCGTCGCCCTCGACGACGAATCGCCGCCCGGTGCCGCGCTGGAAGCTCGCGCCGAGATCGATCGGCACGCCGCCCACCAGGAAGCCCGGCTCCTGCCCGCAGGCCGTGTAGACCCAGGCGGCCATCGCCGTCGTCGTGGTCTTGCCGTGCGTCCCGGCGACCACCAGCGGCGCGCGGCCGGCGAGGAAGAAGCGGGCGAGCGCCGCGGGCATCGACAGGCACTCGAGGCCGAGCCGTTCCGCTTCCACCGCTTCGGGATTGTCGCGCCGCACGGCGTTGCCCACCACCACGAGATCCGGGCTCGGCGAGAGATGCGCCGGGTCGAAACCGGTCCAGGGGACGATGCCGGCCTGCTCGAGCAGGCTGCTCATCGGTGGATAGAGCGGGCCGTCGGAGCCGGTGACGCGATGGCCCTCGGCTTGCAGAAGGCAGGCGAGCGGCGCCATTCCGGTGCCGCCGATGGCGATCAGGTGGAGATGAAGCGGGCGCTGGGTCAACGGGGGGCCTGCGGGCTCGTCGAAGGCTGCGCAGTATAACATCCCGTTCTTGGGTTCCTCCGGGCTCCCCGGAGCGCAAGTCAGCAAAGGAGTTGTCCATGTTCCAGCAGACGCGAACGGCCATTTTGGCGGCCTGCGCGGCCCTCGTTTTCACGACCGCCGCCCTGGCGCAGACCCCCGCCGCGGCTCCGGCCGCCCCGGACCAGGCGACACCGGCTGCCCCGCCCGTCTCGACTCCGGCGCC
>CAYZWR010000190.1:0-4542 GCA_964481735.1 uncultured Thermoanaerobaculia bacterium
TCGTGTTGTCGTCACCCTGCACCCAGAGCCCGAGCGAGTCATTGCCCAGCGCCGCGTTCCCCGCCGCGTTGGTGCCGATCCGGTTGCCGAGGATCTGGTTGCCGTTGGCGGTCGCGGAGAGGAAGAGGCCCGTGAAGGCGTTGCCGGAAATGACGTTGGCCGCGCCCGCCGCGCTGCCGCCGACCACGTTGGACGCGCTGTAGAGCGACACGCCACCGCCGCCGTTGCCGAGGTCGGCGGTGCCCGCGAGATCGGTGCCGATGAAGTTGCCGAGCAGCGTGTTGCCGTCCGCCCCGGAGTCGATGGTGACGCCCGGGCCGCCATTGCCGGAGATCACGTTGCCGGCGCCCACGAGGGTGCCGCCGACGGTATTGCCGTCGCCCCGAACGTAGATTCCGCTGGAGGCGTTGGCCAGCGCCGCGTTCCCGGCGGCATTGGTGCCGAGCCGATTGCCCCGCACCAGATTGCCAGTCGCGTCTTCGCCGAGCACGATCCCGCTGTAGGCGTTGCCCGAGATCACGTTGCCCTCGGTCGCGGCCGCACCGCCGAGGGTGTTGTTCGAGCTGTAGACGCTGACGCCCCCGCCCTGATTCGGCAGCGCCACGACTCCCCCGCTGTCGGTGCCGATCCGGTTGCCCCAGAGCACCGCACCGTCGCACCCCGGCTGGAGGCGCAGGCCGACGCCGGCGTTGCCCGACAGCACGTTGCCGTCGCCGCCGAAGGGACCGCCGATGACCAGCCCGACGCCGGCGTGACAGAGGATGGCGTCCCCGCCGTTGGCGAGCGCCACCGCCCCGTCGTTGCCGATGTGGTTCCGGCGCAGGGTGACGTTGTCGTGCCACACGGTCACGCCGGGACCGCGAAAGCGCACGATCTGCAGCCCCTGGATCAACACTCCGGCACCGTTGGTCTGGAAACCCTGCGTGTTGACCTCGAGGTCGCCACCGTCGACGCGCACCAGCGGGGTCCCGGCGTAGCCCGGCTGAGTGGTCCCCAGGATCGAGGTCGACGCGGCGAGCGCCGGCAGCGGCGACAGGACCGCGATCGTCCGCACGCCGCTGCCGGGGAGATTGAACGTCACCGAGTCCGGCCCCGCGTGGGCGTTGGCCTGCTCGATCGCCCAGCGCAGCGAGTTGACGCCGGCGTCGTCGGTCGTGGTGACGGCGTAGAGATTGGCCGCGGCCGGCTCCGCGATCATCCCGCAGAGCGCCGTCGAGAGCAGCAGGGGCGTCCAGATACGGTGCATGAGGGTGTCCTCCTCGTCGTGCGCCGCGACCTTCGCGACGCGAGGAGAAGTCTCGCCGCTCGCGTGCGGGCCGACGAGCGCATGGCGATGCGCTCCGCGCGGCCGCTCGGCGCGCCCGCCGCGCGCTCGGGCGCATCGCCATGCACCGCGACGACGTCAGAGCGGAAAGGAGAGGGAGATGCGCGTGCCCCCGCCCGGGGGACGGTCGAGGGCGAGCTCGCCGCCCAGCCGGGCGGCGCGCTCGCGCATGGTGCGCAGGCCGTGGCCGCCGCCGCGCGCCGCGGCGCGCTGGTCGGCGTCGCTCGCGATGCCGCTGCCGTCGTCCTCGATGCGGACCTCCAGGCGGCCACCGCGCCGCGCGGTCGAGACCTCCACCCGTCGCGCGCCGGCGTACTTGGCCGCGTTGTTGAGCGCCTCCTTGGCGAGCAGGAAGAGATCTCGCCGTGCCGCCGCGCTCAGGCGGATCGCCGCCGCGTCGGGCGGCGCGATCACCGCGAAAGCGACTCCCTGAGGGTCGAAGAGGTCCTCCCCGAAGCGGCGCAGGCGCGCCACCCAGCTCGCCAGGTCGTCGCGCTGCGGATCGATCGCCCAGACGATGTCGGAGGCCATCTCCGCGAGCTCGCGCGCCGAAGCGCCGATCGTCTCGAGGGTCGAGCTCGCCTCCGCGGGCCCGGCGATCTGGCGGCGCGCGACCTCGGAGAGGATCGAGATGCGCGACAGCGACGAGCCGAGGTCGTCGTGCAGATCGGCGGCGATCCGGGTGCGTACGCGCTCGAGCGCGACCAGGCGGGCGACCCGCAGGCGATAGACGATCCCCAGGGCGCCCGCGAGCAGGGCCGCCACGCCGCCCACGAACCAGGAGCGGCGCCAGAGGGGCGGCAGCACCCGCAGCTCGAGACGAGCGGTCTCCTTTCCCACCTCGCCCGCGGCGGAGACCGCGCGCGCCTCGACGGCGAGGGCGCCCGGCGCCAGCCCGGCCAGGCGCAGCCGACGCTCGGTCGAAGGGGGCGACCAATCCGCGCTCCCGATCCGCCACTGGTAGGCCGGCGGGGCACCCGCGCCGAGATGGACGCTCGCCACCTCGAGCTCCACGCTGCGCTCGCCGGGGCCGAGGGTGAGCTCGCCGATCCGCGCGCTGCCCGCGAGCGGCACGGGTCGAGCACGCCCGGCGAGGGTCAGCTCCACGATGCGCACCGGCGCCGGCTCGCCCGCCGGCGGCAGCGGCGCGAAGCGCGCCAGACCGCGGTCGGTGGCGATCCAGACGCTGCCGTCCGGCGCCGGTTCGAGCGCGCTCACGTTGTTGCCCGGCAGACCTTCGGCCGAAGTCAGCACGTCGAGGCGGCCGCTCGCCGGATCGACGACGTAGAGCCCCTTGGCGGTGCCGGCCAGGATCCTCCCCAGGCGATCTTCGAGCACCCCGAAGACCTGCAGGTGATCGAGCTCCGTGCCGGGCAGCGCACGTTCGCAGCGCGGCGCCGGGTCGCCCGGCGTGTGGCAGAGCGCTAGGCCGCCGCCGGCCGCCACCCAGAGGCGCCCGGCCGCGTCGTAACGCAGGGTGTAGACGAATCCGCGCACCGCGGCGGCCGCGTCCCCCTGCCACTCGAAGGCGCCGCCGTTCCTGCGCCGCGCCAGTCCACCGCCGAAGAAGCCGACCCAGGCGGTCGCGTCGCCGCCCTCGACGAAGGCCGAAGGGGCGCCGCCCGGGAAGTCCGCGAGCTCGGGGAAGGAGGTGACCTCGCCGGTCGCGAGGTCGGCGCGATGCAGCGCGACCGGCTGATGGCTCGCCACCCAGAGCGCCCCGTCGCCGCCCCAGAAGAGGCGGATCGGCTGCTCGCCGGCGAGCGCCCGCGCCAGCGCGGCCGGGGGGGCGAGCGCCGCTCCCAGGCGCCCGTCCGCCCGCCGAGGGAAACGTGTGACTCCGCCGGAGCGGCCCGCCCACCAGGAGAGGTCCGGCGCGAGCGTCGAGATCGCCCCCCAGCCCCAGGACGGAGCGAGCTCGGCGGCGTCCGGCGGCGTCCGCTCCACCCAGCGATCCCCCTCGAGCCCCAGCACGCGGCGTTTCGGCTCGAAATAATCGAGCACCAGCTCGACCGTCGAGTCGCGCAGGAGCAGGGTGGAAACCGCGCCGGAGAGTCCCTCCGCACCGCCCACCAGCTCGATGCCGGAGCGCAGCAGGCGGAGCAGGCCGCGCCCCGAGGTGCCGACCCAGAGGGTGCCGTCCGGCGCCGCGAGCGCGGTCTGCAGGCTCGCCTCGCCCGCCGCCGCGCTCGAGAGGCGCAGAACGAGCCCGGCGGCGGAGATCTCGACCACGCCGCCCGAGCCCGTCGCCAGCAGGCGCCCGTCGCTCGCCGCCTCGATCACCCGGCGCGAGCGCGCTCCCGGCAGTCCGCCGGCGAGATCGACGCAGACCCCGCTGCCGGGAAGACTCGGGGGGCGGAGCTCGGTGAAGCGCCGGCGAGGCACCTCGCGCGGCAGCGCTCCCCCGGCGGAGAGGCGAGGGTCCCCGGGCAGGATGCCGCAGAGGGCGCTGCGCGAAGCGATCCAGAGAACGCCCGTGCGGTCGACCAGCAGGCCGGTCAGCCCGGCGACGTCCGCCAGTTCCGCCGGCAGCGGTTGCGGATCGCTCCAGGTGCCGTCCGCCGCGCGATGGTAGAGCCCCTGCTCCAGGCCGACCCAGAGGCCTTCGCCGCGATCGTCGGCGAGCAGCCGCACGCCCGGTTCGCTCGCCGGCAGAGGCAGCTGCACGAGACGCTCGTCCCCCGGCTCTCCCTCGACCCGGAAGAGGCCGCGCAACCCCCCGGCCCAGAGCGTGCCGCGCCGATCCTCGACCAGCTCGATCAACTGCCCGCCGCCCCGCGGCAGCTCGGACGGGAGCGCGCGCCAGGGGTGCTCGCCCAACGCCGCGAGCGGGTCGAGCAGCGCCACGCCGACGCCGGTCCCGGCGGCGATCCGCCCGTCGGCGAGCCGCAGCAGGCGGAGCACGTTGGTGTGCGGCAGGCCGTGCCGGGCGTCGAAGTTCCGGAAGCGCACGCCGTCGAACCGCGAGACGCCGGTCGAGGTCGCGATCCAGAGCGCGCCCGCGTCGTCGAGCTCGAGATCCCAGACCACGTCGCCGGCGAGTCCGCGCGCCAGGTCGAGGGTCTGGATCGGCGGGCGGCCGGCGGCGAGCGGCCGGACGGACGCCAAGAGCAGGAGGAGCGCCGCGAATCGAGGGGCGAGGCGCCGCGCCACGGCCGGGGGACTAGGGGGCCGGCGGGCCAGAGGAGGCTTCCGGCAGGACGAGGACCACGTCGTCG
>CAYZWR010000191.1:0-4477 GCA_964481735.1 uncultured Thermoanaerobaculia bacterium
GAGCACGCCTACACCTACAGCCGCCTCTACCGCGAGGTCAATCGCTTCGCCAACGCGCTGAAACGCCTCGGCGTGGTCTGCGGCGACCGGGTGATCCTCTACATGCCGCTGGTGCCGGAAGGGATCATCACCATGCTCGCCTGCGCCCGGCTGGGCGCCATCCACTCGGTGGTCTACGCCGGCATGGGCACCCAGGCGCTGCGCTCGCGCATCGAGGACTGCGGCGCGCGCGTCGTCGTCTGCTCCGACTTCACCTTCCGCCGCGGCAAGCGGGTGCCGCTCAAGCCGACGGTGGACGAAGCGGTGCGCGACCTGCCCGGAGTCGAGCACGTCGTCGTTCACCGGCGCGGCTCGCGGCCCGGCGACGCGCCGGTCACGTTCGAGAGCGAGCGCGAGCACGACTTCTACGACATCCAGAACGCACGCGACATCCACTGCCCGCCGGCGATGGTCGACGCGGAGCATCCGCTCTTCATCCTCTACACCTCGGGGACCACCGGCCGTCCCAAGGGCGTGGTGCACGCGACCGGCGGCTACATGGTGGGCGTCACCTACCTGGCGCGCGCCTTCTACCAGATCGGCGAGCGCGACATCTACTGGAGCACCTCGGACATCGGCTGGATCGTCGGCCACTCCTTCATCGTCTACGGACCGCTCTCGGTCGGCGCCACCGTCTTCTGCCGCGAGGGCGTGCCCGACTACCCCTCGCCCGACGTGACCTGGGAGTTGGTCGAGCGGGTGGGGGTCAACATCCTGTTCACCTCGCCGACCGCCATGCGCATGTGGATGAGCCACGGCGACGACGTCCCGGCGCGCTACGACCTGTCGCGGCTCCGCCTGGTCGCCTGCGCCGGCGAGCCGCTCAACCCCGAGGCCCATCTGTGGGCGCAGAAGTGCCTGGTCGGACAATCGGGCGGGCTGGTGGTCGACAACTTCTGGCAGACCGAGGTGGCGGCGCCGGTCCTGGGGAGCCTGCCGACTTTCGAGATCCGCCCGGGCAAGGTCGGCAAGCCGCTGCCCGGCGTCGACGCCGACGTCGTCGACGCGACCGGACGCTCGCTGCCCGCGGGAGAGGGCGGGTTGCTCGTCCTCCGGCGGCCGCTGCCCTACATGCTGCGCACGGTGTGGGGCGATCCCGAACGCTACGCCCACTACTGGCGGCAGATCCCGGCTTGCTACGCCGCCGGGGACATCGCGGTGCGCGACGCCGACGGCTACTTCGCGGTGCTGGGCCGTTCTGACGACGTGATGAACGTCGCCGGGCATCGCATCGGCACCGCCGACGTCGAGGGCTCGCTGTTGCGCCATCCGGCGGTCGCCGAGAGCGCCGTCGTGGGCCTCCCCGATCCGATCAAGGGGGAGAAGATCAAGGCCTTCGTCGTGCTGCGCGCCGGCGCCGCCGCGGGCGCCGGGTTGATCGGCAGCCTCAAGGACCACGTGCGCCAGGACCTCGGCCCGATCGCGGTGCCCGCCGACATCGAGCTCCGCACCAGCCTGCCGAAGACCCGGTCGGGCAAGATCGTCCGTCGCTACCTCAAGGCGATCGAGCTCGGCGAGGATCCCGGCGACCTCTCGACCCTCGCGGACTAGGTCCCGCCCGCGGGGTCTGTCGCAGGTCCGTCACACGGGCGTCGCCGGTTCGCGCGAGCCCGCTGGCTATCGTCCCTCCGAACCGCGAGACGAGGCGCGCCCGCCGCGCCCGCCGTCCGAGCGGCAGTCGCATCACACGACCATGTCACGGAGGAGCGAACGAATGCGCAAGTCCATCTGCATCGCGGCCGTTCTCGGCGCGCTGGCCCTCGCCGTCGCAGCGGTGGCCCCGCTCGCGGCCCAGGGACCGATCATGGGGCTCTACTACCAGGAGGTCGAGAAGGACGGCCGGGTCTATGTCTTCAACACGCCGGAGCGCTTCAAGACCTGGAGCGAGAGCGGCGAGATCGGCACCGCGGTCACCCTGGTCGGCCGCGCCGAGGGGGGCAAGACCCTGGTGGCCGAGAACGAGACGGCGGTCGATCTCTACCTCTTCAAACACAACCTCCCCGGCTACGAGCGCACCAGCCAGAAGCCCTACGCTCCGCCCTTCGACGTCTCCTGGAAGGACGGCAAGACGACCTTCAAGGTCAAGGGCGCCGAGATCTCGATCTCCAACCGCCTGCAGGCGCGCTACTCCATGTTCGACGCCGAGAACCCGGCGACCGAGGACGTCGGCACCTTCAACATCCGGCGCGCCAAGACCGCGATCGAAGGCAAAGCCGGCGACTGGAAGTTCAAGCTGCAGGCCAACTGGGTGGGCGCCGGCTACGTCACCGCGGCGTCGCTCTCCGGCACCACCCTGCGCACCACGGTGCGCCGCGGCCCCGAGCTCGAGGACGCCGAGATCTGGTGGGCGAAGAACCCGCTGGCGACGATCTGGGTGGGCCAGGGCAAGGTGCCGTTCAGCCGCCAGGAGTACACCTCGTCCGGCAAGCAGCAGTTCGTCGACCGCTGGATCGGCAATGCGCTCTACGCGCCGGGCCGGGACCAGGGCATCCGCGTCGAGGGCATGAACGAGTCGAAGACCTTCGAGTACGCCATCGGCGCCTACAACGGCATCGCCCGCAACGTCAACATCAACGACAACGACGACTACCTCTACTCCGGCCGTGTCGGGTGGATGCCGTTCGGCGAGTACAAGTTCGAGGAGAGCTCGCTCGACTACCCCGACTCGCCCAAGCTGGTCCTCGCGCTCGGCGCCCTGGACAACACGATCGGCACCGGCACCTCGGCGATCGACGTCTTCCGTCTGGGCTACGAGGCCGCCTTCAAGTGGCGCGGCTTCAACGTCCAGGGGGAGTACTTCGACGAGGAGGCGGAGAACCAGTCGAACGTCACCTCGGACAACAAGGGCTACTACGTCCAGGCCGGCTACCTCTTCCCCAACAAGAAGTTCGAGATCGCCGGACGGCTCGAGAACATCGAGCGCGACCAGACCTTCTCGGTCACCAACCTGGGCAGCGCGCTCAAGGACTTCGAAGGCACCGGCATCGGCGTGAGCTGGTACCTCAACAAGCACGTCAACAAGATCCAGGCCGACTACTTCACCTACGAGGACAAGACCAGTGGCGCCGAGCTCGACGAGCTCCGCGTCCAGCTCCAGGTCATCTTCTAGAGCCCCCTCGGCGCGGGAGGCCCCTGGCCAGCCTCGGGGGCCTCCCCCCCTTTTTTCATTCGTAGTAGTTTCCGAGCCGGCCTTCGAGGATCTCTCCCCATGGAACGACATCGCGACCAGGACTTCGACCGCATCCGGCAGCTGCTGCTGCGCATGGGAGGCCTGGTCGAGCGGATGATCAGCGAGGCGATGGCGGCGCTCGTCGAGCGCGACACGTCGCGCGCCCAGGCGGTGATCCGCACCGACAGCGACGTCGACCAGCTCGAGAAGGACCTCGACGAGGCCTGCAGCACGGTGCTGGCGCTGCAACAGCCGACCGCGATCGACCTCCGCTTCCTGGTCGCGGTGATGAAGATCGCCAACGATCTCGAGCGGATGGGTGACTCGGCGGTCAACATCGCCCAGGCGGTCGAGGTGCTCAACCAGGAGCCGCCGCTCAAGCCCTACATCGACCTGCCGCGCCTGGCGCTGATCACCCAGGAGATGGTGCGCGACGCGCTGGACAGCTTCGTCCGCCGCGACGCCCACTCCGCCTTCGAGGTCTGCCGGCGCGACGACGAGGTCGACGGGCTCTACAAGCAGCTCTTCCGCGAGCTCCTGACCTACATGATCGAGGACCCGCGCACGGTGACCCGAGCTCTCCATCTGCTGCTCATCGCGCGCAACTACGAGCGGGTCGCCGACCACGCCACCAACATCGGCGAGGACGTCATCTTCTACGTCGAGGGGCGCGACATCCGGCACATGACGCCCGACGAGAAGGCGCCCGCCGAGCCGCTCTGAGCCCCGCCGGCCGCGCGGGCGCCGGTCCCCCCTGTCACACGGCTGTAACAGCCCTTCCCTCGGGCTGACAAACCCCCCTGCGAGACTGCACTCGAACCCCCGGCGGGGTTCCGCTCCGCGCCCCGACGAGCGCGGCCGCGAACGCGGAATCTGCCCGGCTCCCGCCGGGCCCCATCTCCAGGAGGAGAAACGTGATGAAGCGCCTGTCGATCCCGGCCCTCGCGGCCCTCGCCCTCGCCGCCACGCCGCTCGCCGCCCAGCAGCCGGCCAAGGTGGACGCCTCGATCCCGCCCTACGCCAAGACGAGCGGGATTTCCGGCAACGTCAGCTCGATCGGTTCGGACACCCTCAACAACCTGATGACCTTCTGGGCGGAGGGCTTCCAGAAGCAGTACCCCAACGTCCGCATCCAGATCGAGGGCAAGGGCTCCTCGACCGCGCCCCCGGCGCTCATCTCGGGCACCGCCCAGCTCGGTCCGATGAGCCGCGCCATGAAGGCCGAGGAGATCGACGAGTTCGAGAAGAAGTACGGCTACAAGCCCTCCG
>CAYZWR010000192.1:0-4399 GCA_964481735.1 uncultured Thermoanaerobaculia bacterium
GAAGGCCGAGGAGATCGACGAGTTCGAGAAGAAGTACGGCTACAAGCCCTCCGTCCTGCGCGTCGCGGTCGACGGTCTGGCGGTCTACGTCAACAAGGACAACCCGCTCGAGAAGCTCACCCTGCAGCAGGTGGACGCGATCTTCTCCAAGACCCGCAAGCTCGGCGGCAAGGACGTGAAGACCTGGGGCGACCTCGGGCTCACCGCCGACTGGGCGGGCAAACCGCTCTCGCTCTACGGACGCAACTCGGCCTCCGGAACCTACGGCTTCTTCAAGGAAATGGCGCTCGGCAAGGGCGACTACCGCGACACCGTCAAGGAGCAGCCCGGCTCGGCTTCGGTCGTCCAGGGGGTGACCGAGGACCGCTTCGGCATCGGCTACAGCGGCATCGGCTATCGCACCTCGGGGGTCCGCCCGCTCTCGCTGGCCGGCAAGGACGGGCAGTTCTACTCCACCGAGGCCGCCGACGTGCTCTCCGGCAAGTACCCGCTGTCGCGCTACCTCTACGTCTACTTCAACCAGGCGCCCAACAAGCCGCTCGATCCGCTGGTCCGCGAGTTCCTCAAGTTCGTCGTCTCCAAGGAGGGCCAGGAGATCGTGGTCAAGGACGGCTACCTGCCGATCTCCGGCAAGATCGCGGGCGAGGAGCTGGTCAAGCTGCAGTAGTCTCGCGCGGAGCCCGGCGGCCCGGCGGCCCAGCCGCCGGGCCCTCGCGTTCCTGGCCTCGCGAACGCCATGTCCGTTTCCGACCTCGATCCCGTCCTGGCCGTGGCTCCCCGCGCCGCGCCTGCTCGCGTCCGGGCGAGGACCTCCCGGCACCGCCTGCTGGTCGATCGCGCCGCGCGCTGGGTGGTCACCGGCGGCGGCCTCGCCATCATCGCGAGCATCCTCGGCATCCTGGTGTTCATCCTGATCGAGGTGCTGCCGTTGCTGCGGCCGGCGCGCGTCCGCACCGGCGCGACGGTCGAGCTGCCCGCGCCCGCTCTGGCGATCCTCGAGGACGAGCACCGCACGCACGTCGCGACGCTGGGGGCCGACGGCGTGCTCCGGGTAGCCCGGCTGTCCGACGCCCGGCTGGTCGCGGAGCGCCCCCTGCTCGCCGCGGGCGTCGAGCTCGCCGCCGGTCGGACGGTGAGCAACGGCGCGGCTTTCGCCGCGGCGACGAGCGATGGCCGGGTCGTGGCGCAGGAAGTCCGCTGGGAGGTCACCTTCGGCGCCGGCGGGGATCGTGAAGTCCGGCCGCTCCTTCCCGAGGCCGTGGTGCTCGACCTCGATCCGGCGGGCCGCCCGCTGCGCGCCTTCGCGGCGCTCCTCGAGGGTTCGGAGCGCGCGTCCGCGGCCGCCCAGCTCGCCGACGGCTCGATCGCGGTGCTCAAGCTCGCCGCCGAGACCAACGACTTCACCGGCGAGGTCACGCGCTCGGAGGAGCGGCTGCGCTTCGCGCCGGCCCGCCCCCTCACCTCCCTGCTGCTCGACGTCGAGCAGACCCACCTCTACGGCGGCGCGGCTTCGGGCGAGCTCTACTCCTGGCGGCTCGACCAGGGGCAGGAGGTCGCGCCGCAGGTGGTTTCCGCGGGGGCCGGGAGCGTCTCCGCGCTCGCCTTCCTGATCGGCGACCGGTCGCTGGTGGTCGGCCAGGAGAGCGGCGCGATCTCGATCTGGTTTCCGGTCCGGCAGTCGGACGACACCTTCGTCCTGACGCGGATCCGCGATTTCCCGGCCCATGCCGCGCCGATCCGGACCATCGCGCCGTCGCAGCGCAACCGTTCCTTCCTCGTCCAGGACGGCGCCGGCGGCCTGGGTCTCTACTACTCCACCTCCGAGCGCACGCTCTGGCGCGGACCGTCGCCGCTCGGGGCCGCGTCGGCGCTCGCCATCGCGCCCAAGGCCGACGGCGCGGCCCTCGCCGCCGGGCACCAGGTCCTCTCGCTCGAGATCGAGAACCCGCATCCCGAGGTCTCCTGGAGAGCGCTGTTCAGCAAGGTCTGGTACGAGGGGTACGAGAAGCCCGACTACGTCTGGCAGTCGACCGGAGGCACGGACGACTTCGAGTCCAAGCTCTCCCTCACGCCCCTGGTCTTCGGCACGCTCAAGGGGACCTTCTACTCCCTCGTCCTCGCCATCCCGCTGGGGGTCTTCGGAGCGATGTTCGCGTCACAGTTCCTCCACCCCCGGCTGCTCGCCTACGTCAAGCCGACGGTCGAGATCATGGCCGCGCTCCCTTCGGTCGTGCTCGGCTTCCTCGCCGGGCTCTGGCTGGCCCCGATGCTCGAGCGCGCGTTCCCGGCTCTCCTGCTCCTGTTGCTCGGCCTGCCGCTCGCCGTGCTGCTCACCGGGCTCGCCTGGAGCCGGTTGCCGCTCGCCATTCGCGGCCGCTTCCCGGCGGGCTCCGAGGTCGGGCTCTACCTGGTGGCCGTGGCGCTCACCCTGTGGGCCTGCCTCGCTCTCTCGCCCGGTTTCGAGCGGCTCGCCTTCGACGGCAGCTTCTCCTCCTGGCTGCTCGCCTCGACCGGCCTGCGCTACGACCAGCGCAACGCCGTGGTGGTCGGCCTCGCCATGGGGTTCGCGGTCATCCCGATCATCTTCGCCATCTCCGAGGACGCTTTCTCCAACGTGCCGCGCAATCTGGTCGCGGGCTCCCTCGCGCTGGGCGCCAACCGCTGGCAGACGGTCACCCGCGTCGTCCTGCCGACGGCCTCACCGGGGATCTTCTCGGCGATCATGATCGGCTTCGGCCGCGCGGTCGGCGAGACCATGATCGTGCTCATGGCGACCGGCAACACGCCGATCCTCGAGCTCAATGCGTTCAACGGCTTCCGCACCCTGTCGGCGAACATCGCGGTGGAGATCCCGGAGGCGCCGCACGGCGGCACGCTCTATCGCGCGCTCTTCCTCGCCGCGCTGCTGCTCTTCCTCTTCACCTTCCTGGTCAACACCGCGGCGGAGATCGTCCGCCAGCGTCTGCGGCGGAAATTCGCGCAGCTCTGAGGGACCCGATGCCGCGCGCCTCCAGCTCCACCCGCCGCGAGCTCCTCGGCGTCTCCCTGACCGCGCTGTGCGGCGGCGCGCTGGCGCTCAACCTGCTGCTGATCCTCGGGCTCCTCTCGTTGATCGCCTTCCAGGGCGGGCGGTTCTTCTGGCAGAAGGACCTCCTCGAGCTCGCTCTGGCGGACGGCACCCGGCAGCTCGGCGAGCTTCACGCCGAGGAGACGATTCCGGAGGGAGGCGAGGGGGCAGGCGGCAGCCGGATCCAACTGCGGCTCGGCAACCGGGATCTCACCGGGAGCGATTTCCGCTGGTTCGACGCGCACGACATCGTGGGCCGCGCGCTACCGCCGGAGGCGATCCTGCTCGAGCGCCTCGAGTGGGGGAACTTCTACGGCCGCGCCGTGGAGCTGCGGCGTGGCGAGGAGCTCCTGGCGAGCGGCGGTGAGGCCGTCTGGCGGGCGCTCGAGCCGCTGCTCGAGCGCAAGCGCGCCGAGCGCCGAGCGATCCGCGAGCTCGAGCGCGGGGCGATCGGCGACATCAACTACGAGATCGAGAAGCTCCGGCTCTCCGAACGGCGCCTCGAGCTCGCGGCGCCCGCCGAGCCGGAGCGCTCGCGGCGGCACGCCGCGATCCGCGTCGAGATGCAGCGCCTGGAGGGCGCGTACGAGGAGCTCGCGACGCGGCTCTTCGCGGCGCGCGACGCCCTCGCGGCCGAGATCCTGGTCATGGAGGCCGCGAGCGGCGAGCGCAAGGAGATCGCGGTCGGATCCGTGGTGCGGGCCCTGCGGCCCAACACGCTGTCGGTGGGCGCGAAGCTCGGGCTCTACGTCGCGCGGGTCTTCGAGTTCGTGGCCGACGACCCGCGCGAATCCAACACCGAGGGCGGGATCTTCCCGGCGATCTTCGGCACGGTGATGATGGTCTTCCTGATGTCGTTCGCCGTCGTGCCGCTGGGCGTGCTCGCCGCGATCTATCTGCGCGAGTATGCCAAGCAGGGCCCGCTGGTCCGCATGGTGCGCATCGCGGTGAACAACCTCGCCGGCGTCCCGTCGATCGTCTTCGGGGTCTTCGGCCTCGGCTTCTTCGTCTACACGATCGGCGGGTCGATCGACCGACTGTTCTACCCGGAAGCGCTGCCCACGCCGACCTTCGGCACCGGCGGCATCCTCTGGGGTGCCCTCACGCTCGCGCTACTCACCGTCCCGGTGGTCATCGTCGCCACCGAGGAGGGGCTCGCGGCGGTGCCGGGGATCGTGCGCGCCGGCTCGCTGGCGCTCGGCGCGACCAAGTGGGAGACCACCTGGAAGGTCGTCCTCCCGGCAGCGGCTCCCGGCATTCTCACCGGCGTGATCCTCGCCATGGCGCGCGCCGCCGGCGAAGTGGCGCCTCTGATGATCGTCGGCATGGTCA
>CAYZWR010000193.1:0-4390 GCA_964481735.1 uncultured Thermoanaerobaculia bacterium
AGGAGCAGCGCGGCGAGGCCGAAGTAGATGAGGATGCCGGTGATGTCGTAGGTCGTCGAGAGCAGGGGGCCGGAGGCGACCGCCGGGTCGAAGCCGAGGCGGGCGAGGAGCGGCGGGATGAGCGCCCCGGTCGCCGCGGCGAGCAGGATCGAGAAACAGAGCGCGAAGCCCACCACCAGCCCGTAGGTCGGGTTCTGGCGCAGCGCGAAGGCGATCCCGCCGACTAGCAGACCGCAGGCGATGCCTAGCAGGCCGGCGACCTTGAGCTGCCGCCAGAGGAAGGCGGCGAGACGCCCCTCCCCGCGATCGAGCCGGCCGGAGGCCAGCCCGCGCACCGCCACGGTCGAGGCCTGATTGCCAATCGAGCCGCCCATGCCCATGATGAGCGGCACGAAGGCGAGCAGGAAGAGGGCGTCGAGGAAGCGGACCTGGAAGTACTCGAGCAGCAGACCGGTGCCCAGGAGCCCCACCATGCTGAGCAGCAGCGAGGGGAGGCGCAGGCCGGCGACGCGGATCGCCCGCTCCTCGTAGAGCAGCTCACTGTCCGACGAGCCGGCGAGCTTGAAGAGGTCCTCGGTCGCCTCCTCCTTCACCACGTCGATGATGTCGTCCACCGTCACGATCCCGGCCAGCCGGTTCTGCCGGTCCACCACCGGCACCGCCAGCAGGTCGTAGCGCGCCGCGAGCTGGGCGACCTCCTCCTGGTCGGTGTCGACGTCGACCTTGATCACCGAGCGCTGCATGATCTCGCCGAGCGTCTGCGCCGGCTTGGAGAGGAGGAGCTGGCGAAGCGACGTCACGCCGACCAGGTGGCCGTCGCGATCGACCACGTAGAGGTAGAAGATCATCTCGAGGTCGCGCTTCTGCTGGATCGCCCCGATGGCGGCCTGCACGGTCTCGGTCTCCGGCAGCGCGAAGAGGTCGGGATCCATGATGCGCCCCGCCGAGCCCTCGCGGAAGGCGAGCTGGGTCTGCACGCCGGCGAGGTCCTTCAGATCCACCAGCTCGAGCACCTGGTCGTGCAGCGGCGCGGGCAGCGACTCGAGGACGAAGACGGCGTCGTCGACCGGAATGCGCGAGAGCACCGCCGCGGTGCGCTCCGGCGGCAGCTGCTCGAGCAGGGCCAGGCGCTGCGCCGGCGACATCTCGGTCAGCACCTCGCCCGCCGCGTCAGCGTAGTCGGCGGTCAGGATGTCGAACACCTGGCGCTGGCGGTCGGTCTCGAGATCCGCCAGGAGCAACGCCACGTCGGCCGGGCGAACCCGTCCGATCAGCTTGGAAACATTGGCCCGCGCTCCCCGCTCGAGGTACTTGGCCAGCGTCTCGGCGAGACGCTCCTGGCGACGCGGGAGGTCGCTCTCGTTGCTCGGCTCCACGGCTCGGCAATGTAGCACAGCGATCCGGCGCCTTCGGCGCGGTGGTACGCTTGCCGGCGGTGGCCGCAGCGACCGATCCAGCTCCGCTCGTCCTGCTCGTCGACGACGAAGTGGGCATCCTCTCGACGCTCTCCGGCGTGCTCGCCGACAACGGCTTCGCAACCCTCACCACGGGCAGCGGCGACGAGGCGATCGAGCTCTACCGCCGCCACCGCCCGGAGGTCGTCTTCCTCGACGTCTGGCTGCCCGACCGCGACGGGCTCGAGACCCTCGGCGCGCTGCGCGAGATCGATCCGCGGGCGGCGGTCGTGCTGATCTCGGGGCATGGAACGACCTCCACCGCGGTGCGCGCCATCAAGATGGGCGCCTTCGACTACCTCGAGAAACCGGTCTCCTACGAGCAGGTGCTGGACGCCGCCCGGGGCGCCCTCGCGTCGCGCCGCGCCGCCGTGGCGGCATCGAGCGCGGGCCCGGCTCCCGCCGAGCCGCGCGGCAACGGGCACGACCACCGCCGTACGCCGCCGCCGCCGCTGCGCTGCCTGGCGCCTTCGTCCCACGCTCAGCGCACCATCCGCCAGAGCACCGTGCTGTACGGGCTCGGCTTGCATTCCGGCGGCCGCACCGGGCTGGTCCTGCAGCCGCTCCCGCCCGGCTCCGGCATCCACTTCTTCTCCCTGCCCTACGCCGAATCGATCCCGGCCCGGGTCTCGGAAGTCGGCGACACCGAGTACGCCACGACCCTCGGCTCGCACGCCGCGCAGATCAAGACCGTGGAGCATCTCCTCTCGGCGCTGCACGCTTTCGGCGTCACCAATCTCCTGATCAAGGTGCACGGCGAGGTGCCGGTCCTCGACGGCTCGGCGCTCGAGTTCTGCCGCACGCTCGAGGCGATCGGCTTCGAGGAGCAGGGCGTGCCGCGGCTCGACTTCGTGGTCGACCGGCGCTACGAGGTCGGTAACGGTGCCAAGTCCCTCACCGTCGAGCCCTACGACGGTTTCCGGGTGAGCTACCTGCTGCGCTATCCGGCGCCGATCGGCGAACAGTTCTACGATTTCGACCTCGCCGGCCCGGAGAGCTACGTCACCGAGATCGCGCCCGCGCGCACCTTCGGCTTCATGCGCGATCTCAAGATGCTCAACGAGCTCGGGCTGGGCTCGGGAGGCCGGCTCGACAACTTCATCCTGGTGGGCGAGGACAACGTGATCAACACCGAGCTGCGCTTCGCCGACGAGTTCGTCCGCCACAAGATCCTGGACGTGATCGGCGATCTCTACCTGCTCGGCTATCCGCTGCGCGGCAAGGTCACCGCCCGCCTGACCGGACACCGCGACAACATCGCCCTGGTCCGCCGGCTGGTCGAAGAGAACCGGATCGCCGGCTAGGCCGGCGGCTCCTCGTCGTCCGGGTCGGGTGCCGCGCCGTCCCCGGCCTCGCGGTCGGCGTCGGGCGACAGGTCCACCGCCTGCGGCTCGCGCACCAGCTCGCCGACGATGCGCGGATTCTCGCGCCAGCCTGGCTCGCATCGCACCCTGAGGTCGAGGTAGATCTTGCGGCCGAGGAACTCCTCGAGGTCGACCCGCGCCGCCGTGCCGATGGTGCGGATCTTGTCGCCCTGGTGGCCGATCAGGATCTTCTTCTGCGATTCGCGCTCCACGACCACCGCGGCGTAGATGCGTAGCGCCCGATCCTCCCCCGGATCCTCCCAGCGCTCCAGCAACACCGCCGTCGAGTAGGGCAGCTCGTCCCGCGTCTCCTGCAGCACCTTCTCGCGGATGCGCTCGGTGACCAGGAAGCGCTCCGGGTGGATGGTCAGCAGCTCGGGGTCGTAGAGCGGCTCGCCTTCGGGCAGGGCGCGGAAGATCTCGCCGAGCAGCTGCTCGCTGCCGTCGCCGGTCGCGGCCGAGACCGGGATGATCGCGGCGAAGTGGTGGCCCTCGGCGTAACGCGCCATCCTCGGCAGCAGCTTCGGCTTCGCCACCAGGTCGATCTTGTTGAGCACCGCGATCTTGGTTTGCGGCGCGCGGGCCACGAGGTCGAGCAGGAAGGCCTCGCCCTTGCCGAAGGGTTGCGCCACGTCGACGATCAGGCAGACCAGGTCGGCCTCGGCGAGCGCCTCGGTCGCCTCGCGCAGCATCTCCCGGTTCAGGCGGTGCATCGGCTTGTGGATCCCCGGCGTATCGAAGAAGACCGCCTGTCCCTCGGGCCGGGTGAGGATGCCCACGATCCGGTGCCGCGTCGTCTGCGGCTTGTCCGAGACGATGGCCAGCCGTTCGGCCAGCAGGAGATTCATCAGGGTCGACTTGCCGGCGTTGGGCCGCCCGACCAGGGCGATGGTTCCCGCCTTAGCCATCGCTGCGCTCGGCTCCGGGCTCGAGGCGGCGCACCCGCACCGCGAGGATCCGCCGCTCGTCGGCCTTCTCGATCTCGAAGCGCAGCCCGAGGTGCTCGACGCTCTCCCCCGCCGCCGGGACGTAGCCGAGGAGACTCGAGATCAGACCGCCCACCGTCTCGAAGCCCTCGCCCTCCGGCCGCACGCGGAACATCTCGTCCAACGTCTCGATGTCCGCCCGGCCATCGAGCATCAGGCTGCCATCCTCGAGCAGCCGGTTCTCCGGCACTTCCTCGTCGTGCTCGTCGGCGATCTCGCCGACGATCTCCTCGAGCAGGTCCTCGACGGTGACCAGTCCGGCGGTGCCGCCGAACTCGTCGACCACGATCGCCAGTTGCAGCCGGCGCGCCTGCAGCTCCTTGAGCAGCTCGCCGAGCAGCTTCGTCTCGGGCACGAAGAACGGCGGCTGCAGCAGCTCCTCGAGCGACGGCGCCGGCGAGCTGCGCAGGGCGCGAAAGAGGTCCCGGATGTGCAGCACGCCGGCGATCTGGTCGATCGAATCGCGATAGAGCGGCAGACGGGAGTACGCCGAGGCGGTGAAGAGGTCGGCCAGCCGGTCGAGCGAATCGCCCAACCGCCCGCAGACCATCTCGACCCGCGGCGTCATCACGCTGCGCACCTGCGT